>JAZKAG010000228.1:0-6807 GCA_040389265.1 Acidobacteriota bacterium
GCCGTATCAGGCGCGCAAGCTGGCGTTTTCGCTTGGACTCAAGCCGACCCAGATCAACCAAGCGGTCCACTTCATGACAGGCCTCTACAAGGCCTGCGTCGAGACGGATGCCTCGCTGATGGAAATCAATCCCTTCATCACCACCAAGGATGAAAAGCTGTTCGCGCTCGACTGCAAAATGAACTTCGACGACAACGCCATGTTTCGGCATAAGGAGTTGAAGGAGTTGCGCGACACCAACGAGGAAGATCCGCTGGAAGTGGAGGCCTCGAAGTTTGCGCTGAACTACATTCGCCTCGACGGCAACATTGCCTGCATGGTGAATGGTGCGGGCTTGGCCATGGCGACCATGGACATCATCCAGTACGCTGGCGGTTCTCCGGCAAACTTTCTCGATGTCGGCGGCGGTGCCAATCAGGAACAGATTGAAAATGCCTTCCGCATTCTGCTCTCCGACAAGAACGTTAAGGCCGTCTTCATCAATATTTTCGGCGGCATCTTGCGCGTCGATACCCTGGCCCGCGGCGTTGTTGAGGCAGCCAGAAAAATGAATGTGCAGGTGCCCGTCATTCTGCGTTTGGAAGGCACCAACGTGGAAGAAGGGCGGCAGATTCTGAAGGAGTCGGGTCTGAATTTCATCATCGGGCAAACGATGAAGGATGCAGCAGAGAAAGCAGTCGCCGCGGCGAAGGGGAGCAAATAAATGTCGGTACTCGTAGATAAAAAAACTCGCCTGATCGTGCAGGGAATTACCGGCCGCGAAGGCACCTTCCATGCCAAGGGCTGTGCTGAATACGGCACCAAAGTTGTCGGCGGGGTCACGCCCGGGAAAGGTGGAACTACCCATGAGGGATGGCCGGTCTTCGACACGGTGGAGCAGGCGGTCAACAAAACCGGCGCCAATGCGACGGTGATTTTTGTCCCGCCGCCGTTTGCCGCGGACGCCATTTTGGAAGCTGAGGACGCCGGCATTCCGCTGATCGTATGCATTACAGAAGGCATTCCTACGCTCGATATGGTGCGGGTGTGGGAGAAGCTGAAGCATTCCAGCTCGCGCCTGATCGGACCAAATTGCCCGGGCATCATCTCGCCGGGAAAATGCAAGATCGGCATCATGCCGGGTCGCATTCACCTGGAAGGAAACATCGGCATCGTTTCCCGCTCCGGCACGCTGACCTACGAAGCAGTCTTCCAACTGACGCAGCGGGGCATCGGCCAGTCGACAGCCATCGGCATCGGCGGCGACCCCATCATCGGTACCACGCACGTGGATGGGCTGCGGCTGCTGAACGATGATCCGGACACGGAGGCCATTATTCTGATTGGAGAAATTGGCGGCACTGCGGAGGAGGCTGCGGCCGATTACGTAAAGGCCCACGTCAAGAAACCTGTGGTCGGCTTCATCGCTGGACAGACAGCGCCTCCAGGTCGACGCATGGGTCACGCCGGCGCCATCATTTCTGGCGGACAGGGAACCGCGGCAGACAAGATGAAGGCGCTCGAAGCCGCCGGAATCCACGTCGCCAAGTCACCCGCTCTAATCGGCGAAACCCTGGCACAGGTGATCGGCAAGGCATAGCGAAATTCAAAAATCTTCAATAGCTCAAGGAGAGTTTTCATTGCAACGTACGTTTAGCATCGTCAAGCCGGATGCGGTCCGCAAGGGCCAGACCGGCGCCGTTCTCGCCATGATTGAGGCAGCAGGCTTCCGCCTGGTCGCCATCAAGCGCCTTTCGATCAGCAAGCAGCAGGCTGCAGGATTTTATGCGGTCCATGCGCAGCGTCCATTCTTCAATTCGCTGACGGACTTTATGTCGTCCGGTCCCATCTTCGTGATGGTGCTGGAAAAAGAAAATGCCATCGCCGACCTGCGCAAACTGATGGGAGCTACCAACCCCGCCAACGCGGAAGAAGGCACCATCCGCAAAGAGTTTGCCGGCAGCATTGAAGAGAATACGATTCACGGTTCCGATGGAGAAGACACCGCCGCGTTCGAGATCGGCTACTTTTTCGCCGGGTACGAGCTGGCCTAGTTCCCAGACGTAAGAATGCAAAAGGCCTCCATTCGATGGAGGCCTTTTGCGTGTGTGCTTTCTGATAGGAGAAAAACGCGTCCCGGTAGCTGGACGCGGCTCTGCGCAGTTTTGCGCTTCGATGCCGTACTTCAATTTTTAAGGGGGAGTGAGGAAAGCGGAAGGAATTAAGACTGGAGATAGGGGGGAGGGCCTAAATTCCAATCCGCTTCTGATTGAGATACTCATTCCTGCTTGCCATCGGTGTCAAAGTACCGAAGGACGAGCCCTTTGGTCACTTATGCAGCGGGTTATGTAAGTGCCAGTGTTTGCCGCCAGATGGAGTCGCTCCGCCGGACGTGTCCAGGTGGCCCAAACGGAAGATCGGGCCTACGGAAAATCCAAAATTTTGCTGGAAGGTTCCACCATAGCGAGTCATCACCAACTCCGGCTGGGCGCGAAAGGCGATGCGAGGGGTGTAATTGTAGTCGAATGTGCCGCCGATGGCGCTGGCAAAGGTCCATTGGGTTGCAAATAAGCCTATAGTCCGCACGTCAAGACCATGCAGCGTTGCGGCATCGAAAATACCCCACGCCTGTCCGAACGTCGCATGCACGGTGGCCGACGCTTTGGCGCGTCGAATCATTCGATACTCTGGACCAGCCATGAAGTAGTACTGCATGATGCGTGGGCCTGTGATGGTTCGATTGTTATTGCAGTTGGTCGAAAATGGTGTGCAGTATGGCGGCTGGCCTGGACCTGCCGTATTGGGGAATACGCCGGAGGTGCCGATGTACTGACGCGCATCCGCCAGCAGGCCCCAGTGCCATCCCCGCCAATAGGTCGCAGCGGCTTCCCATCCACCCATGTTCGATCGCTGAATCAACTCCGGGCCAGCGAGAAAATTTGTGTAGGCAAAGCCGCCATAGAGGTCCCAACGGTGGTTGTAGTACACATCCGGGCCAGAGGGAGGCGCCGGCGGAATATAGTTTCCCGTGCTCACGTTGTGGTTCTGCGGATTATTAATTGCCGGAGTGGCGCCGTTACTGTTGGTGGTGTCGCTGCTGCTGGACTGAGGCGGTGACTGTGCCAGCCCGAGCATGGATGTTGCCATGAAAACAGCGCACAAATACACTCCCAGCTTCAGGCGGCGGCGAGCCACCTGAGGAGGAAGAAAGCAAAACAGATTCATCCTGATCTCCAGCATTTAGTGTATCGGAACCGATGGGTTTCGTCTGGCGAGGGCGGCCAGCTGGGAAAATTCTTCAGGGGGCAAGCGGTTGACTCTCCCGCTGGCGCAAAACGGCCGCGGCGGCTTCCAGGTCAGCTTCAGTGTCGACGCCGATGGTGTCGTCCTCGACCGGCTCTACGTGGATGGCGATTCCATTCTCGAGCAGCCGTAATTGCTCCAGGCGCTCGGTCGCCTCCAACTGGCTGGCAGGCAGGTGAGGGAAGCGATCGAGGATGGGCTTGCGGTAGGCGTAGAGGCCCAGGTGTTTCCAGTACCCGATGGTGCCGACGAAATTTCCATCACGATTGAAGGGAATTGTCGCGCGAGAAAAATAAAGCGCTTTTCCATCGTGGTCGACCACAACCTTGACCACGTTGGGATTGGCGATTTCTTCCGCAGGGCAGGCTGTACGCAGCGTGGAAACTTCGACGTCGTCGCGCTGGAAGGGGCGCAGCAGGGTGCGGAAATGTTCCGTCCGAAGCAGCGGCTCGTCGCCCTGGATATTGACGAAAATGTCGTTTGACGAATCGCGGCTGTCTTCATGCGCAAGCTGTTGCGCCACGGCGTGCACGCGGTCAGTTCCGCTGGCCAGATCAGAAGAGGTCATCCAGCATTCCCATCCATTGGCGCGGCAAAATTCAGCGACTTCCTGCGTGTCGGTGGCGACGATGAGGCGATCGAATACGCCGGCTTTCGACGCAGCGTCATAGACCCACGCGAGCATCGGCTTGCCAGCGATTTCGCGCAGAATTTTGCGGGGCAAACGAGTCGAAGCCAGGCGCGCCGGGATGACGCCAATCACCTGGCTTCCAGAAAATTTGGAGGACGCGGGCATGTAAATCTGAGTCTAATGCAAAATGTTTCCGCCCAGGATCGGCTCGCTTTGTCCGCTTACGTTCAATCCTCACTCCGGCCCAATTGTGGCTCGCGGCTTTCCATTCTGCAGGGAAACGCGATGCGGCTTGCCGTGGATCGGCAGGTTTGTCAGTTCGACAACTTCGCCATATCCGGGGCCGGGCTTGGGGACGCCATGATCATCAATGTCGGCCATCGACTCGACACCGATCAGGCACAGCAGCGCGCCCCAGGTGTAGTTGCGGTTGCCACCCACACTCCCATCGAGGCTGAGGAAGTTTTCTCCGCAATACCCATCCGCCAACCAGTTGTTCATAAAAAGATGGACGCTCTTTTGCGCGAAGGCTGCCTGCAATTCCGGCGAGGCATAGCGCCTCACGCCTTGAAACACCAGGTAATTGACGGGGCCCCAGACGGTCCCGTGCCAATAGGTCTGCCCCAGGAACAAAGGATCGCGTCGTGAAACGGTCGGCAAGATCCACCGCCCCCAGAATTGCTCCGGATCGGTCATTACCGCCAGAGTCTTCTTTGCGCGCGCAGCATCCGCAGCACCGCTGATCAGAGGATAGAAATTTGCCGGCGTGATGCGGGTCAGAAAATCTCCGGGACTTCTATCCTGCTTATCGCAGAAGCGGCTGCAATAGAGGCCCAGCGCCTCGTTCCACAGCTTCGCGTTGATGCGGGCATTCATGTCGGCCGCGTCCTGACGGAAGCCTTTGGCGTCCTCAGGTTTGCCGATCGCGTCGGCAATCAGCGCCAGGTGATGCGCATCCATCGCCCACAGGGAACACAAGTCCACTGCGTAGCAATTCATGGTGTGACCCACCATCTTGACGCCCGCGACCCCTTCGAATTGTGGCGTGTCGTCCCACCCGGTTTCATCCTGAGCCGCGCCCAGCTCGCCGGTACTGCTGCCCCATTGCAGCAGCCCATCGTTTTTTGCGTTGCGCCGCTTCATCCACCAGCCGTGCCACAGGCTCAACTTGGGATAGACCTGGCGCAAAAAATCGAGATCGGGCCAATACTGATGCATCTTCCACACGCACAGCGAACCGACCGGGGGCTGCGAACGATCAATGCTGATGCCGCCATCATTCCAGTGGGCAAAGTTTGGAACCAGCCCTTCGGCGCTCTGGTAGGAGAGAATGGCGCGCACGGTGTCGCGTCCCATTTCCGGATTGTCGAGGCTGGCTAACAGGCCGCTGAAAAAGCTATCCCAGCAAAAATACGGACATGAGTTCGGCCCCTGTACGCCGAAAGTACGGGAAACGCTGATCGCGATCCGGTGGTTGTCATTCGAATAGATTCGCGAGTTGTTCAGATTGTCTGCTATTGCGCCGAGGATATCGCCTGACGGTCCCTTCGCTTTGGGTCGTCGCACTTCATAGGCTTTCTCAGCCTCGACGAGATGAGCATCGATTCCCTCGAAGGGCGGCAACTCTCCGAATCCCGCGACAAGGTAGGTCGGTTTGTCGGGACCGCCAAGAGCAACCGTAAATTGCGAGGCATCGGCAGACTTCACAGCGGGACTCGCTCGCAGACGCCAGGTCACCGTTTTCCCCGTAGCTAGCGTCGCCACGCCCTTGACGCCAT
The DNA here is from genome assembly GCA_040389265.1 of Acidobacteriota bacterium. Classification (GTDB taxonomy): domain Bacteria; phylum Acidobacteriota; class Terriglobia; order Terriglobales; family Acidobacteriaceae; genus JAKAAZ01. The sequence goes on from JAZKAG010000228.1 coordinate 5,692, forward strand.
CGTCTTCGCCAGAAAATACGCTGCTGAAAGCCGGCCAGTTTTCATTGAGACTGACGCTCATTTCGCCCGGATCGGACGCAACCAGCCGTCCCACAACGGCGTCGCCCACACGCGACCAGGTGAACTCCACCCGCCGCAAACGAGGCGAAGTCTTCTCCGGCGAAAAAATGATTTTGTGAAATGAGTCATCCGGTGCCACGGTCCCGGCGTTATACGAGCCGCCCGGGTTGATGACAAAAGCAGCCGCATTCTGCCAGATGAAGGCGATACCGTTGGGAGCCTTGTAATAGAAATTGCCAATGCGAGGCGCGCTTGCATTCGTTTCCGATCGCGTCGCAGCCGCGAACCTTCCCAACTCGCCAAAGGCCGCATGCAAACGATGCCAGGACGCCAGACAAGCGGCCGATATGCCTGTCATAAAGATTCTGCGGGATACCATGACCTATCCTTGATGGAGAACGTCGGTTGCGATGCTTTGCTGCTGCGCTTCCAAATGCTACCCTGTTAGTTGCGTGCCCGGTTAGTTCGCAATGTCGTCCATGCGGATGTTCGCAAGTGGCTTGCCGGCAGTTGGTGGATCGACTCGCATTGCAGCGGGCCGGGATGATGAATTGACGGCCTTGATCGTTCTCCACTCCAAATTGGCGGCGTAGCTCAGATGGTTAGAGCGACGGACTCATAACCCGTAGGTCAGTGGTTCGATTCCACTCGCCGCCACCACACAAACCTGAAATCATCTCCATCGGTGACCGAACTCTTCTCCGGTTTAAGATGGGGACTGCGATGCTGCCCACGCCCAACACGCTTTTACTGCTGGTGGATGGATCGTCCCAGCGTGAGGTGGTCGTGGCTCACTCTCCGTTTACGATTGGACGCTCTCCGGATCGCGACCTGGTGCTGCCGTATCCGTATATCTCGCGCAATCACGGGGAAATTGTGTATGAAGGCGGCCAATTTCACTTAGTCGACTGCGGCAGCAAAAGCGGCACTTACGTTAATGGCAAGCGAGTGGAACGTCAGACGCTCATCCCGAACGACGTGATCCGGTTGGGTACGCTACAGGGTCCGCTGCTGCGATTTGGCAAGGCGGATGACACGACTTCCGTGCTGAGCGGT
>JAZKAG010000229.1:0-2589 GCA_040389265.1 Acidobacteriota bacterium
CTATGCCGACGGCAACATTCAATGGCTGCAAGGCGGCGGTTCCATCGCCGGTGCAGGCACCAGCCTCGATCCCGGCGCATTCGGACAGCCTCCCGTCGATTCCGGCGATTCCACCACCTATAGCGAAGTCGTGGGCATGATGACCGGCATCATTCCCTTCATCCAGGGGCAATTCAACTTTACTGTCCAGCCCGGTGGTAAAACCGGAAACACTAGCGCGGAAGGTGCACCTGTCTCCCTGAACTACTTCAACAAAGAGTTCGAGTATTACGTACAGGACCAGTGGAAGATTTATCCCAACGCAACCTTAACCTTCGGCATTCGTCAGGTCCTCCTGCAACCCCCGTATGAAACCCACGGCCAGCAACTACAGCCAACCGTCGACACACATCAGTGGTTCGAGAATCGCGTGAATGGAATGCACCAGGGCATTACCGATCAACCTGATCTGGTCTTTGCTCCTTCCGGCAAGGCAAACGGCAAGTCTTCCTACTGGAACATGCAGTACAACAACATTGCGCCCCGCATTGCTCTGGTCGTCGCACCCGACAATAAGACTTCCATCCGCGTCGGCGGCGGCGTGTACTTTGACCACTTTGGAGAAGGCATCGTCGATACTTTCGCCACCTACGGTTCCTTCGGTTTGACTACCTCCATTTCCAACCCGGCCGGCCAATTCTCCGTGGACAATGCGCCGCGCTTCACCAGTGTCACCGCGGTTCCACCGTTGGCAGGTGTTTCCATTCCCTCGGTGATCCAGTACCCCTATACTCCACCGAACAATGTCAACACCGGTCTTGCCATTACCTGGGGTGTAGACAACAAAATCAAAACGCCCTACACCATAGCCTTGGATCTCTCCCTCCAGCGCGAGCTTCCCCACAGTTTTTCAATTGAGGGAGACTACGTCGGCACCTTCGGCCGTCACCTGCTACAGCAAAATGACATCGCCACGCCGCTCGATCTGGTCGACCCCAAGTCCGGCATGGATTATTTTGAAGCCGCCAAGCTGCTCTCGATCGCAACCTACGCGGGCGCCACCACTGTTCAGCCCATTGCGTATTGGGAAAACATGTTCCCCTATCTCGCGTATGGTGGCCAGAGCGCAACCCAGAATATCTACACCAACATCTACCAGCCCAACGCAGTGACCGGTAATGACTCTTACGCACTGGTCCAGCTCGACGCGTATTGCGATCCCAGCGAGGGCGGTCTGGGTTGCGGTCCGTACGAAGACTCCAACGGCAATGTCACCACTCGCTATTACCAACGGCAGTTCTCATCGCTCTACGCGTGGTCTTCCATCGGCAATAGCAGTTACAACGCCTTTCAGTTGACTGCCCGCAAAGTCACCAATTCCGGCTTGTCCTTTAACTTCAGCTACACCTTCTCCAACGCAATTGACATGGGTTCCGACACCGAGCGCGCCAGTGAGTTCACCACCAACAGCTTCAGCTTCATTACCAATGCCTTTAATCCCAAGTCGAATCGAGCCGTTTCCGACTTTGATACTCGCCACTTGCTCACCGGCAACTTCATTTATCAACTGCCCTTCGGCCGCGGCATGAGGTATGGCGCAGAATCCAACCGGGCTGTCAATGCCATCATCGGCGGTTGGACACTGTCAGGCATCACTCGCTGGTCGAGCGGTCTGCCCTTCAGCATTCTGCCCCCGCTCAGCTACGCCACCGACTATCAGCAGAACACCCCCGCCGTGGTTACTGGCCCCATCAAAATTCACAAGCACCTGGTTGAGGGTGGATTGCCTCAAGTCTTCGCAAATCCAGATTCCCTGAATAACGGCATCGCCACCGGTCACCCCCTCCGCTATCCGTACCCGGGCGAAGGCGGCAGCCGCAATGCATTCCGCGGCGATGGCTATTTTGAGCAGGACGCCAGCCTTTCCAAGACATGGAATACATTCCGCCACCAGACCCTTCGCTTCGCATGGGAAGTATTCAACGTTTCCAACTCATCCCGATTCGACACCAGTGCCATCAGCAGCAACGGCGGCCTCAATACCCAGGTCACCAGCGGTGCGGGCTTCGGCATCTATAGTTCCTCGCTGGTCCAGACCCGAAAACAGCAATTCTCACTGCGGTACGATTTTTAAAGCCACCGTTCCTACCGCCGGGAATCCTCATGGATTCCCGGCTTTTTCTTTGCTGTCCTCTGGCCGAGCGCTGGCGCATCGAATCCTGCTTCCACTCTACTTCTCGAGTCTGAATTCGAGTATTCTGAACCTTCTGGACTTTTGTGCAACTTCGCCACCAGGTACACCATGAAAGCTATTTCCCTTGATCTGGGCGGTTCCCACGTCACCATCGCGATCGTCGAGGATGACAAAATCCTCATGTCGCAGGAAATTTCTGTCGACGACGGCGGAGAACTGCTACCGCTATTGCCTCGCCTCAAGGCTATCGTCTACGACATGCTCGCGAAGCTGCACGTCCCCGTCGAAGATTGCATCGGTGTTGCCATGGGCTGCGCCGCCATGGTCGATCGGTTCAAGGGGCGCGTGCTTTCTACCAATGGAAAATTTGAGGATTCTCCGGGCATCGATCTTCCTGCCTGGACGCAAAGAGATTT
>JAZKAG010000230.1:0-13634 GCA_040389265.1 Acidobacteriota bacterium
CGACCAGTCGCCCAATTTCTGCGATACCGAACCGACAAACAGCGCCACCGACCGGATCGGCCCATGGACGAACTGGCGCAGGACTGGACTGGGCAGCCGCTCTGGAATTGACCATTGCCACCCACGGGGCTGAGCCCTATCGATCCCGCCTGAAGGAGTTGTTTCCACAGATGATCACCCCGCAGCAGATAGGCTTACGCGGCTGGACGGCAGTGCGGGCGTTGCCGTATCTGGACCCGAGCGCGAAGCAACAAATGCGACAAGCGGTCCACACCCTTTGGCGTCCCTCCCAGCCTGGGTACATGGGGCGGATCGGGCGCTGTGGTCGACATGGCGATCCGGATGTACTTCCTGCACAAGGCATTTCCAGATGTTGTGGGGCCTGAATACACATTGCGCGCCGTCAACTACATTCTCGGCACCCACCCGGTATCCAGCACTTCCTATGTAGCCGGCGTCGGTACGGTCTCGAAGACGAAGACATACAGCAACAACCGCGCCGACAACTCCTATATTCCGGGCGCCGTGATTCCGGGCTACGTCATTATCAAGCCGGATTTTCCGGAATGCATCGACGACTTCGGATACCTCTGGTTCGAGGATGAAGCCGTCGTAGCCGGGTCCGCGAACTGGGTCGTGGCCGGCAACGCGGCCGAAGCAATTATTCAGGAATCGAAGCAGATTCAGCACTAGAAGTGCAAGCTGGCGCTGAGGGCGGCGTGGCACGTTTCGCCCTCAAGCAAAACTTCGGGCTCGCATAGCTCTTGCTGCTGTGGTTCGTATGAAAAGCATTGATTGAGCGCCGACAGGGAACAGGTCGATCCGGATGTGGGCGCGAATAAAGCGACCGTCGTGGAGTAATCGGGGTAATTCGAGGAAGTATTAGAATTTATACACGGGTATCTGGGGCAGCCAAAGACAAAAAGGCACTTTACGAGAATTTTTGTGGTCTCAAAAAGAGTTTGACACCCCTAATCAACTGTAAGCGGCATCTCAGAATCTAAGTGGCTAGGCGGTTAGCCACAACGCTTGCCAGCTGGACGCTGATCCGGAAAGGAAATGGGATGGGAACAGCCATCAGACATATTGTGTTGCGGATGTTAGATTTACAGGATCCTGCTCTTGAGCAGGTATGCTTCATAGACGACCAACACCAGGGGCAGAAGCAGGATGCCTAGGAGTCGCCCGCAGCGGCGAATTTCATCCCCCACCCTCGGCAGGATTGGACGGCTCGCAACAGGTTCGCAAATTTTGTTCGAGCTGGCGGCAATTTCACTGCTCTGCGCCTTGATAGGCTGCGGTTCCGGTTCAACTGGCTCTCATGTGACGGCGGCGCCGACTCTTACTTTCTCGGCCAGCAGCAGCAGCATCGCCACCGGCCAGGCCGTAACTTTGACCTGGCAAACCACCAATGCCACTTCCGTAGCGATTAGCGCAACCGGGGCGGATGGCTCCATACGCCAGATTTCCACCAGTTCCCAATTAAGCGGCAGCGTTCAGGATAAACCCACGCAGACCACGACCTATGCTGCAACTGCTACTGGAGCCGGTGGGAGTGCTCAGGGGCAAGCCAAGGTTGCGGTGAACCAGCCCGCACCCACGCTCACCTTCACCGCAGCGGCGGCTCCGGATGACGGGCAGGTGGCCGCCCGCCACCTCGATCGCAATCACTGCCGTGGGCGCCGATGGAGTCACCCGGCAAATCTCCACCGCGAACAATCCAGTTTCAGACCAGCCGACAGAAGACACAACCTACACTGCCGTAGCCACTGGGCAAGGAGGCGCTACCACTTCGCAGGCGGTGGATGTCTCGGTGACGCGACCGCAGCCCCCAACCCTGGTTTTCAGCGCAAGCAGTAGCAGCATTACAAAAGGCGATACTGTGGACCTGAGCTGGCAATTGAGCAATGCCACTTCGATCACAATCACAGCTGTCGGTGCCGATGGAGTCACAAGGCAGATTTCCACGGCACAAAATCCTGCTCCCGACCAGCCCACGGAAAATACAACCTACACTGCCGTGGCGACTGGGCCAGGGGGCAGCACTGCGCCTCAGAGCGTATCGGTTACTGTTGCCCAGGGCGCACCGCAGATATCGCAATTGACGGCAAGTCCCACGACCGTTGTGGCGGGCGCGTCATCAACGTTGAAGTGGCAGACGACCAATGCCACTTCGGTGACCTTTACACCTGAGCTTCCCCAGGGTGATCCAAGTGAGTCTGGCGCATTGCCAGTTTCAAATTCCACTGGTATCCCCATTCCAGTTCCGACGACAGTTACCTACACCATGGTCGCCACCGGGGCTGGAGGCCAACAAAGTCAGCCGGCCAGTGTCACCATTACCGCAGTCACTATAAATCTGACGGCTTCCCCCGCTACCATTACGCCCAATCAACCGGTCACACTGGCTTGGGATCTCGACAGCTCTGTGACCTCGCTTTCGATTGACAATAATGTCTGCACCGCGTGCACGCCCATACCCCATGGCTCCATCACGGTTTCACCAGGTGCGACAACCACCTACACGGCGACGGCAACGCTTGCGGATGGTACACAGCTGAAACAAGCCGTTACGGTAACCGTTACGTCAGCGGCGGCGGGCAAGATTAAGCACATATTCTTCATGCTGCAGGAGAACCGCTCGTTCGACAATTACTTTGGCGTCCTGGGGGCTTATCGTGCTCAACGATTGCAGCCGTTCGGCATCCAGGCCAGCCCATCGGATGTAGACGGGTTCGATCCAAACGTGGTGCTGACGAATCATCATGACGGCAAACAAGTCCAGCCATTCCACGAGCCAACCGTCTGTACTCAGAACCCGACGCCTTCCTGGGATGAAAGCCATCATAATGTGGGGTTAGCCGGCGGGGATGCTGCGTGGCAAAAGACCAGCCAGTACACCTCCACCTCATTTGCCATGAATAATTTCCTGGACACGCCCAACGGCGGCCTTTCCGCCACCGAGACGAACTACGATCCCGAGGGTAGCCGCGCCATGGGCTATTACAACCAGACCGACTTACCCTACTACTATGATCTGGCGACCTTCTTTGCCACCAGTGATCGCTGGTTCTCGCCGGTCCTGTCCGCAACATATCCCAACCGCATGTACTTGTTCGCCGCAAGCTCATTCGGTCACGAGTATGGCGACGAGGACGCGAGCCATCCACAGTACAGCGCACCGACTATTTTCAAAGCCATGAACAAAGCGAACGTGAGCTGGCATTACTACTATCAGGATGGAATGTTTTTGCCGAATTTCCAGGACTGGAATGATCCTGCCATTCAGAGCAAAACTTCCCACCTGAATTATCTGACCAGCCTGCTTGCAGGCAGTTGCAGCGGAGGACCCTGCGACCCCGACAAAGCATTGCCCCAGGTTATCTTCATCGAAGCCGCCTCTGGTAAGAGCGGCCTTGACGAACATCCCGACAACAATATCCAAAAGGGCGCGGCTTTTGTCCAGTCCATCGTCACCGCACTGATGAATAGCGATGCCTGGCAAGATTCTGTATTCATTCTGACCTACGATGAGGAAGGCGGCCTGTACGACCATGTGCCGCCAATCACGGTCCCGCTTCCCGGTCCGTACTCGCAAGGGGAGTGCCCGGATCCGAACAATGGCTCCTATGGCTACTGCCACATTGGCCCCGACGCGACGCTTACCGCTCCCACACCACAGAACGGCGGCTACGATATGTTCAACCTGAGCGGTCTGCGAGTGCCCTTGATGGTGATTTCACCGTATGTAAAGCCCCACTACGTCTCGCACACTCCTATGGACTACACTGCCATCCTGGCATTTATCGAGAAGACATTTAATGTCCCGCCCCTGACAGCCCGAGATCAACAATGGCTCAAAAACGGGGACATGAGCGATTTCTTCGATTTCAGCACTCCAGCATTGCTGAGCCCACCCAATACTTCCGGCGGAGGGTCAGCCTGGGTCAACTTCTTGCCCACGCAGCCAACGAATGGTGTATGTGACAAGACCAAGGAAGCAGGGGGATTTGTGAACTAGTTGCCGTTGGTAAACCACCAGGTTTATGCCAACGCACTTATGTGTGGCTGACTCGGATTGAGCGATGCGGCATTGCTCAAACCAATGCGCGAGCAGATATACATCTGAACGAAGACTATGCCGTGGCAAAACCCCGTATGAATGGAGTATCCGGCGGCCGTGGCCCCGTATTAAAGAGCGGTCCGTGGGTGGACTGATATTTCATGTCGATGTACGGCGTCTCGAGCACCCGTCCGACGGCAGAGTAACGGCCGTCCTGCCAGTTCGAGTCCATGTAGTAGTTCACAATGCCTGTTGACACCAGCAGCCGCTCCGCATTGAACGGTTCTTTCCGGGTCAGCATCATCTCGATCAGCCAGTGTTCGTGGGCATTGGCCGCGTGGAACTGTGAGACAGGGCCCGGCCATCCAAGCATCGAGATGATCGTCGGGTCTTTCTGTCCTTCGATATCGCCGGCGAAGGTCCAACCGACACCGCTGCCTGAAATTGAGGCCGCTTTAGTTCCGTCGTTATACTCCACAATGCAGAGGTTGGACTGTCTGCGGTGCGGATGAGCCGGGTCGCCGTGTTGAAAGTGTCCGGGCGGCAGATTGAATTTTTTCCGTACGGCTTCCAGCGAATTGTGAGCCCAGGCATTCGCTTCGACCCAGTTCCATGCCTCAGGCCCGCGAATCGACTGCACCGACTTGACGCCTGTCTCCCCGCCTTTGCGCCGATCCATAAAAGACTCGAGCACGTCAATGCAATGGAAGGAGGCTCCCTCGTCCGCCATATCTCCAATCAGGAGTCCATTCTTCAGCGGCGTATCGGGAGCAAGCTCGATGGAAGGCGTGCGGTAGTAAATGGGGATGGAAGACCCTCCGGTGAGGGGAAAGTTCAGTTCACGGGATTTATCAAACATCCACTTGGCGTCGTCCCAATTGTAAGAAAGGTGCTTGTCGTTAAAGATGGGCACCGAGCGTTGACTCTGCTCGAAGACGCGGATCACCTGCTGATAGATCCACCAGCGCGGCAGGAGCCAGTGGCCCTTCAGATCGGTCGGATAGTTCCCGTGTTCGCAGACGATGACAACACCATCCACCGCAAGTTCCTTCCCGCCAAGCGTGACGGCTTCCCCCACTGATTTAAAGATGGGAATGTTTTTCGCTTTGCATACTTTCTGACCCAGCAAACTCGTGTCCAGCTGATTGATGTAAACGGACACCACCTCCACCTGCGAAGGAGTGTAGGCGCCCTTCCACCAATAACCGTCCAACAACTTGTTTACGATCCAGTCGGCATGGGAGGTCGGCAGGCCCCAATAGCTGACGAGGCAGGCGATACGAGGCCGCTTCTGCCCCGTCGTCCGAGCAGCACCGGCTGGCTGAGTCTGCGGAACAGCGCCGGCTGCGCTACCGGTCAAAGCCGTCAAGCCGGCCATACCGGTCATTGCCAGCATTTCACGCCGGGTGATAAGAGAGTGCGATTTCATCGCATCGCTGATTGGGGATGAGTCTTCCGGCGCGGCTGCATTTTCGATTTGTGTCTTTTTCACTGTGGGTATCTGATCCTGTTTGATTAGGGTTTATTTTTTTCAAAAAACATAGACCTGCAGCAGGTTGCTCGTTTACTCTGGTCGGCGTTGTGATGATAGTCCTGTTACTCGTCCGCCGCCTGACGAGGCCCTCCCTTTCATCATGATCCTGCCGGAGATCATGTTCAACTTCTATCACCACCGTGCTGCTGTCGATAGAACGATATTGGCCGGTTTGCGAGAAGTTTGATGTTGAATCGTTCGGAACTCCAAGCTAGCATGAACCCCGAAGACCCGGCATCAGTACCACCCGAGGAGACGGCAAGTGATCACGCGCATCGTGAAGCTGTTGCTGCTTGCAGGAATCGCTTTTTTCTACTCGCTCGTCGTGTTCAACAATCTGACTGATTTCCACTCGAATTTTCAACTTGTCCGCCACGTGCTGTTGATGGACACAACCTTCCCCGGGAACCACGGAATGTGGCGCGCTCTAATGTCACCAGCCGCCGACTATTCGTTTTACATCGCCATTATTGTGTGGGAGATGGTGACGGCGATTTTGCTGTGGTTGGGCTGCGTGGCGTTATTACGCGCCATCCGAAGACCGGCCATGAACTTCGAAGCGGCCAAGCGAATCCCGGTAATGGCGCTGACGCTCTCGCTGCTGATGTGGCTGATGGCGTTTATCTCAGTTGGCGGGGAATGGTTCCTGATGTGGCAGTCGCATGCGTGGAACGGCGAGGAAACCGCCTTTCGCGAATTCACCATCGTCGGAATCGTGCTGCTTGTGTTCATGTTTCCGGAACGGGATCTGCAGCCGTAGAGGTCGACAAGCAGGGGCGAACCGCACTCTCCGACAGATCGCCAGTTACGGGGACAGAATCTGTCGATGAGCGCATCGGCGATTTGGCAACCATTGAAATCGTGGTCCAAGGATTGCTACCCGATGTAGATGTTCCACCTGGAGCTGACGCGGCACCGATGTGAAACACCCACGGGAATTACTTTCGAATACCCGTGAGGTTAATGCTAGCGAAATAATGGCTCGCGAATTTCCTCCCCGGCCTGTTGTCGTGCTACGCTTCGACCAACTGTGACCGATTTCGAAAAAGCGCCGGCGGAAGTTCAGGAGATCCTCTCCAAGCCGATTCAGCAACTCGGGTTGAAGCTGGAAGGCTCTCCCCTTGAACGCTTCGTCCAGCAACTCTATAAGGAGCTGGACGCCAAAGGGCTCAAGAGATTCCACCCCAAGTGCTATCTCACGGATGAGTGGGGCTGCCCGAACATGGAGCCCGTTATCGGAATTCCGTTCTACCTGGCCGATCCCAAACTGCAGCGCCTTGAATCCGAAATGAATGACATTGAAGATACGCGGCAGATCATGATGTACATGCGCCACGAGGCCGGCCATGCCTTCAATTACGCCTACACGCTTTATAAAACGCAAGAATGGCGCAACCTCTTCGGACCGTTCCGTCGGCCTTACCGGGACAACTACAAACCGGTCCCCTTCTCGCGACAGTTCGTGCGGCACTTGGAGGGCTGGTACGCGCAAAAGCATCCCGACGAAGATTTCGCAGAGACGTTCGCGGTATGGCTGACGCCACGGTCCAACTGGCGGAAGCGGTACAAAGGCTGGGGGGCAATGAAGAAGCTGCTCTACATGGACCGTATTGGCCGCAAGCTCGGCGATGCCGACCCTGTGTTCGCACACGGTGATACCGATATTACCGTCGACGAAATGGATGTGACGGTCGGCGAATTCTATCAGCGGGCGCTCGACCAACAGCTCACTCCCGGTGAGCTTCCCCTCGAAACCGATCTGCGCGACATCTTTAACGTATCGAAGCAGCGCAGAAATAATGTCCGCCCGGCGGCCGATCTTCTTCGGGAGAACCGTAAGATTCTCGTCGATAAGGTGAACTATTGGACGGGCGTTCAGCGTCCCCTGGTTAAGAAGTTAGTGGAAGCCATCGAAACAAAAGTCAGCGACCTCGGCCTGCGTGCCGACGTAAAATGTGAAACAGAATCTCTAACCGAAGTCACTGTGTACGCGACCGCGCTGGCGATGAACTACATCAGTCGGGGAAAGTTCATTCTGCCCTGAATGGCGATTCGCATCTGCCCTTGCGGCGGTTGTGGGTCATACGAAAAAAAGCGTAGAGGTCTCATGGCAAACCTGAAAGTAACGATATTGCACGACGTCTGGGAAGATGGGCCGCCGGAACCGGAGCCAGAGCCGGTCAAGGCGCCGCGCCGCAAGAATGGCAAACGCCGGATGAAGAAAAAAGATCCGCTGCACGACCGCGAAGAGATCTTCGCGGCGTTGACAAAGCTGGGGCACGAGCCTTCGTATCACGTCCTCGACGGCAAGAATCAATCGCTGCTTGCGCTCGCCAAGTGCGGTGCCGACCTTCTCTTCAACCTCACGGAGTCTTACGCCGGCAACGACACCATGGACAAAAACATCGCCGCCTATCTGGAACTGCTGCACATTCCCTATACCGGCGGCGGCCCGCAGGCTCTCTACCTTGCCCAGGACAAGTCAATCGCGAAAAAGATTTTCGACTTCCACAAGATAAAGACCCCGGACTTCGCGACTTCCTATAAAGGCCGCACCGACCACTCGCACGATATAGAATTTCCTCTCATCGTGAAGCCTGTCTCTGAAGATGGATCCGCCGGCATCGACCAGGGCTCCGTCGTCGGTAGCGTGAAGGAGCTGATGGAGCGCATTCACTACATCCACGAGGAATTCGACAGTCCGGCGCTCATTGAGGAGTACATTGAAGGTCGCGAAGTCTACGCCGCTATTCTGGGAAACGACAACGCCGAGGTGCTCCCGCTGATTGAACTCGACCTCTCCAGGCTTCCCAAGGGAGCCCCGCGGATCGCGTGTCAGGATGTGAAGTTCGATCACGAGACCGAGGCCTACAAGGTGACAAAATCGGCGCCGGCAGAAGACCTCGACGAGGAGACCATCAAAAAACTTCAGGACACAGCGCTCGCCGCCTATCGGGCTCTCAAGCTGCGTGACTACGGTCGCATTGATATGCGCTTGAACAAGAAAGGAGAGGTGTACGTCATCGAAGCCAACCCAAACCCATGGCTCGCCAGCGCCGCGGAATTCGCTATGGCAGCCAAGAAGGCCGGTTACTCATACACGGACATGATCGATAAGATTGTCGAATTGGCTCGCGTCCGCTCAATGTAGTTCAAAGAGAAACGATCGGACGCAGCACACTGGTTCTTTCCTGAAAGAGTCACTCGGCCCGCGAGTTATCAGCAAGGCGAGACATTCAGTCATCTCCTTTTTGGTTGTTTGCGAGGGCGTTCAAATCTGCGCGTCCCGACATTTCCACTTTCCGAAAGACACCCGGCATTTCCCGGTCAGAGAATGACTCTGTTCAGGAGCGGATTTCAATGCGCGGAGAATCTTCTCCGGCGTCCTCCAAAAGCAAAAGGCACGCATTTTGCGGGGAAAGTCGAATCTCCGATCACCAGTTACGCAGACCGAATGTGTCAATGAGCGCATTGGCGCTTTCTCCCAGCGGGTCACTGCTGCACGAAGTCCACATAACCGTGCTGCTGGAGGAATTTGAAATAGCCTACCCAGTCAAAATTTGACTGGCCCATTTCCATTTCCGTGTTTTGAATGACCTCGGCTAGATTGCGCTTCCCATCGCACCAGTAAAGCGCTGCGGTGGTTGGCGACCAGAAGCCGCTGGAAGGAAACCCTTCCCGCTGACTTTGCGGAATCTCGTCGAGCGGGAGCGCGCCCATTCGCTTGCGGCGAACGACGATCTTTTCGGCTTCGGGACCGAAGTTGGGGGCGAGCGGCTGTATTGCTCCCAAATGCAGCTCCGTTGCACGCTCCTGGACGGCGCTTTGGATTCGCGCCTTCTGCGTAGCGGCGAAGGAAGCCAGCGCCTCCAGTTCATGCGGAAGATCGGCGGCCTGCTTCACCGCCTTGGTTTCGCGGGCCAGGTCGTAATCCACGCGAGCCGGCTGCCAGTAAAGCAGATGGCCCAGGGTGTCGGCGTTCTGCGCCGCAGCCACCAAGTCGAAGCTGTTTCGCGTTGTCGTGTCGATTTGATCGTATCCGCGCTGCACAGCCAACTCGGCCAGCCAGTGCATTTGCTCCGGTGCCGCGGAGGCGAGAAAGTACGTGTAAGCCGCATTCATGACGGAGAGGTCGCGCAGAGATTTGGGATCGACCTGAGCAGGTGTATCGAAACTGGTGTGGTGAGCCGGGATTCCGTGCCCGCTATGAGGCGACACAGTGGGAATGCCAACCATCGACTCTCCCAGATCATCGTCCGTTCCTCCGTCGTAGGCGCCCATGTTGTACTCGCTCCATGAATGGGGGCGGCGCACCATGGGGTAATATTCCGCGGCAAGACGCACAATAAATGCATCCACAAAAGAACTAGCCGATTGCGGATTCACAGACCAGTCGAACTGCGTTCCTGCCAAGTACTGCCATCCTGCGGGCGTGTCGATGCACATGGCGGCAATGGTTCGCTTGGTTCGGTCCCGGGTAGCATCGAGATACGCGAGAGTGCCGTAGCGCTCGCCCATGGCCAGGACGCGGATGGTCCGCTTTGGCCTGGGTAACTTGCCTTCCTTGATGAGCCGGTTGAGGGTGGCAGTGCCTTCAAGAATAGATGCGACGCCGCTGGAGTTGTCGTTGGCTCCCTCTTCATACAAGTGGCCGAGCGTGAGAACTTCCTCCGCGCCTGGACCGTCGGTGCCGCGGATGACTCCAGTTACCCAGGGATAATGGCCGCTGTAGTAGCGAGTATCCACGTTGGCGCGGACCTTCACCGGGCCCTTTTTGAGCAATTGCTCAAGGTATTGCTGCGATCGCGGCGTAATGGAGAAACATACCAGAGGTGTGTCGTTCTTGTTGAAAGCCCAGCCGTTATCTCCGTAATCGTTCTCCCAGTCGCGCTCGTCTACCAGCGTCCGGTTCACCTCGCTCTCACGAATCAGGCCCAGAGCGCCGGCCTGCTTCAAATCGGTCTTGGACATGCGGCGACCAAGCACCAGCTTGCCTTTCAGATCTGCATCGCGAATATCCTTGGGCCGCAGCACTACCTCTGCCTCTACGCCTCCAGCAGCGGTGGGACCGCTCCACTGGCATAGCGAGGTAGGAACTTTCTGGTAGTCCGCTAGTATGCGCATGTTCGCTGGAACCTTGGGGGAGACAATTTCCAGCGTGGCAGAATGCGCGTCCCACGCGATGGGCTGCGTCCAAAAGCCGTCCTGCGTTACACCATCGGCAGGCCCCTGGCCTATCTGGACGTCCTCCAGTCCTGCCTGCCGCATGATCTCTGCGGCATTCTTTGCGGTCTGCTGAAATCTGGCGAAGTCAAAGTAGCGGTCGGTCGCCCACAGTGTCTTCATGTACGTCATAGCTTGCGTCGAGTTCACGTTGGCCAGCAGCAGCTTTAACAGGCTAGTGACAGGACTTGGAGTCGCGGGGCCGGGGTCGTGTCCGTCGATCTCGTGTTCGGCCGTGGTGAGGGCGGCTAGCGATGGCGCGGGAGAAATACTGGAAGGCGCGGAGGAATCGGCGGCACGGCCGCCGGTGCCGGCCTGTCCCCAAACCAGACCAACACTGATGAACATGAATAGACTGAGTCGCTTTGCAGGCCCGATTTTCATAAGCCGCATTATCGGGATTATCTCCGTTGAACGCAACTTCATCGATCTCTTCTGCATTCAATTTCCGAATCGATGTTTGAGACGGGGCACTCTTTTGTCGGCAGAAAGCGGGCGGTCTACTGGAAATCCTTGTCGCCTGTGAGGCTGTTACGGTGATTCCTCGCCCGCCGGCCTTCCGCGTCGTACATATACCCCATGTCTCAAAGGCGCGACATAGCGCACACGGCGCTTTAACGTGCCGATAGAGCGCCCTGTCGTTGCCGGATGGATCAGAAGGTCACTGCTGCACGAAGTCGACATAACCGTGCTGCTTGAGGAACTTGAAATAGCCTACCCAGTCAAAGTTCGACTGGCCCATTTCCAGTTCCGTCAGCTTGTTGACCTCGGCCAAATTGCGTTTTCCATCGGTCCAGTAAAGTGCTGCGGTAGTCGGACCCCAGAAGGAGCTGGCCGGATATCCTTCTCGCTGATCGCGGGGTATATCGTCCATAGTGAGGGTGCCCATCCTCTTGCGGCGAACAACGATCTTCTCAGCTTCTGGATTGATGCTGGGAGCGGCCGCTTGTATGGTTCCCAGATGCAGCTCCGCGGCACGCTGCTGCACGGCGCTTTCGATCCGCGTCTTCTGCACACCGGCGTAAGACGCCAGTTGCGTCAGCCCCAGTGAAAGTTCGGCAGCCTGTTTTACCGCATGGGTTTCGCGCATCAGGTTGTAATCGACGCGAGCGGTCTCCCAGTACAGCAGGCGGCTCAGGTCGTTGGCATTCTGAGCTACGGCGATCTGATCCAGGCTCTTCTGCACCCCTGCACCGATCTGGTCGTAACCGCGCGCCAACGCCAACTCAGCCATCCAGTGCATTTGATCCGGTCCCGCCGAGGCGATGAAGTAGGCGTAGGCCGCATTCATCACGCTCAGGTCGCGCAAAGACCTGAGATCGATCTGTGCCGGAGTATCGAAGCTGGTGTGGTGAGCCGGGATCCCATGCCCGCCACGCGGAGCTACCGTCGGAATGCCAATCATCGGCTCTCCCAGGTCATTGTCCGTGCCGCTGTTGTACTCGCTCCAGGAATACGGGCGATCCACCATTGGGTAGTATTTTTCGGCGAGGCGCACGACGAAGGCGTCCACATATGAGGTGTCTGACTGCGGATTCATGACCCAGCTATATTGCGTTCCGGCAAGGTACTGGAAACCGGCGGGCGAATCGATGCACATGCCGGCAATGGTTCGCTTCAACCGATCCTGATGGGCGTACAGGTACGCGAGTGTTCCGTAGCGCTCACCCATGCCCAGGATGCGAATGGTTCGTTTCGGCCGAGGCAACTTACCCTGCTTGATGAGCCGGTTCAGCGTTGCGGTGGCTTCGATGATGGAAGCGACCCCTGTGGCGTTGTCACCTGCCCCCTCTTCAAACAGATGGCCGAGCGAGAAGACCTCTTCGGCGCCAGGGCCATCGGTGCCCAGGATGGCTCCGCTTACGTAGGGATACTTACCGTCGTAGTAACGGCTATCCACGTTGACGTGGACCTTCACGTGCCCGCCGCTGTTCAGCACGGAACGAACGTATTTGTCTCCACGCGGCGTGATCGAAAAACATACCAGCGGCGTATCGTGCTTGTTAAAGGCCCAGCCGTTGTCCCCAAAAGAATTTACCCAGTCGCGTTGATCCAGCAGCGTGGGGTTCGTCCTACTCTCGTGAATCATCCCGAGTGCTCCAGCTTTGCCAAGGTCGCTCTTGGAGATGCGGTCGCCGAGAACAAGCTTGCCCTTCAGGTCCGCGGTCTTCATATTCCCGGGCGGCAGCACGATCTCAGTGTCCACTCCGCCTGCAGGAGTTGGCCCGCTCCACATGCACAGCGAAGTTGGCACCTTCTGATAGTCGCCGAGAATGCGTATGTCTTCGGGAGCGTTCGGCGAGGTGATCTCCAGCGTACCGATCTTCGGATCCCATGCCATCGGCTCTGTCCAGAAGCCGGCCTGCGTGACTCCGTCGGCCGGTGCGTAGCCGATCTGGACGTCATCTAGTCCGGCCTTCCGCATCATCTCCGCGACATTCTTTGCGGTCTCCTGAAATTTTGGAAAATTGAACCAACGGTCGGTAGCCCAGATCGTTTGCGCGTTCGCCATGGCTTCCGCAGAATTGACATTTGCGAGCAGCAACTTCAGCAACTGATCCACCGGGGTCGGAGTCGGTGGAACCGGGGAGTGTTCCGGAAATCCGTGTCCGGCAGTAGCGAGGGCAGCCGGAGTTGGCGCGGGCCACTGGGTCACAGCAGGCGCGGCCGAACCGGACGTGGATGCAGGTGATGCATCCGAACCGGACCGTTGACCTCCGCTGCTTTGTCCCCAGACAAGGCCCACACTGATGAATAGGAACAGAGCGAGTCGCTTTACAGGCTGCATTTTCATACGCCGAATTATCGGGAATA
>JAZKAG010000231.1:0-641 GCA_040389265.1 Acidobacteriota bacterium
GCGCTCCAGGGTCGGGGTTGATGTGCCCGATGCGAATCAGGGCATACGTTCCCGGCCGCAGCACCTGGCCCAGAACATTGATCCGCTGGCTGCGAATTTCAGCCACAATCACGCTGACATCCGGATTGGTGAGAAACTTGGCAAAACGTGCTTCCAACTCATTCTTCAGCTCCGTCGGGGTCAGCCCGGATGCCTGCACATCCCCCACCAGCGGAAGAGAAATCTTGCCATCCGGCCGAACCGGCACGTTGCGCGAGACTTCCGGCTCATGCCAGACATTCACCGTCAACACATCATCCGCGCCAATGCGATAGTGTGCGTCCACGGGTGCAACTGTCCTCGAGTCCGGCTGCGCCAGCGCGGTCTCTCCGGATTTGGTCTGAAACGAAGTTCCAACGGGAGCCTGCGGGGTACTGAATGGAGAATTAAACGATCCGACCAGGGCAACTGCAGGTTGCGTCTGCGCGTGCAACAGGCAGCAGGCTAAAGTCACGGCAGCCAAGACCGCTGCGAATTGGGACAATCGAGACAACATTCCTTTTCCTTTCATCGTTAGTTCTCCTCGGGGGAACACGCGTCAGAGTGAACCTGGCGCAACCGGGGTAAGCCGGCGTCCTTAATCTTGTAGAGCAGCGCGCGAT
>JAZKAG010000231.1:712-1628 GCA_040389265.1 Acidobacteriota bacterium
ACCACGTACCGCTTCACCAGGTTCTCCAGCTCGCGCACGTTTCCCGGCCAGTGATAGGCTTCCAGCAATTTCAGAACGGAACCGGAAAGCGGCGCCAGCTTGGTGGCAAACTTCAACTCGTAGTAACGCAGAAAATGGGTCAGCAAAAGCGCCACATCGGAACGATGATCCCGCAGCGGCGGTATTTCGATCGACACCACGTTAATGCGATAGAACAAGTCCGAACGAAACCGCCCCGCTTTAATGTCCGCCTGTAGGTTGCGATGGGTGGCGCAGATCAGCCACAGGTCCACCTCCCGCTCTTCCGTCCCTCCCAGCCGGCTGAAGCGGAAATCCTGAAGCACCTGCAGCAGTTTCGCTTGCACCGATGCATCCAGGTCTCCGATTTCGTCCAGGAACAGCGTCCCGTTTTGGGCCTGGTCCACTTTGCCGCTGCGGGCATGGTTGGCGCCGGTAAACGCTCCCGCTTCGCAACCGAACAATTCGCTTTCAATCAGGCTGTGCGGCAGGCTTGGACAGTTGACCTGCACAAACGCGCGGTCGCGTCGTGCCGACAGCGCATGCAGATTCTGTGCGACAACATTCTTGCCGGTGCCGCTTTCCCCGGTGATAAGAACCGGCATTCCGGCGGTGGCTGCCAGTTGAACCTGGCGCCGAACAGCCGACATTGCCTGGGAGTCTCCCAGCAAGACAGGCATCGGAGCTAAAGATGGTGAAATCAATTGCATGATTTTTCGACTCGCGCTCTATCCTGCACGTACCGCGCCAAACGAAAACTTCCTCGTCCCAGCACCAGAATGAAGACAGCTGCGGTCGCAGGGAGCCGTTGCGAATCAATGCACTGCGGCAATCTCGACCTCCCCGGGAATCTGCTTGCCCGCCACTTGCAAATCTGTTCCCTATCAAAAAGGAGCTC
>JAZKAG010000231.1:1638-4456 GCA_040389265.1 Acidobacteriota bacterium
GGCTTTCCCGCTCTCTCTGAATCCTCGATTGGGAAGTTCCCTTCGCAATAGGTAAAAGTTTTCACACACCCTGCAGCAGAGCCGCCGCCTGCCGAAATTCTCCCCACCTCCCTCACCCCGTGTGATCGCGATCTCAGGCTTCCCGAATCGGAGCTCGGCTTGTCAACGTAACTGATCAGTAACGTTTTCACGTTTGTTACCGTCATAAGTACTCCAATAGCGGTTACTAAAAGTCTGTTGTCAAACGTCCAAGGAACAGGCAGAATCAGCACTGTGATCAGGAGAGGGATTGGACGCGCTTTCAAAAGTGCGATCCTTCCCACAGAGGGTGGGCCGGAACTCGGCGGGCAACAAAATTTTTCGCCCGCTTAAGTGACCATCATCACCCCTCTCCGAAGTACGACGTCTACAACAACGGGTGAGGTTTCGCCGGGCGACCGGATCGATGTTCGACACATCCATGCTGGTTTCGAATCATACGATGCGACTTGGTTGCCGCTGCACGAAATTCATCGCATTCAATTCGCTGAATGTTTTTACACGTTGTTGATTCTCCTTTGATCCACTGCACCACTTATGTCTGGGATTCTCGAAGCAGAGTGACGAGAGCAGGCCTCATCTGTTTTCCGATTCACCCCCCAGACAACCTTCGTTCGCTAGGCACGTCAGGATCGATGCTGTTGCAACCTACAGGGTGGTGTTTGTGAATCAGCGATTGCGCGTAGTCCTTGTCGAAGATGAGGTTCCAGTACGGGGCTACGTACAGAATTTATTGGAATCTCTTGACTGCAGTGTCAATGCGCTGCCGGTGATCGATGTTGCAGAAACCTGCCGCGCCGCGGTCGCAGCCGACCTGGTGCTGATTGATACCACCTTGCCCGGTGTCAGTCTGGAAGCCATCCTGATCAAGTTGCGCCAGCAGTTCCCGCATCTCAGCGTTGTTCTTCTCATTCCCGCCGGCAATCGTTCCGGATTTCTTGCCGCCGCCCGCGAGGGTGTGTACGACGTTTTGCCCAAGCCATTCCTGAAGCATCAGCTGGACGCCATCCTGCGCCGGGTTCGCGATCGCGTCGCGAGTTCCAGGGCCCAGGCCAGCAGCAGTTCCATCATTCGTGAGGAGTTGGGCAACGGAACCTTCTTCCTGGCCGCAACTCCCGCCATGAAGAAGATCTACGACCAGGCGGCCGCCATTGCCCATGCCGATATTCCGGTTCTCATCACCGGCGAAAGCGGCGTTGGCAAAGAGGTCGTTGCCCGCCTCATCCATCGCCTTTCCCGCCGCTCCAATGAAGAGTGGCTCAAGATCAATTGCGCTGCCTTGCCTCTGGACTTGCTCGAAAGTGAATTATTCGGCTACGAGGCTGGCGCATTTACCGGCGCCACCAAATCCAAGCCCGGCAAGTTTGAAATGTGCGATAAGGGCACGCTGCTGCTGGACGAAATTGGAGAAATGAGTCCCCAACTCCAGGCCAAGCTGCTGCACGTACTGCAGGATGGTACCTTCTCTCGCTTAGGCGGTCGTGGAGAAAAACAAACCAACGCCCGCATCCTGGCTGCCACCAACATCGACATACAAAAAGCGCTTACCGAGAAGACCTTCCGCGAGGATCTTTACTATCGGCTGAGTACGTTTGTGCTGCATATTCCACCGCTGCGCGAGCGCCGCGAAGAAATTCCCTACGTTCTTACCCAGATGTCGCAGCAACTAGCCCTGACCCATGAACTGGAGCCGGTACATTTCTCGCCCCAGATGATCGCCGCATGTGTCGCCTACCACTGGCCCGGAAACCTCCGCGAACTGGGCAACTTCGTCAAGCGCTACCTCGTCATTCGCGACGAGCCGGCCGCGCTGGCCGATCTCGAGTCAAAAATTCCCGGTTACTTTATGCCGGCTCCCGAACGGAACAGCATGGTCACCGCCACCTCCAGCCCCGACCTCAAGTCCATGGTTCGCGGACTGAAGGATCAGGCGGAAATGCAGGCCATCCGGGATACGCTGGCAGAAACCAAGTGGAATCGCCGCATCGCGGCCTCCCGCTTGAATATTAGCTACAAAGCATTGCTCTACAAGATCCGGCAATATAATCTGTCGGGTCCGGCGCAATCCGCGTAAATTCGAACCCTTTTGTCATATCGGCTCTCGCGGACGCCGCAATTCTATTTTTTTATCGAGGTCAGGGATGGTTCATAACGTCGTCGTCAATTTGAAAAATTCGAACGTTCTGTACGGCTACTACCGCACCGACAATCACTCCCAGGATCCCAATGAAATTCCCAACGATCTGCCGATCAGCATGACCATCGAACCGGAGGACGGCGGCCCCGCGGTGAGCTTTCGCCTGGAAGATGCCAAGGCGGTTTTCTTCGTGAATACCTTCACCGGCAGCCCCACCCAGCAGGATGTACGCTTCTTCGACGCCGTTTCCATTCAACCCTTCCTGTGGGTGCGCCTCGCCTTTGAGGATGGAGAAATCATGGAAGGCCGGGTTACGAACGACCTCGACTTATGAACCAAAAATGCCTTCCACCTTTTTCCGGTCGATGAGCTGACCAACAATCGCAGCCTCTTCGTTCCCAAAACATCGCTCAGCAGTTTCCAGATCATCGGGCTTCTGGAATCGCAGGCCGCCCAACTCGAAGTTGCTTAGCCCTTCGCTTCGTCGCCTTCCTGCACCCCGCAGGTGAGGTTTGCAATGGACCTCGGTTCTGCCCAGGTGCATTTGCGATTCACGCTTTTGTCACGTTTCCCCTTCTGTTTCATCCCTCCCCGGTAGCAAATGCGATCAGGAAATGGGTAAAGTGTGAGCCGTCTGCCACG
>JAZKAG010000232.1:0-19584 GCA_040389265.1 Acidobacteriota bacterium
TGGCATCGCCAGCCGGGGAACCTGCCGCGGGCAACGGGCGCCACACGAGCAGCGATCCTGGGAAAAATCACGCATGTATAAATGGCGCGCGAGATTCATTCGCACTGCATCACGGATCGGCGTCGGGGTTATTTCTATTGGTTGCGCAACACTCGTGGTTGGCTGCAGCCCCAAGCCTGCTGACCCGAATTCAGTCACAGTGCTGATTGAAAGCAGTCCAACCAACTTGGACCCGCGCATTGGAAATGACGGGCAATCGGAACGGATCGACGAGTTGATGTTCGATTCGCTGGTGAAGAAAGACGCGCAATTTAATTTACAACCGGATCTTGCAACCTCCTGGGACACGCCCAATGCCCTAACCTATATCTTTCATCTGCGTACAGGCGTGGAATTTCAGAATGGGCAAATCTTCACTTCGCGCGATGTGAAGTGGACACTTGAGTCGATGCTGAACCACAGCATCTTGACTTCGAAATATCAGGCCTACCGTAATGTCGCCTCGATTGATGCACCCGATCCGCAGACCGTCGTGATCCATATGAGGCAGCCTGACGCAGCGCTCCTTTGGAGTCTCTCCGATGGTGCGCTCGGCATCGTTCCTTACGGAAGCGGCCCGAATTTTCAGCAGCATCCGATCGGCACCGGGCCGTTTCGTTTTGTCAGCCAGGAACTCGACAAAGATGTGGTGCTGGAGCGCAATCCACTCAGCTGGCAGGCCGCTCCAAAGATCGCGCGACTGCGATTTGATGTTGTCCCCGATGAGATGACGCGGGCGCTGGCGCTGCGCAAAGGATCCGCCGACGTTGCCTCCAATGCGCTATCGCCCGACATGATCTGGTCGATGCGGAACGACAAAAGTTTGAGCGTGGCAGACTCGCCGGGCACAGTCGTGCAATATCTCACTTTCAACTTGCGCGACCCATATCTTCGAGATACACGCGTGCGGCAAGCGATCGCCTATGCGGTAAATCGGCCACTGATCATCTCCACATTGCTGCGCGGCATGGCGCGTTCCGCAGAGAGCCTGCTACCGCCAAACCATTGGGCCTATGCGGGAGATGTCGCCCACTATGATTACGATCCGCGACGAGCCAAACAACTCCTCAACCGAGCAGGGTACAAAGCCGGGCCCGATGGAATCCGCTTTCACCTGACCATGAAGACCTCGAATGACGGAGGTGCGAGAGAACTGGCCATGACGCTGCAACAGCAGTTGCGCCCAGTCGGGATTGCTCTCGATGTGCGCAGTTTTGAATTTGCCACGTTCTATTCCGATATTTCACACGGATCGTTCGGCATCTATAGCCTGCGCTGGATTGGCGGCAACGAGGACCCGGACATTTTCCATTACGCATTCGCGTCGGAGAGTATGCCCCCGCATGGAGCCAATCGTGGCGATTATTCGAATGCCGAGGTGGATCGTCTTTTGCGAGAAGCGGCTTCTGAATCTGATCAGGCGAAGCGCCGCGTTCTGTATGTTCAAGTGCAGCAGATTCTGGCGAAGGAAATGCCGACTCTGCCACTATGGTTTGTCGATTCTGTCGTGATCTACAACCGCAGGATCACCGGAGTGGAAGCGTCTCCGTCAGGAAATTTTTATTTCCTGGAGACGGCAGTGCCGCACGCGGCCCCTTAGCTGCCCGTTAGACCGGCAGCGTGCCCGATGCGATGCGGGAGCGCTTTGACGGCGCGTTGGAGAAGCCCGCGAGCCGCACCGTCAATAGCATTGCGGGCACAAGAAACACAGTGGAATTTAGCACCCACATAATCACTCCGCCGGCAATCTGATCTGACAGGGCAGAAATATGAAAGGGGTTCGGCTGCGACACATAGAACTGGTAGATAGGTCGGCTGCAGAAGGCAAGAAATGCGGAGAGCGCCGAGTTCACGATATCCGCAGACAACAGGTATACCAGAATCATCCAGCCATTATGACGAGCCCGACTCGGCCACGGCTGCAGAATCACCCACCAGAAAAGCAACGCCGTAATTAGAAAACAAATGTGCTCAAAGTCATGCACGTTCTCGTCGCGGAGCGCGTAATCGTAGGCCCTGGGAAGATGCCAGAGAAGAAACACCGAATTAAACATAAGCCACGCAACAATCGGGTCGGTGAGAAAATGAACAACGGTCCGCAGCCAGCGCAGGCCAATCAGCGGACCCAGAACAGACTTCACAAATCCGCGTGGCAGACCCCGCAGCAGCGGCACTACAGGAGCGCCCAGCAGAACCAGCGGCGGTACCGCCGACATCAGCAAGAAATGCTGCACCATGTGCGCGCTGAGCAACGTGTCGGCAAATCCGTCAATGGGAGAAGCAATGGCCAGCCACAGAACGATCATGCCGCCGATAAAACTGGCGAGGCGTTCCACGGTGAAATAGGCTGGCCGCGTACGGCGAATGGCGCGCCATCCACGCACATACACCCCACATACAAGGATTACGCTGACGCTTAGCCAGAACGGCAGCGACCATGCATCGAGGATGGCCTGAGTGGCTGTGGGCATGACATCTCTACTCAGCTGCGACGTTCAAATGCGAAGCGTGGCGGCTGCTTTGCTCCGGCGGAACAAAACATCGCACGGAACATTACGTTATTCTTTATGCCCCTGCCGCGGTTCCGCAAGCGGAGTACCTTCCGCTAACGGACGCGCCAGATTGCGGGCCGGCATTTGATTGCCGTTCAGCGTCTCAAGAAAGCGAACCAGTGCCGTCGTTTCCTGCGGGCTAAGCGCGCTTCCATAGGCGGGCATGTTTCCACTGCCCTGCAGCACCTGGCGAATCAACTGACTTTCGGTCATCTGTGTCGCGACTCGGTTCAGTTCAGGCCCGCGTTTGCCCCCAACGCCGTCGAGCGAATGACAATTGCGGCACTGCTTTTCCTGAAACACCAAAGCACCGCGTCTTTCCAGAGGAGAGCGATCCTTCAAATATTTCGGCTGCACCGCATCCGCGCTCCACGCATCCATGACCGGACTCCACGGAGGATGTTCGCCCAAACTGGTGAGGATCGACAAAGAAACAGCAATGGCGCACACCATCAGCACGGCAACCGGACGACGCGACCAATGCTTCTCTCCTTCCCCGGCATACAGCGGAAGCCCCAGCATCACGCAGATCACAGCAATCGGCGTGATCAGCAGGAGCGGTGTTTCCATGTGCGGCGGGGCGAGCGCGAAGACCGCATAAATCCAAAGGAAGGGTAGGTCAGGCTTGGGAACAGTTTGGATAATCGTAGGATCGGGCGGTCCGGTCGGTCCGATTGGGCCAAAGAAAAAAGCACATGCCATGATGGCAAGTATGATTGCCGCGGAAAACGTGACGTCCTTCCATGCAGCGTCGGGAACGAAGGGCACGCCATCTTTGTGGACTTGTGCTTCGTATTCCTTTATGTAGGTGCTGCGGCGAACCAGCCGGCCAGGCATTGGCCACTCGTTAACACCGAGTCGAAGGACCATCCACACATGCACGCCGACCAGTGCAATCAGAATTCCAGGAATGATGAAAACGTGCAGCGCGAAGAATCGAGAAAAGGTTGTCGCGCCGATGATCGGACCGCCGAGCATAAAGTGAACCAGCCAGCCGCCAATCCACGGAACCCTGCCCATGATGGACGCGCCGATCCCCAATCCCCAATAAGCATCCTGGTCGAAGCGCAGCACCTGTCCAGTGAAGGCCATGCCCAGCGTTAGCAGCAGAAGGAATACGCCGACAATCCAGGTGAGTTCGCGTGGAAATTTATACGCGCCGAACATGAACACCTGGGTCATGTGAATCAGGACGATGGCGATCATAAAGTCCGATCCCCACCCGTGCAGCGCCCGCAAAAACCATCCCAGCG
The DNA here is from genome assembly GCA_040389265.1 of Acidobacteriota bacterium. Classification (GTDB taxonomy): domain Bacteria; phylum Acidobacteriota; class Terriglobia; order Terriglobales; family Acidobacteriaceae; genus JAKAAZ01. The sequence continues at coordinate 3,845 of JAZKAG010000232.1, forward strand.
TCAGGCCATGATTCAAGAAGTTCAGACTATTCCAGGCGTCGCGTGCAGTCGGTGTATAGACCAGCGCCAGCAGAATTCCCGTGACCACCTGCATCATCAGAATCACTGTGGCTGCGCTGCCAAAGACATACCACCAGCTCGCACTACTGGAAGGAATGGGATGTTCGGCAGCCTCGGTGATGGGCTTGACGAAACCCAGGCGACGGTCGAGCCAGTGATAGAGTTCGATGCCCTTTTGTTTTAACCCTGGCATGAGTTGCACCCCGGCCCGGTAAGGCTGGCTTCTGTCGACAGCGTGGGTAATTCACCCGCCCAGATCAGAAGTTGATTGCCGACGATTCGGTATTTGTATTGATAAAGTCCACGCGGAGGAGGACCCGCCGCAACCGCGCCATTCTGGTAGTACACGCCACCATGGCACGGGCACATGAACAACTTAGATTGCGGAAACCAATGCACCGGGCAGTCCATATGGGCGCAGTTAATGGCGAATACTTGAAATTGATTATCGGAAATATGCCGCACCCAGCATGGCAAAGTTCGGGTCTGTCCATCGGCCGGCGTTCCCATCGGATTGCGATATTTTCCGAGCCGCGTTTCTCCTGGCGGAAATTGCTCAAGATTACCGACGGGAACCCAATTGTCGTAGCTGGAATTTTTTCTAAAAAATGGCCCGAACAGGTACCCGAAAACTGGCACGGCCAGGACGACGCCGACAGCTCCATTCAGCAATAGCGCGACCTTAAAGAGAAATTTCCGACGCGAGTGCTCGCTGGGCTCATTCAGCGGGTTCTCGATGACCGGGTGATTGATCAAGTCCTTCAGCGGATTCTTCACAGTCGCTCCTGTTGCGGCATGCGCGGGTTCTACTTCCCTTTCGTGGAATTTTCTGTTTCAGTCGTCGACCCACTTGGAAATGGCTGCCCTGGAAATTGCACTCGATGCGACTCCAGCCACCCCACGATGTCAGTGACCTCTTTGTCCGTCATCGGAGATCCTGATCCATCGCCACGCCAATCGGGCATTCCCTCGCCGGCCATCCCGGCAACAATCGCGTCGCGCAATCCCTGGGTGCTGATCAGCGAAAGGTAAGTCGGATCGACAATCGAACCGGTCACAATCTCTTTCGACGCGGTCCCGCTGGCCTTCGCGCCGGTCCCATTCTCCCCGTGGCAACTTGAGCAGTGGGCCTGGAAGGATTTCTTGCCAGCAGCAATATCCGGAGTGGTTGTCGCGCTGTAGCTGGGAAGTTTGGCGCCGTTCAAATTTTCCGGCTTCCCCCAATGAGCGATCATCCCGTTCACAATGATCGCCACCTGCTGATCGGTCAGCATGCCGCCGCCCGATTGGGCAAAGGCGTGCATCGTTCGAAGGCTCTCGCCGCTCGATACGATGGGCAGTATGTGGTCCTTGCCTGCCCATGCCAGGTACACGGGATTGCGGAGCGGCAATGCCGGCCCATTCAATCCGTGGTCACCGTGGCAAGCAGAGCAATTGCTCTTGTAGAGAATATTGAAGCCGACCGTTTGCTCCGGACGCAACGTTTCCGGACGGAAGCCGGGCTTGCCGGGAAGATGACTACACCCCGTCGATGCAAACAGAAACATCGCGGCGATGATCGTAGCTCCCAGCGCTGAAGTCCTTGCCTTCATTGGTTACGATCCTCGTCGTGCGCTTCATCTTCCATAAGCTGCGATATCAAGCCGGCACGTTCCGCGAATGGCCTCGCCTGGAACTGGGGAGTTCGCACACGAACATGCAAATTCACCACAAATCCGGCGACCAATCCAAAGGCGATTTGGGACGCAATGAACCAGAGCCAATCGATGCGCTGATTCATGATGGGATTGACGGCCGCCAATCCCGCATACAACAAACCACTCCAAAAAATGGGCGCCAGGAATCCCGCAGTGGCAATCGGCTCCCAGGGAAACATTGGAAGAATGGCACCATACAGCAGGCCGACCAATACAGACGCCAGCGCGTGCACCAGCACCGCAACCAGCAATCCTTCCAGATGGAAAGCGCTTAGAAAGGACGAACTCCTCTCTGCCCATCCCGGAATCCCCATGGCGGCGAGCAGGTTTGGAGCGTACCAAAGGCTGTGAAAGCGAATCAGCCCGAAGATCGTTGCGGGAGCAATCATGGCAACGCCGCCAGCCAGGCCACCCTCGACACCGGCACTCAGAGTGTAGCGTTCCACTGGCAGCAAATTGCGATGTGACCCGACAGCGGGGAGACGCGCGACTTGCTCGCGCGAGCTCTTAATTTCCACCATTTCGGTGGTGACGGTTACCGACTCATGCTCCTCATGGGGAAACACATTGCGGAACCATCCCACGGAACCAAACAACATGATCACGAGTCCGAGCGCGCTAACGGCCCACGCAGTCACCAAACCGGCGAATAGAAATGTCACCCCGATCGCCAGCAAAAACGGCCACGCCGTAGGAGCGGGCATGTGAATCGCGTGGACGGAGGGCCGGCCCTTTTCCGGTTCGCTGGTCATATTCTTTCTCGCGTCATCATCTTCCAACGATATATACAACGGTAAGTACAACCACCCATACAGCGTCGACAAAGTGCCAGTACATCGACAAGGTGTGAAAATGGTCGGATTGGTCTTCCCCGACCAATCCAAACAGCCCCAGGACCAACACCACGCTCAGCATCAACAGTCCAATCAGGACGTGAGTCGCGTGCAACCCCACTAGCGAATAAAAAGTGGTTCCGAACAGGCTTGTACTGATCGTGAAGTGATGGTTGTAAATCAGATCAAGCCATTCTTTGGCTGTGCCCAGCAGAAAAATTATTCCTAGCAAGATTGTGCCGGCAAGCCACCCTATAAAAGACATCTGGCTTTTCTTTTTCAAACCGTCCACTGATAGATGAATGGTGATGCTGCTGGAAAGCAGGCATACTGTGCCGAAAATCGGGATCTTGAGAACTTCCTTTGGCGTCGGCCCGCTGAGACTCTTGCCCATGTAATAGATGTAGGCGACGACAAAGATAAGAAACATGGCGGATTCGGCGGTGATCAGGCACCACATGCCGACGGTGCCCTTGTTCGGTAGAACCCAGACCTCATCCCTGCTGTCAAGTGTGAAAGGAATGGTCGTCATTGTTGGGCCGCCATTCGGTTCTCGGTTTCAACTTCATATTGCCAGTCGGGATCTTCCGGATGCTTCAAATCCCATAACGGGCGACGACTGCGAACCATCGGCTCTTCCGCGAAGTTGTAGCTGGGTGGCGGCGAAGTAGTGGCCCACTCCAGCGTCCAGGCGTCCCACGGATCGTTTCCGGCCAACTCGCCTTTAAAATGCGATCGAACCAGATTGACGAGGAAAATGATAACGGCGATAGCCTGCACGAACGCGCCAATCGTAACAATCGTGTTCCATACCGCCCAGTGATGGCCCGGCTCGTAGGTATATATCTCGCGCGGCATGCCGAGCAAACCGACGATGTGCATAAAATCGAACGTCAAGTGGAAGCCCAGAACAAAGAGCCAGAAGTGCCATTTGCCGAGGGTTTCGCTCATCATGCGGCCTGTCATTTTAGGGAACCAATAGTAAAAGGCCCCAAACAAGGCAAAGAGAATGCCTCCGATTATGACGTAGTGAAAGTGAGCGATCACGAAATACGAATTGTGCAGTTGCCAGTTGAACGGTGCCACCGCCAGCATAATTCCGGTCAATCCTGCCAGCGTGAACTGAAACAGAAAAGCAGTGCAAAACAACATGGGCACGGTGAAGTGGATCTTTCCGCCCCACATTGTCGCCAGCCAGTTGAAGATTTTGATTCCGGTGGGGACGGCGATGATCATCGATGACAGTACAAAAGCGGTGTTGGCCGCGGCTCCCATGCCAACCGTGAACATGTGGTGGGCCCATACGGTGAAGCTGACAAAGGCGATGCCGACCGAAGCCGCCACCATTGCCGGATAGCCGAAGATGGCTTTGCGAGAAAACACGGGAATGATCTCGTTCATGAAGGCGAAGGCCGGCATGATCAGGATGTAGACCTCGGGATGCCCAAAAATCCAGAAGAAATGGGCCCAGAGAACAGCCGAGCCGCCCGCCTGGGTGTCGAAGAAATGGCCGCCAAGAAAGCGGTCGATCAAAAGCATAATCTGCGCGGCAGACAGCGGCGGAATCGCTGCCACGGCCATCGCGGATGTGACCAGCATCAGCCATACGAACAGCGGCATGCGGTTCAGCTTCATGCCCTTGCAGCGCATACAGAGCGTCGTCGCAACAATATTGAGGGCAGTCCCGATGGTTCCGATGCCACTGATCAAGATTCCCAGTGCCCAATAGTCGGCGGCATGGCTTTTTGAAAAAGCGACGGAGGTGAGCGGCGCATACGCAAACCACCCCTGGTCGGGAATTCCAGAACCGCCGTAGAGACCCTCGCCCCCCAGCAGGCTGTAGTACAGCAGCATCGCACCGAAAAGGAAGATCCAGAAACTGAAGGCGTTCAACCGAGGAAAGGCCATGTCACGGGCGCCGATCATCAGCGGCACAAAATAATTACCGAATCCGAACAAAATCGGCATGGCCACAAAAAAGATCATGGTGGTGCCATGCAGCGTGAACAACTCATTGAAGTGTTCAGGCGCGAGGAAGGTCGACTCGGGTCTGGCAAGCTGGATGCGCATCAGCAGCACTTCAATGCCGCCGATCGCCATGAACATCAACGACGCGGCGATATACATCAGACCGATCTTTTTATGATCCGTAGTAACGATCCACTCGTGCATCACCTCTAACCACAGTCGCGGATGCTTCGCCTTAGGAGTTAAATCCAGCACTCCTGACAGTGGTATGGAATCAGCCATGACTTGCGCCTTTCATTTCTCAGCTTACTTCAGTGTCATCAGATAGGACGTAATCAATGCAATGTCCGTATCGCTCAATTTCATCGCCGGCATCAGACAGCCGGGCTTGTAATAGTCAGGATCCTTAATCCAACCCTCCAGGTTGGTGCGTGTATTCGGGAGCGTGCCGGAGGCAATGGTGTCGCGGCTCATCAGGTGCGTCAAGTCGGGTCCGAAGCGGCCGTTCGCGACCGTGCCGCGGATGGTGTGGCAGTTGATGCAGGAGTTCTGCTCAAACACAGCTCGTCCAGCTGAGACGCTGGGATCGTCGACCGCATCTTTTTTCTGATTGGCGACCCATTTCTGGAAATCGGCAGGCGTCTGCGCGTACACGCGAATTAACATGCGGGCATGTTCCGTGCCGCAGAACTGGGCGCATTGTCCCAGATAGACTCCCGTCACTTCGGGCTGAATCCACATCTGATTTACCTGGCCTGCCATCAGGTCTGTCTTTCCATTCAACCTCGGCACCCAGAAACTATGATCCACATCCGCGGTCACCAACTTCATAAAAGTCGGCATGGGATCTTTGGGATTGTTGTTGACCGGAACATGCAGTTCGTTCGCGGTAACGAAATTGTATTTTGGGTAGCTGAATTCCCACCACCATTGGTGTCCGGTGACGGTCACGTCCAGAGCTGTTTTGGGATGCGGTGCATTTTGGATACTGTAGACGATTCGCACTGTGGACAGGAACAGCACCACCACAATCAGGACCGGGAATACCGTCCACGCCAGCTCAATCTGATTGCTACCGTAGATCTGGGGTGGCTCGCTCTCATCATCGCCAGGGCGGTGGCGATATTTGACAATGACGAACAATAGCAGCCCGCTCACGGTGACGAAGATCGCACCGGTAATGATCAACACAAAAATAGAGAGGCGAAAAATATCGTGCGCCGGCACCGACTGAGGCGAAAAGATCGTCGTAGAGGAAGTGAATAGCTTTTCAAACCAGCCTTCTCCGCCGGCGGAGCCCGTACTCATCGCGAGCACTCGAGCATGAAAGGATGAATGGCCGTGCGTTGCGGCCAGAATCAGGTCTGGTCGCACGGCATTCAAACTAGGCAGCCTCAAGGCATCGCTCCTGCAAAACTGAACTACGGTGTTGGTTGATCAGAAAGGTTTTCCGAGCGTGCAGCTTGCTGGATCCCAAGGGAAGTCGTAACTCTCTAGTATGACACTGTTCCGTCATCTCACGGACGCATGGATGGAATTCTGCGGAGAAGATTTGATTCAACTGAACATTTTTTTTTGAAAAACAACTCTTCGCCTACTGACGAATGCGAGGATTCGCGAAGATGTACAGAGCATCCGTGAGCAAGTTCACCAGAACATACGTGAGCCCGATTGCAAGGATACAACCCTGCACCAGCGGATAGTCGCGATTGGAAATTGCGGAGATCGTCAGCCTGCCAATTCCCGGCCAGGAGAAGATCGTCTCGGTCACTATGGCGCCGGCCAGCAACACTCCAAACTGCAGACCGATTACGGTCAGCAAGGGGATCATCGCATTCGGCAGCGCGTGGCGATAGACGACCGCGCGTTCCGATAGGCCTTTGGCGCGGGCGGTGCGGATGTAATCCTGGCCAAGTTCTTCCAGCATGGAAGTGCGCACCATGCGAGTCAGAATCGCCGCCAGTGCAGTACCCATGGTGACAGTCGGCAAAATAAAATTGCGCCACGAGCCGGTGCCGGAAACGGGCAGCAAACCCAGAACAATCCCAAACACCAAAATCAGAATCGGTCCCAGGGTAAAGCTCGGAAACGACACGCCGAACAAGCTGATCACGCCCAGGCTCTGATCCTGCCACTTCGATCGGTACCGAGCCGATGCGATGCCCGCGGGAAACGACAGAAGAATCGCCAGCAGGATTGCCGGGATCGCAAGCTCCAGCGTGTAAGGATATCGCGACAAGATCAGATCCGTAACCGGCCGATTGAAGCGTAGCGATTGTCCCAGGCTGCCGTGCAAGACCCCGTTCCAGTAGACGATATATTGCGTGCCCAGCGGAACATCCAGTCCATACGCGTGACGCAGCGCGCCGATATCGGACGCCGTCGCTCCCTCCCCGAGCATTTGCTCCACCGGATCGCCCGGGACAAGGTGGATCAGAAAAAAGATCAGCGACACTACAATCCACAGCACGGGCAGGACCAGCAATAGCCGCTTCACAACCGTTTTCCACGCAGCCTTCATGAAGAACTCTTCCCGTCATTGTTCTCGGCTCGACGAACGATGCAGCGAATTTCCGCCGGGATATAGGGTTCCATCACGCTGGACCCGTCGGCCGGAACATCACGCTGCTCAAAAAGAGAGGCCTGGAATTCTCGACCTTCGGCTGGTGCGCGATCGTTGCTGGCGACCGGAACAGGTTCGACTCGCACTCGCGTGATCCGGCGGTCTTCCATAGAAGCTACGGTAAATCTTCGCCCTTCGTGCACAAACGAGTCGCCTACCTTCGGAATCCTCTGCATGTGCACCAGGAGAAATCCAGCCAGCGTTTCCACCCCGCCGTCATGCGGCAAATGCCAGCCCATTTGCGATTCCAGGTCGAGCAGTGTGACGTTGCCGTGCAGGACCAAAGTACCGGAAGCCAAAGTTTGCATGGAACTGTCGCGCACGTCAAACTCGTCTTCCATTTCTCCCACGATCTGCTCCAGCGTGTCTTCCACCGTGACCAGTCCGGTGATCGAGCCGAATTCATCTACCACGATGGCCAAATGCCTTCTGCGAGTTTGAAATTCCGTCAGCAGTTCGGAAACCAGCTTCGTTTCCGGAACGAAGATGACCTCGTGCATGAGCTGACGAATTTGTATTTCACTCTCGCCCCCGCGAATGGCGTTTTCCGGAGGCGTTGCCTGCATAATGGCGCGGAAATGCATAAGTCGCGCCATGTCCTTGGCGTACACCACGCCGATGATGTGTTCCGGGCCGCGGACGGGATCGTAGACCGGAACGCGCGAGCGCTGCACCTGCGTGATCCGAGCATTCCCTTCAGGAACAGAAAGATTCGCGGGAAGGGAGAAGATTTTCTGGCGTGGTGTCATGATCTCGCGCACCGTGATGGTATCCAGATCGAGCACGCGATGGATGATCAACTCCAGCTTCTCCGGCAGCAGGCCCATGCGGCGTGTTGCAGAAGTGATCAGCTTCAGCTCTTCCGGGGAGTGAACGCTGCCCTCCGGTGCACGCGACAGTCGAAATAGTCGCAGCACGACCTCGGCGGACGCATTCATCAGCTGAACCAGTGGCCGCGTAACACGCATAAAGAAGTGGATCGGTCCGGCGATGGCGAGCGCCATTTTTTCGCCCTGGCGCAGTGCCAGCGACTTGGGCACCAACTCCCCGAAAATGACTTCCAGATAGGTGATCAGGCTGAAAGCGAGGATGGCCGAAACCAGGCCGCCGTAAAATCTGGCATGCGGCAGCAGGGAGAGCCACGGCAGCAGAAAACGCGCCACAAAGGGCTCACCGAGCCACCCCAACGTCAGGCTGGCCAGCGTCACGCCCAATTGAACAGCCGGCAAAAGCTCGTCCAGATTGGCCTGCAAATCGGCGACAATGCGAGCGCTGGTGCGTCGCTCTTCAATCAGTTGCTGCACGCGCGTTCGCCGCAAAGAAACCATGGCGAACTCGGCAGCAACGAAAAATCCGTTGGCCAGAATCAGCGCCACAATGGCGGCAGCCCGAAATAGCGGCAAACTAGGCATTCGCCTCCGAGTCTAAAACATATTCACAAGGTCGGGTGCCGGCATAAGGCGTTAAAGAGGTGAAAACGCAGCCGATTTCGCAGGTAACCTGCCGAAAATCACCGGCCATCGCTGCGCCGCCGGCCTGGTAACCAGCCTCCGCCTGTAGTTAGTTTTCGGGGAACCCTTCGGCAGGAATTTCTCGTAACTTTGGCCCTGCGGTAGTACATTCTCATTAACTTTACCGTTCCGTCGGAGGATTCCCCCATGATTGCTCCACGCCTTTCTACGGCGTTTTTTGTCCTGATTTTCGCCTCAACCCTCTGCTATGCGGCGGAGCCTGAATTTACTCGCTCCCTGACCGTCAATGGAAACCTCACCTTCAGCGTCTGCAGCACATCCGGTTCGATCCACGTAGCTGGAGTCGATGGCAACAAAGTTCAAATTGACGCCAAGCTGCATAGCAGCACCTGGCACACCACCGGTACGTCTGGCGACATCAAGGCGATTGTTGCCAATCCTCCCATTCACCAGACCGGCAACGAAATCAAAGTCGGCGATCCCGATACCTGTGGCGGCGTCAAAGCGCACAACATCGACATCGACTATGAAATTACGGTTCCGAAAAACTCCACCGTCGAAGCTGTAACTGGGCCGGGCAGCGTGAAGTTAGAAAATATTGGCGGCTTCGTTCATGCGGCTACCGGCAGCGGTAGCATCGTTGCCTCGAACATCGGTCCGGATTCCAAGTTGGCCACTCGTAGTGGCACCCTGGATATAACCGGGGCTCACGGCGACCTGATGGCGATCACGGGGTCAGGAAATTTGACAGTTGGCGACTCCACCGTAACCGAAGCCAAACTGCACACCGGCTCAGGAAACATAACGACGACAAACTTGCACGGCGGCATGCGGGTTAACTCGGGTACAGGCAACTTAACGATCGCCGGTTTGCCCAATGCCGACTGGAAGCTTGAAACCGGAGCGGGAAATATTCAGATTCACGTCGATCCCAGCGCGAAGTTCCTGCTGGATGTGGAGACCGGGTCAGGCACCATCGATTCCAGTTTCCCCGCCCCGCTATCCGGCCACATCACCAACGGCGTCTTAAAGGGACCGGTGAATGGTGGAGGCCCTACGGTCCAGGTCTACACGGGTTCCGGAAATATCCTGTTCAGTTAGAGATGGCAGTGCCCTCGAAAACCCCGGACGAACGTCCGGGGTTTTCTTTGCGCGATTGCTTCCGCTGAAATAATCCCAGTCGCTTTTTGCCCCGAATGTTTCGCATACAGTAGAGATATGGCGCCTGAGCCCAGAAAACTTCCTGCTGAGCCGTTTCGACTCATCGTCTTTGACCTGGATGGAACGCTGATTGATTCGCGAGCCGACCTGACGCACTCGGTGAACGCGATGCTGCGGTACCTTCATCGCCCTGAGTTGCCCGAGGATGTGATCGCCAGCTACATCGGCAATGGGGCGGCCATGCTGGTGCGACGCGCCCTCGGAGATCCAGCCGATCCCGCGATTCTAGATGATGCCGTCGCCTATTTCCTGGCCTACTATCGCGAGCACAAACTGGACAACACCTATGTCTATCCCGGCATTCTGCCCCTGCTCGATGCCCTGCGCAATCAACCGCAACCCCCGTCGATGGCCGTGCTGACCAATAAGCCCGTGGGTCCGTCCAAGGCAATCTGCGAGGCCTTAGGGTTGGCGGAAGGTATGTTTCGCATCTATGGCGGCGATAGCTTTGCCACGAAGAAGCCTGATGCACTGGGACTGCAGACATTGCTCCGCGAAGCCGAGGTTGAGCCTCGCCAGGCGGTGATGGTGGGAGATTCGGACGTGGATGTTCTGGTGGCGAGAAATGCCGGGACATTTTCAATCGGCTGCAGCTTTGGCCTGTCGCCACACACACTTGAAATCGTGCCGCCTAATATCCTGGTGGATGCGCCGCTCGAGTTGATTCCACTGCTGGCGCGATAAAATCTGAAAACTTCGTTCAGAAATCTTGCCGGCTACCGAGCACGCGCTCCGGGGGAACAGCGTAAACCACCGTCTGAATGCCGTCGCCGCGATACGCTTTGAGGTACATGCGATGCTCGGGGCAAAGTTTGCGAATCAACAGCGGCAGCCGCCAGATATCTTCCTGAGAGTGATAAACACAAATGGCGAGGATAGGACGATCCCGCTGGATCACCTGCTGCGCCCCAATTAAAGCATCGTATTCTCCGCCCTCAATGTCCATCTTGATCATGCTGACACGCTTCGATGCGAACATCACATCGATCGGCACCATGTCGATGAGAATTCTTCCCTCGTCAGAAATCTTGGAATCCACACCTCCGGTGTCGTCGAAGCGAACTGTGGTTCGGTGAGCACCGACGGCGCACTGATGCAGGCGAATCCGATTCGCAAATTCAGGCTCGAGCGTGGAGACAAAATCGGCCAAACGCGCAAACGAATGGGCGTCGGCCTCAATTGCCTCAATCCTTTCGAATTGGATTTCGTTGTCAATCAAATCGCGGATGGTGTCGCCGTCATAGGCACCGCAATCCAGGAACACATCCTCTGACCCGAGTTCGAACACGCCGGGCAGGATGTAGGACTCACACAGCGCGGGCGCCGACAACCCGGATGGATCGCCAAACGCGCGCAGCTGAATTTGTCCGGTATATTCCGCAATGGATTCTTCGTCCGCCCACAACCGAGCTGCGTGCGCCACCTCGTCTGCGTGTGCGTACAGGTTGTGCGGAAGATCGTACAGCAGAAAAGACGGAAACTTGGCAGGAAATCGCCATGCGATTGGTTCGCTGCTCGAGATATGCGAACAGCCCAGCTTCTGCAATTGCTGGAAGGTTTCGCGGTACCAATGGTTTTCATTGCGAATAGCGATGAAGAATACCGCATCCTCGCCGAACAATTCCGCCGCATCTTCCGGCGACAGAACGGGGATTCCATCTACCGATTTTCCCCATAGCGCGGGGTTGTTATCCGCAAACGAGAGAGGGTGTACGCTGATGCTGTTCAACGCGGAAAGGGCGCGCCGACCCATCGTCCCGGCGCCAAAGATCACACATTGACGGTTGCATTCGGCGAGCAGGCGGTCGAGAACACTGTTCTCGCGCAATTTCACGTGCGCGACGGATTCAGAGGCGATTTCGTGCAGAAGATCGTCCAGACTAACGGCAGCAGAGCGAGCAAGTGGCGCAACAACAGTACGAGGGGACTCTATCATGGTCCATCCCTTCAACGTCTTGTAACTGGGTCAATCTTGTAATGGTGTCACGATCATATTCGATAGAAACTCCTCCCTGTCAAGAAAAGGCCACAAATCTTCAAGCGGCCGGGAAACGAAAGTACCGTCTGGCTTTTGCGTCGAGGAAAGCCGCGGAGCCCTGGTTTCATCCGGAATCACGTGAACGTCGCATACAACCGGTCCACGAGTGTCTAAAACGGCACGCACATCCCGGCGCAGGTTCTTCTGGTCCGCAATTACCGCTGACCGTATACCGTACGCACCTGCGACCTTGGAAAGGTCTGGGACCGTCAGGCCGGTGCTCTGGTCACAACCGATACTTTCCTGTCCAAAGTAGTTTTTCTGCGAGGCCCGGATCGATGCGTAGCCATCGTTATTCAGAACAAAAAATTTGATGGGCAGATTCAGCCGTGCCACGGTTTCCAACTCCTGAATGTTGAACTGAAATCCGCCGTCGCCATCGACGCAGATTGTCTGGCGCCCGCCGGCGGCCAGGCACACCGCGATTGACATCGGCAGACCAAAGCCCATGCTGCCCAGCCCCGCGGTATGATAAATCCGCTGCCCGGTGCGGGTGGGACAAGCCAGCAGGAAAATCTCAATCCCTGCGCCGGAACTCCCGGAGACGAGCTGATCTTTCGCATCCGTCTCCGTACCGATGACTTCTGCAAGGTGATAGATGCTGACCTGCGTGTTGCGATCCCGATGCTCCTCGGTCACTACCGGATATCGGGTCTTCCACTCGGCGCATCGCGCATCCCAGGCAGAGCGATCGCGAGGACGTATCGCCTCTCGCTGGCGCAATAGCTCAGCGAGGAAGGCGCGCGCATCCGCGTGCACCGGCTGCTCGATGTGAGGTTGCAGTTTTTCTAGTTCCGCGGCGTCGATATCGACAACAACTTTGTGGGCTTCACGAGCCAATTTGTCGGGCGCGTATCCGGTGATGGCAAAGTCCAGGCGAACTCCCAGGGCCAGAAGGAAATCGCAATTCTGCAGCGCAAAATTCGCGCCACGCGCGGCTACCGAACCGGGACGGCCGACGTAGAGCGGCTCATCGCTCGGCACAAGATCGGCAGCACACCACGTCGCCGCAATCGGAATATTCCAGAGTTTCCGCAATTCGTGGAATTCTTTTTCGGCGCGAGCCAGACGAATTCCGTTCCCGGCAAACAACAGCGGGCGTTCGGATTTGTTGAGCTCGGAAATTGTTTGTCGCACCTGCTCGACCAGGTCAGAAGCCGTGTCTGATTCGCTCGATGCTTCTTCCGCAGGATGAAACCCCTTGAGCGCGCTCACATCGTCCAGCGGAAACGCCTGCACATCGAGCGGCACATCGATCCATACTGGCCCGGGCCTACCAGTGCGCGCCAGGTACACAGCCTTCTCCAAGTGATAGCGAATGCTGGATGGATCGAGAACCGTGACGGCGTACTTCGTAATCGGCCGCACAATCGACACGATGTCGACCTCCTGGACGCCTAGCTGGCGCATGCCCAGCGGCCTGCCTTCCGCGTCGAACATGCGGTCCGGCCGCTTTACCTGTCCAGAAATAAACAACACGGGAGTGGAGTCGAGCCACGCGCCCGCAACACCAGTCACGGCATTCGTGCCGCCGGGTCCAGTAGTCACCATGGCGACACCAAGCGAATTGGTGGCTTTCGCGTAGGCTTCCGCGCAGATGGCGCTCGCCTGCTCATGCGAATTGCACACTGGTTCGATGGCCTTACAGCGAGAAAGCGATTCATTCAAGTGCATCGCGCCGCCACCCGTTACCAGGAAAACGTGTTTGACGCCTTGGTCAGCGACAAATTGGACGAGATAATCGGAAAGTTTTGGCATGTTTTTATCGCAAAGCTTTGGGAAGTAGTTTTCTATCCTCTTTAGGAGAAGATCTCAGATTGAGCGAGCCGCGAGGATGGCATCAATCAATTCGCGTACCGCGCCGTTGCCACCGTTGTTTTTTGCGATGAAAGTGGCGCTGGCCAGCACCGTCGGATGAGCGTTTGCCGGAGCTGCAGACAGTCCGGCAATTTTCTGCGCGGCAACGTCGTTAATATCATCCCCCATGAAACAGATCGCAGCCAGTGGGAGTTGCTGCCGTTCCGCAAACGCGCGCAAGGCGGTCGCTTTATCTCGGCAGCCCTTGGTAATGTCGGTGATTTGAAACTTCTCGGCGAATCGATCGACCAGCGGACTGTCTTCGCCGGAGATCAAGGTGAGAATGAGGCCCGCTTTACGAGCGTTAGAAACGCCCATGATATCGGCGAAGCAAAACCGTTTCCATTCCTCGCCATTCGGACCCCACCAGACACCACCATCTGTCAAAACGCCATCGACATCGAGAGCGATGGCACGAATCTCCTTCATCAAACTCCCGCCCCGACACGACGCAGCTTTTTGATGATCGGCAGTTCGCGCTCATACACGCGCTTGACGCCGTCGCCCATCGACTGCTCGACCAGGCGTATGTCACGAATCAGGCGAGTGATTCCGTTTGGCTCAAGAGATGCCGCCTGATCACTGCCCCACATCGAGCGATCGAGCGTTACATGGCGCTCAACGGAACATGCACCCAGAACAGCCGCCGCCACGCTGGAAGCAATTCCTGTCTCGTGGCCGGAGTAGCCAATGGGCACGCCATAACGTTCTTTCATGGTTGGAATCGCGCGCAGATTCAACTCTTCGTAATACGCAGGATAGGTGCTGCAGCTATGCATCACGACAAGATCTTTCTTGCCCAGCACGTCCATGGCGTGATCAATTTCCTCGTACGTGCTCATTCCGGTCGAAAGAATAATCGGCTTACCTTTGGAACGCGTGTGACGCAGCAGGTGATCGTCGGTCAACGACGCGGAAGCAATCTTGAAGCAAGGCACGTCGAATTTTGCGATGACGTCGACCGAATCTTCATCCCAACAGGAAACGAACCATGGGATATTGACCGCCTTGCAATACGCATCGATTTCTTCGTAATCGTCGGAATCGAACTCGAGCGCTTCCTTCAACTCGCCGTTGGTGGTGCCGAATGGGCTTTCGCGGGGACGACCCAGTTCTTCAGCGGAGTACACCACAGCAATGGTCCGCTTTTGAAACTTGACGGCGTCACAGCCGGCGGCCACCGCCACGCTGATCAGCCGCTTGGCGATATCCAGATTGCCATTGTGATTGATACCGATCTCTGCGATGACGTAGCAGGGCTGTCCGTCGCCAATGAGTTTTTTACCGATTTTTACTGCGCTGAATTCTTGCGCCATGCTTGCAACCCTCGTTTCCTGGTTGACCCACGCTATTACGAATCAATCGCGTGATCCCTTTGTGCGTAGATGCAAATTCACCCTGTTCCCGATGCAGCGGAGTATACACTTTTATCGATGATGAACCCTTTGCATGCCGCGCCGCCGGTCTCTGTTGCGGATCTCAACTACATTCTAGAAAACAATGCGAGTTTGTGGGAAGAATTGCGCGGGCGTCGAATATTTATTACAGGCGGAACAGGCTTTTTTGGTTGCTGGTTGTTGGAAAGTTTCATCGCTGCCAACTCCGCATTCGATTTGCAAGCGCAGGCTGTTGTTTTGACACGTTCTGCGGCCCGGTTTCGCGAGCGGGCTCCTCATCTGGCCTGCAATCCAGCGGTTCAGCTGCTGGAAGGGGATGTGCGAACCTTCTCCTTTCCGGACGGCGAATTCCCTTTTGTCATCCACGCGGCCACCGAATCGGTGCGCACCAGCCCCGCCAATCCGCTCGCGACTGATCCATCCACAGAGTTGCTCTCGACCATCCTGGAGGGTACCAGACGTTGCCTGGAGTTCGCCGAATCCCGTGGGACGACCAAGTTTCTGCTCACCAGTTCAGGCGCAGTCTACGGACGGCAACCGTGGGATATGACTCACATTCCGGAGGATTACCAAG
>JAZKAG010000233.1:0-5474 GCA_040389265.1 Acidobacteriota bacterium
AAAGCGAACCTGGGCTCCGTAGGTATGCACCAGCTCTCGCGCCACCGCCAACGCCGGAAACACGTGGCCGCCGCTGCCACCGCCGGCGATGAGGACGCGCAATTTTCCATTCCCCATGCGCCTCAGTCAATCTCCCTGGTGATATTGAGAAGCACACCCATACTAACCAAAGTGAAGAATAAGGATGTGCCGCCTGCGGAAATAAATGGCAGCGCAATTCCCTTCGTGGGAACCAGCGCCAGGACGACACTGATGTTGAAGAAGGCCTGGATGACAATGGTCGCGGTGATACCAAAGGCCAGGAAACGCGCGAACGGATCCGTGGATAGCAATGCCGCGCGCAACCCGCGATAGGCGAGTAACAGAAACAACGCCACCACAAACAGCGTCCCGATCAGTCCCAGTTCTTCTGCGATGTTTGCAAAAATAAAGTCAGTCTGCGCCTCCGGCAGGTAGAAGAGTTTCTGCCGCCCTTCCATCAATCCCACGCCATAAATGCCGCCGGACCCCACCGCGATCAGCGATTGCAGAATGTGAAAGCCCTTGCCGAGAGGATCTTTTTCCGGATTGAGGAACGCAACCATGCGCGCCCGGCGCCAGGCAACGTGAAACAGCATGTAGTAAAGAACCGGTGAGGCCGCCAGGAAAGCCAGCACCAGGTATTTGATCTGGGCGCCCGCCAGGTACAACATCAGTGTGGTCACGGCTGCGCAGACTAACGCGGTCCCAAGATCCGGCTCCTTCAGGATGAGCGCGATAAAAACCAGGCTGGGCAAAGCCGCAGGCAGCAGCGCGCGCCGCCAGTCCTGCAACTGGTCCACGCGGTCCTGCAAAAACCACGCTAGAAAAAGCACCAGCGCCGGCTTGGCGATTTCCGAGGGCTGGAAGCTGAAGATGCTGAAGCGAATCCACCGGTGAGTATGGTGCGAATCGCGCATCAGAAACGTCGCCAGCAGCAGCAGCGTGGTGATGGCCACGCAGGGAAAGATCACCGAGGGGCTGTTGTAATGGCGATAGTTCACGCGCATCAGAACCATCATCGCCAGCAGGCCGACGATCGCCCATGCCGACTGCCTTACAACAAATTCATAGGGAGAGCCATAGGTAGCCTTGGCCATCACCGCCGACGCGGAAAATACCATGACCAATCCAAACAGCACCAGCAGCAGCGTGATGATGAACAGCCATTTGTCTACGCCGACACGTTTTGCCATGCATCCACACCCTGCCGCGCCAGAACGTATTGTTTAAAACACTGTCCGCGATGCTCGTAATTCTCAAACTGGTCGAAGCTGGAGCAAGCCGGCGCCAGCAAAACAATCTCCCCTGATTTTGCCTGGGAGGCTGCGTGATTGACCGCGCGCTCCAATGTCTGACAGCGGATCACGTCCACGGTGCCCGCAATCTGGCTCTCAATTTTCTCTGCGGCTGCGCCAATCGTATACACCGCGCGCACGCGTTCCTTCAGCAGCGGATTGAGCAGCGTGTAATCGGAATTTTTGTCTTTTCCGCCAAGAATTAAATGAATCCCGCCGGGAAACGCCCCGATCGCCTTCAGGGTCGCGTCAACATTGGTCGCTTTCGAGTCGTTGTAGAAATCAACTCCAGCAATGCGCGCGACAAATTCCAGCCGATGTTCTACCGCCCGAAAGCCGCCCACCGCTTTGCGGATCGCATCGTTGGAAATTCCCGCCAGCTTGGCCGAGCACACCGCCGCCAGAACATTCTCGACATTGTGCTCGCCCTTCAAAGGAATTTCGCTCAGCGGCAGCACCGGCTCCGCAGCCGCCTGCTCGCTGGCTCGCCACACGATCGCATCCTTATAAACAAAACTTCCCTGCCGAATCGGCCGTCGCGTGCTGAACCAGAACACACCCGCCTTCGTCTTCCCGGCCATCGGCTGCGACTCCGTGTCTTCAGCGTTCAACACCAGAAAATCCTTCGCCGTCTGATTCTCAAAAATCCGTTCTTTCGCCGCCACATAATTTTTCATCGAACCATGCCGATCCAGATGGTCCGGCGTGATGTTAAGAATCACCGCAATGGTGGGATGAAACTCGACGATGGTTTCCAGCTGAAAGCTGGAAACCTCCAGCACGCTCCAGCCTTCCGGCGTGCTCTGTGGAACCAGCGAAATCACCGGCAATCCAATGTTGCCGCCCACCTGCGTCGGCGTTCCGCTCGCCTTGAAAATCTCTCCGCACAGCGCCGTCGTCGTCGTCTTGCCATTCGATCCCGTAATCGCGAGAATCTTTCCCTGCAGAAAACGCGACGCCAGCTCCAACTCCCCGATCACAGCGGTTCCAAAGCCGCGCGCCTGCACCAGTTCCGGCGTGTCCAGCGGCACTCCCGGGCTCACCACAATCCAATCCTGCCGGCGAAATGTCAGCAGCCCGTGCCCCCCCGCCTCCACCATTACCCCAATATCCAGCAGCGCAGGCAATTCCTTCGCCAGCGCCTCCACGCTGCGCAGATCCGACACCGTGACCTGTGCGCCTTGTTTCCGCAGAAAGATCGCCGACGCCAGACCGGATTTCCCCAGCCCCACCACCAGGATTCGCTTGTCCTTCAATTCCATCATCGACTTCAATCTCCGCCGCGATTCGATTGTCCCATGTTTCTCCGCTCCCGTTTCCCACAATTTCACACGACCTGCAACGCCGTGTCCGCGGAGTTATCGCAGTTTCAGCGTGGTCAACGCAAACAGCGCAAACACCAGCGCCGCAATCCAGAAACGAACAATCACTTTCGACTCCGACCACCCCATCAACTCAAAGTGATGATGAATCGGAGCCATTTTGAAGATGCGCTTTTTTCGCAGCTTGTAACTTCCCACCTGCAGCATCACGCTCAGCGCTTCCAGCACGAACACTCCGCCAATAAACGGCAGCAGCAGCTCCTGCTTGATGATCACGGCCACCGTTCCAATCGCGCCACCCAGCGCCAGCGAACCCACATCGCCCATAAACACTTCGGCCGGATGCGCGTTGTACCAGAGAAAGCCAATGCTCGCCCCCACCATCGACCCGCAGAACACCGTCAGCTCCGATACCAGCGGCATGCGCTGCAATCCCAGGTAGTCCGCGAACACAACATTGCCGCTGATGTACGTCAGCGCCGCCAGCGCACCCGCCGCGATAATCGCGCAGCCGATCGCCAGTCCGTCCAGCCCGTCCGTCAGGTTCACCGCGTTGCTCGATCCCACCAGCACCAGCACGGTGAATAAAACAAAGATCAGAAACGCCAGCGGTCCCAGGTGCGGAATATGGTGCACCGAATGCAGCACCAGATCCGGCCGGAATTTCTTCACGAACGGCACCATCAGGCGCGTCGAGTATTCCCCTTCCCGCCGCAGCAACAGCAGAAATACCGCGATCAGCCCAGCAACAAAAATCTGCGCCGTAAACTTCACCCGCGCCGTCAGCCCCAGGTTCCGCTTGTGCACCACCTTCAGATAATCGTCCGTAAACCCAATGCCGCCGAATCCAACCAGCGCCAGCACCGCCAGCCACACCAGCGGATTCGACAGGTCGCTCCACAACAATGTCGGCACCAGGATCGCCACACAGATCAGCAACCCGCCCATCGTTGGAGTGCCCGCCTTTTTCTGGTGATCCTTCGGGCCATCCTCGCGAATATACTGGCCAATCTGAAATTCGCGCAGCTTTTCAATCAGGTAAGGCCCAATCAGCAGCCCGATCAACAGCGCTGTAAGAGTGGCAAAGGCCGTGCGGATCGTCAGGTAGCGAAAGACGCGGAACGCGTGGATGTATATGAATAACTTCTGGTAAAGAAGCCAGTAAAGCAAATGACCTCCGCGCTGCCGCGATTCCCGATCGTAAGTTTGAAGAGCTCTTTTCTCAGGCTATCGTAATCGCACCCGCAACTCCAGCGCGCGCGCAGCAGCAAAGATTCCGCAATTTGTTCCAAGGATGACAACGGTGAAGCCGGCTGGGCCATGCGCAGCTTTCATCGCAGTCAGATGCAACACGTAGCCGCGTTAAACTTCGCGCAGCGGCCAAACTTCAACCACGCCATGCGCAACCGCGCACGGTGCCTTGGAGACAATTTCGATTGCATCCGCAAGGCTAGCCGCCTCAATGACTGCAAATCCTGCGACTGGAAGCTTCGATGACATGTATGGGGCCTTCTCAACTTTCACCCCGGAAGCGTCTGGATTCCTTACCTGCACAGGAAGCTCAGCGATGCCCATGATTGCACCTCTTTCCCGAAGCTCATCATCATGCGCATGCGCGGCATTACGAACCTCGGGTGCGGTTTGCTCATAGCCCACCTGGTCGCCATATCCAATTGTGATGAACTTTGGCATAGTGCTCCTGCTCAGCGTCTCGCTGGCATCCGGTCATGGATGCACCACCAGATTACTCCTCATCAACCGCCTCTCATCAGTCATAGATTGCGAACGAGAAGGCGACTTGCCGGTGGCAATCCCTCTTCTGCGCTTCAAGTTCGTTCATCGCGCCGTGGCGGGGAGTGCGGTGCGATACAAGCGGGATCCATCCAGCGCTACAGCGGCTTCCCAATTTCCCAGCGATGCCCGTACGGATCCACCACCGAGCCATCCCGCCATCCATAATCATGGTCCTGCATTGGATACAGGACCCGCGCCCCCGCCGCCACCGCCCGATCGAACACCGCATCTGGATCGTCGACAATCAGCATCAGCCGCACCGCTGTTCCCGCCGCCTGTGGAGCGGGGTTTCCCATCGCCTCGTCCGCAGGATGCACCCAGAACTCGGCGCCATGCACCACCAGCTGCGCCACCATGCCCTCCTCGGGCGGCGTGCTCCAGCCTGTCGTGGCGTCAAACGCCCGCCCATAAAACGCAATCGCCTCTCGAACATCCCCAGGAATATGCAGCATCGCAGAAAATCGGTAGCCCATAGTGCGATCCACCCTAACCCCTCCCCCAAACCCCAGTCAACTTATCCATTCACGCAGCGCACAAAGTTCCAACCGCACCTTTTTCCCCACAAGCCGGCTTCGCGAGACAAATCGCTCTGAACGCGGGCGCTGACCCCTTTGGCCCACACCGGGGCAAGGCCCCAAAAGGCCTAGTCCCAGAACTCCCGCCGTCGCAGGTATCATGTTGGCCATGAAGAAATACGAAACGTTGGTCGCGATCCTCGATCACATCCGCAAGGAGTCAAACTCGACACCCTTTTCTGTTCACTACCTGCCCGATCCCTCGTCAGAAGAAAGAGTAAATCAGGCTCGAGCACGGGCGTTCGTTCACCTCTATCTCAAAGTGAGCTTCGGGATCATGGATTTCGTTTCGCGGGAGGTTTTGATTACCGACGGCGCATTTGACGGGGGTGTTGATGCCTACCACGTCGATCGGGAGAACCGAGTCATCCACTTCATCCAATCAAAGTATCGTGTAAACGAGCAAAATTTCATCTCTAGGTTTATAAGCCTTAGTGAACTCCTCGTTATGGACATTTCCAGAATCC
>JAZKAG010000233.1:5484-6375 GCA_040389265.1 Acidobacteriota bacterium
CGGAGAGTCACATGATGAAAGCGGCAATCCTTACAACTCGAAAATCATGGAGATGCAGAACTCTATAGCGGCAATCGATGATATTGGTCGCTACAAGTATAAGGTCGTAATTCTTGCGAATCCTCCTGAAATTACGCCTTCGAAGCTGAAGCACCTGACTGGGGGCTTCCCTACGGAAGTTATCAACTACGAGCGGGCATTTAGCGAGCTCGTGTTTCCCGTAATCTCGGGCACGTTTTTTCGCGCAACGGATCTCCACATATCCATCGATATGAGCAACAAAAATGCTGGCGCAAAAATCGGCTATGAGGTGACGACCGCTCACTACGACTGCGAAATCACAGCCCTCTTCGTACCCACGATTGAAGTTGCCCGACTGATGCAAAGATATAAGAATTCAATTCTCCTATTCAATCCGCGCAGCTATTTGGAGCTCGATGGTCATAAAGTTAACATGTCCATTCGGGAGACGATTCAGGGAACAAAGACGAATGAGTTTGCGCTCTTCAATAATGGTATTACCATGCTGTCCGATGAAACATATATCAATGAAAGAATTGGCCAGCGCAACAAGGCCCAGCTGATACTAAAAAACCCTCAAATCATCAACGGCGGCCAAACAGCATACACCCTCAGTCGAATTCTCGACGAGAACAGTGGGGATGCGGCCGGGGAGGTATTTGAAGGGAAAGAGGTCCTGCTTAAGGTCATCACATTGACCCAGAGGGGAGACGGGAATAAAAGAGGTACCCCCGAGCAGCGTCTGGATCTCATAGACAAGATCTCAACCGCGACTAACCAACAAACTCCCGTCATCACTGCTGATAAATTTTCAAATAACCAGGATCACATCAAGATCCAACGAGTACTTTTTGATAGATTTGGGATTCT
>JAZKAG010000234.1:0-2306 GCA_040389265.1 Acidobacteriota bacterium
ATGTGGCTTCGTTGTAGCTGGCACCGAGGGTACCGGCAATGTGGGGTAGTGCGACGTTGGCGATGCTGGAGTCGAGCGACTCCATGAACGTAGCCAGCGTCACCGTAAAGGTGATCACCCACGGGTTGAAGCGGGGGGTCCAGTGTTCGTAGTGAAACTCGCTATCGTAGTCCCGCTTTTCGGCAGCAGGAACCACGGAAGACTGCGACATGCCTGCTCCCTAGGGCGTTCTGTGTGTAAGCGATGCAGCAGTGAAAATCTTGCAGCGAAATCCTGAGCACCGACGCGGGGGAAATTTCCCTTGGAAAAAGGAGCCGCCATCGCAAGAATGTTCCCTATCAGAATAATCGAGAGATTCGCGGACGCTGCGATCGGTCGCAAATAGATTGTGTGCGGCTGTTGATACCACGTGATTGAGGAACGCGATATGATCGCAAACGGGTATGGCAACTGCAAGCACCACTTCGGCCGGTCGTTCGCAAGCTGCTGAAAACCTTGTGGCCGGTTTGCGGGGCGGGGATGTGCGCGCTTTGGCACGGGCGATCTCGTTGGTGGAAAATGACGCGCCGGCCGCGACTGCGGTTTTAACGGCATGCTTTCCCTACACGGGGAAGGCGTTGCGCATTGGACTGACGGGTGCTCCGGGATCGGGGAAGAGCACGCTGGTCGATCGACTGGCGGCGCATTACCGGGCGCAGCAGGAGACCGTGGGCATTGTGGCGGTGGATCCGACCAGTCCTTTTACCGGAGGAGCCATCCTGGGTGATCGCATTCGCATGCAGAGCCATCATGCCGATCCGGGTTTGTACATTCGCAGCATGGCGACGCGCGGTTTTCTTGGCGGATTGGCATCGACAACAGCCGATATTGCTTCGGTGGTAGAAGCGAGCGGGAAGACCCGGCTGCTGATTGAAACCGTCGGCGTTGGGCAGGATGAAGTGGACATTGTGCGCCTGGCGGATGTCACGGTGGTGGTGCTGGTGCCGGGGCTGGGAGACGATGTGCAAAGCATCAAGGCGGGAATCCTTGAGATCGCGGACATTTTTGTGGTGAACAAAAGCGATCGTGAAGGCGCGGATCGGGTGGAACGGGAGATACGGGCCATGCAGTCGCTGGGCGGCCATCGAAAAGGCTGGGTGCCGCCGGTAGCGCGGACGGTTGCCACCACTGGCGAAGGAACGGCTGAGTTGGCGGAGGCGATTGGCCGCTGTGTGGAGTCGCTACGGAAGACCGGCAAGCTGGAAGAGAAAAGGACAGCTGCGTGGCAGACAAGGCTGGTCGGAATGATTCGACAAAAGCTGGTGCGCGAGCTGGTGCGGCATCGACTGGGACAGTCGGAATTAGAGGCGCATGCGCGCGCGGTGGCGGCGCGGCAGGAAGATCCTTATCTGCTAGTGGACGGACTGGTGCGGGAGCTACTGGATTTGCACAAGGACGATGGCAGCGCGTAGAGCATCTCTCTTAGTGGAATTCGCGGAGATCGCTTGGTCGGATTGGCGACATACAGGTGTGATTGCCTGGATCGTAATTCTCCCCGCCGTGGAATTCGGAGAAGTGCTTTAATCGTTGAGGGAACGGCGACGGACAATCCAACTTTCGCCGGAAAGGTTAAACATCAGGACCATGTTTCATATTGATCATCTTGGAATTGCGGTGCGGGACTTGCGCCAGGCTTGCAGCTTTTATGAACTGCTGGGAATGCCGGTGGGACCCGTGGAATTTGTTGAGCACGAGCAGGTGCGTACGGTGATGGTGCAGGCCGGCGAGAGCCGCATTGAGTTGCTGGAACCGACATCGCCGGAGTCTGTGATTGGACGTTTCATCGAACGGCGCGGCGAGGGCATGCACCATGTGGCGCTGCATGTCGATGATATTGAGGACGTGTTCTCGGAGATGAAGTGCGCCGGAATGCGGCTGGTCTCCGAGGAGCTGAAAATAGGCGCAGGCGGACATTTGTATTTCTTCGTGCACCCTTCCAGCACGGGCGGCGTGTTGGTTGAGATCTGCCAGAATGCCGACGCGGACGTCGCCGTCGGATGATGCTGCTGCTGGTGGACACCGCCGGGCCCACGGGCGGAATTTTGCTGGCGGAAGTTGACCAGGGAGGCGGCACCCCCGCTGGCGGTTCAGAGAGTGAAATCCTGGGCGTCATCGACTTGCATCCACGCTTATTTTCGGCAGAGTTGATCCCTGGGATTGCCGAACTGCTGCGAGGCAGCGGACGGAGTCTGCCGGATATGGGCGCATTTGCGGTGGTTTCCGGGCCGGGATCGAGACCTTCGTCGAGGCCTTTGATGATGCCGGCG
>JAZKAG010000235.1:0-10115 GCA_040389265.1 Acidobacteriota bacterium
TAACGGAGATTTATTTTTTCTCGGTGGTGGGAGCCGGACTGACGACGATCGCCGTCTCTTATACACACGTCTTTCACATGTCGCCGCTGCAGACAACGTACGGCGCGCTCGGCGGTATCTTCGGCCTGCTGGCGGCCTGGGCGGTATTGATGGGCGACCAGAAATTTTTGATGTTCCCGTTGCCGTTTTCCATCCGCGCGAAATACCTGGTAATTATCTTTCTGCTGATTGCGCTGGCGAGCGTGTTTGAAGGGCCAAACGGATTTCTCTCTCTGGCATCGCTGGGCGGAGCATTGTTCGGATATATCTATCTCAAGGTCGCTCCGCGGCGCGGCTATGCATCTGCCGCAACCGAACGGGTCTTCTCGCTTCGCAATGGATATTACCGTTGGAAACGGCGGCGGGCGGCGCGCAAGTTCGAGGTGTACATGCGCAAGCATGACCGCAATGTGAAGTTCGACGGACAAGGGCGCTACATCGATCCCGATGGCGAAAAAGATCCGACCGATAAGCGCTGGATGAATTGAAATTGGACGAGGGACTACAAGGGCCCGGACAGAAATGCCGACCTTCCGTTACAGAGTGGCCCGCAGCAGTGACGGCTCTTCCGCCGCCAGCTTCAAGATCAGTTCGCCGAAAAGAGTGTTGGCCCAGGCAAACCAGGGGCGAGTGAACTTCGCTGGATCATCCTTCCAGAACGATTCATGCATAAAGTGCGTGCCGGCCGTGGTGTCGCGCAGCCAGCGCAGGCATTGCAAGGTCTCCTGACTGCTGCTGCTGGTAAAAGCTCGAAACATAATTGACATAGGCCAGATGTAGCCGAGCCCGACATGAGGGCCTCCAATGCCGGCCGCTGCCGAGCCGCAAAAGAAATATGGGTTGTCGTTCGAAAGAGCGAAGGTGCGCGAATCCTCGTAAATTGGGCGTCCCGCAGGGGTCACGCAGCCGAGATAGTCCAGAGAGAGCAGCCCGGGAGCGTTGGCATCGTCCATGCGAAGGGTGTTGCCGTAGCCGTCGACTTCATAGGCCCAGATGCGGCCGTGCTCCCTGTTGACGATCTGACCGTATTGCTCCAACGCTGCGGCAACTTCATTGGCGAGTGCGGCACAATCGTTGGCAAGCGCCACATCGTTGCCCAGTTGAGCAACCATGACGCCAAGTTGCCGGAGGCTGGTCACTGCAAAGAGATTGGCGGGAACGAAAAGAGGAAAGATGCACGCGTCATCGGAAGGACGAAAGCCAGAATAAATCAGCCCAAATGAGCGTGCCGGATTTCCGTAGCCGTCTAGAGGTAACGAGTCCGTCGGCTGCTGGGATGCGCGTTGGAAGCGATACGGGCCGTGACCATGTTTGCGCTGCTGCTCGCGGAAGGTACGAACAACTGCGCGCGAGGCCTCCAGCCAGTCGGCGTCGAACGGCGCGGTGTTACCCGTAGCTTGCCAATATCCGTGCGCCAGACGAATGGTGTAGCAGAGAGAATCGATTTCCCATTTGCGCTCTCCGACGCCGGGCTTCATCACGGTATCGTCATGGAGCGCCCAGGAAAGGGGCTTGCTGGATGTGGTTCGCATGAATGCATTCGCGTAGGGGTCAATAAGAATGCAGCGGGTTTGCCGTCGAATCACACCTTCAATCAAGGATGACAACTTGGGATCTTTGCGGCAGAAAGGAAGATAAGGCCAAACCTGTGCCGACGAATCGCGCAGCCACATGGCGTCGATGTCCCCGGTGATCACGAAAGTATCCGGCTTTCCACCGGAGGTACCCGGATCCACGGTTGTGTCGAGCGTGTTGGGTAAACAGTTGGAGAAGATCAATGCGAGTTCGGGATCGACTATCTGCCGCGATACGCGTTGGATCGTCTCTTCGATCACCGGGCTGGTAAAGTGCCGTTCCGCCGGCGGTGGACGCCGCGTAAGTACGACGGGTGGAGCAGTCGGTTCGTCCGCAACCGCGGAGATTGCCCCGCTGCGCGAAACCGCCACCGCCGTTACAGCAGCGGCCGCGCTGCGAAGGAGCTTCCTGCGAGTGATGCCGTCGGAAACCTGCTCAGCATTCAATTGCGATCCTCTGTGCTTCTGAAATTCTGCTTCTGATCGCGGGCGGTGCCTCACGGGAAGAAAGGTGAGACCTGATATTTTTCGCCGAGGCCTACAAAGACAAGATGAGACCGGCTTCTACACCGCGACAGTGAAAGTGTCGCCATTGCGTTCGACGGCTCGATAGAGGGTGTCGCGCTCCACTGGGATGCGTCCCGCTTCCGTGATCAGGCGAACCAGGTCCGCGCGGCGCATACCCTGCGGTGTCTCCGCACCCGCGTCGTGATAAATCTTCTCCTCGATGACTGTGCCGTCAATATCGTCGGCCCCAAAGCGCAGCGCAATCTGAGCGATCTTTGCGGTCATCATCTGCCAGTAGGCTTTGATGTGGCCGAAGTTGTCGAGCATCAGGCGCCCGACTGCGATCTGCCGAATATCTGTCATTCCGCTGGTGCGGGGCAGGTGATCGAGTGCAGTGTTGTCAGGATGAAATGCCAGCGGGATAAAGGTTTGGAATCCGCCGGTCTCATCCTGCAATGCACGCAGACGCATCAGGTGATCGACGCGGTCTTCGTCATTTTCTACGTGCCCGTAGAGCATGGTGGCGTTCGACCGCATACCCAGCTGGTGCACGATGCGGGCCGTCTCCAGCCATTCGCCGCCATCAATTTTGTGATCACAGATGATGTGACGAACTCGGTCGGCGAAAATTTCCGCGCCTCCGCCAGGCATCGAATCGACGCCCGCGTCTTTCAATTTTTGAATTGTCTCACGCACGGAAAGCTTGGCACGCCGCGCAAGAAAGGCGATCTCCACCATGGTAAAGGCTTTGATATGCACCTTGGGAAAACGCTGCTTCAGACCGCTGATGAGGTCAAGAAAATATTCAAGCGGCAGATCCGGGTGAAGACCGCCGACCAGGTGAAATTCCGTGACCGCCTCGGAATACCCCTCGGCAGCTCGCTGCCAGGCTTCTTCCAGCGCCATGGTGTAGGCGCCCGGCGCGTCTTTCTTCCTTCCGAAGGCGCACAGGCGGCAAGCGGCGACGCAGACATTCGTGGGGTTGATGTGGCGATTCACATTGAAGTAAGCAATGTCGCCATGCATCTTCTCCCGCACCCAGTTGGCCAGCCAGCCGACTGCAAGAATATCTGGCGATCGATAGAGAGCGACACCATCGTCGAAGTTGAGACGTTGTTCTGCAAATACTTTTTCGACGATGGGGGTCAGACGCGCGTCATCGGTCTGGAAGGAATGGCGGGATTTCTTAATCTCTTCCACGGTTGGCCCCTGCATCCATGATATCTGACCGCGGCGACGCCAAACAAATGAGCTCGTATCCCTGTCGTATGCAGCTGAATTATCCTTCTATTTGTCGATAACGTCGAGTTGGAGTAGGCCGAAACACATGATCCTCGGAATGAAGCGCTTCGCGTCGGCGATGCTCATCGCTCTAAGCACAACCACAGCTGTCAGCCATGCCGCAATTCGATCGCAAGAGAAGATCAAAGCTCTGGTGGACATGAACATACGTCCGCTGATGACGACATACAACATTCCCGGCATGGCTGTGGGTGTCACGGTCGACGGCAAGACTTACGTCTTCGACTATGGCGTAGCCTCGACGGCAACGCATCAACCGGTCACGCGTAACACAATGTTCGAAATTGGATCGATCAGCAAGACCTTCACCGCGGTCCTTGCTACCTACGCCCAGGTGATGGGCGACCTTTCATTATCGGACAAGACCAGCAAGTATCTGCCGGCGTTGCAAGGAACTCCGTTCGGCAATGTGAGCCTTCTCAATTTAGGCACACATACACCCGGCGGACTTCCATTGCAGGTACCTGACAGCATCAAGAGTAACGACGAACTGCTGCAATATTTCAAGAACTGGCGAGCCGCTTATCCTGCGGGGACGCGTCGCACCTATTCCAATATTGGGATTGGAACGCTCGGTTGGATCACAGCGAAAAGTATGCGGCAGGATTTTGCCATATTGATGGAACAGAGGCTGTTTCCAGGACTCGGACTGAAGAGCAGCTACATTCACGTTCCCAAGTCAGACATGGGAAATTATGGCCAGGGCTACACGAGAGGAAACACACCGATCCGTATGGATTCCGCAGTTCTTTCGTCAGAAGCTTATGGCGTCAAGACCACAGCTGCGGACTTGATCCACTTTGTCGAGGACAACATAAATCCCGGCGGGCTCAACTCGCAATTCCAGCACGCGGTAGCGGAGACGCACACGGGTTACTTTCAGGCCGGCCCATTGACTCAGGATCTGATTTGGGAACAATATCCGTATCCGGTGACGATCGATGCGCTTCTCCAGGGAAATTCCTCTGCAATGGCGTTTCATGCGGTGCCGGTGACCGCATTCAAGCCACCCGAAAAGCCGCGTGAGGATGTCTGGATGAACAAGACCGGCTCTACCAATGGTTTCGGAGCCTATGTGGCATTTGTTCCGGAAAAACGATTGGGAATCGTCATCCTGGCAAACAAGAATTATCCCAACGATGCGAGAGTCACCGCGGCATTCAAGATCCTGACGACCATTGCCGGGGATGCAACAGAATCTTCCAAACAGGCCGGTCGGCGAGCAGACCACTGATCGCGGCTGATTGCGACGAGCACCCAGTCGCGCAGGTCCTTCCTAAGGGCTCCGAGACGATAGGAGGTGCAGACCTTAGTCGGCGCAGCAGCATGGTCCGGCCTGGATTCGAGACTGGGCGAGCAGTGGCAGAATCTATCCGTCACAAATCGCCTTAAAAGGAGAATCTCCGAACGTGACGCCTGAATGCACCCCTGCCGACCAAGATTGAAGGGTCGCAGGCGTGGCTTTTTTCGTGATGAATCAGGGCCGATTCATCCTGAGTCCTGGCAATTGTCATGAAACACGTTCTACAGATTGACTCGTACGAACCATCGAAAGTACGTCGATGCGGAAAGACAGCTTTCCTCAAAGTGTTCAAGGTACACCCCAATTTCTGGGAGAGAGAATCAAATTATAAAACCGAATAGATCAACTTTGCCAATGTTTTGTTAATCCTGACGGCTAACGCGTATCTCCATGATTTTAATGGTCGATAGGGTTGGAATCCGCGATTTTGGCCGAAGAAATTCGATCGAGACCGTATTTTTTCTGCCGTCTGCGTGGTGCTGTTAGGCTGAGACAGGAACTTTGTCGGAGCCTATGCGTCCTCCTCGCCGTCTTGTCCGTCTTGTACCTGTGCTGCCTCTCGTTTGGATTCTTGCCACTTTTCTGGTACAGGGCGCGGCAGGCTCATCGACTCCTTCTTTTGGGCAATTTCCTCCGATCGCGGCGACCAGCCTGGATGGCACACACATAAGCCTGCCTGGCAATTTCCAGGGTCAACTCAACCTGGTCGTGATCTCGTTTGCCCGGGAGCAGCAGAAAGAAGTGGACAGCTGGATTCCAGCAGCGCGGAAGGTCGAGGTGGCGCACCCTCGCTTTCGGTTCTATGAGCTACCAATCATGTCGCGTGAGAACCTACTGTATCGCTGGTGGTTTGACGAGAGCCTGCGCAGCAATACGACGGAAAAAGATCTGCGCAGCCGCATTCTGACAGCGTATGTCAACAAACACAACTTCAGAAAATCGCTCGACATCAAGAACGAGAAGCGAGTGGTCGCTATTCTCGTCGATCCCAATGGACGCGTTTATTGGCGGTCCGATGGATCGTATGAGGATGCGGATCTGCCTGCCTTGTCAATGATCCTGACAGCGCACGGAGACTGACACGCCGCTAGTACCTGCCAGCAGCCGCCACAAGTGCGACGACCACGCGAACCGATCCTGGATGGATTTGCTAGCACAAGGTTTTTTCCATCTGCCACGCGTCAATTTTCCGCAGGTAGTACTGTGGCACGCGGCCAATAATCCGAAATCCCAGACGTTGATAAAAGAACAGCGCGGGCCCATTTTCAACGGAGACATGAAGATGGATGCGGCTCCCTCCCCACTCGCGCAACTGAGTTTCAAGCGTGCGGTAAAGTGCGCCGCCGATCGATTCCCTGCGAAAACCGGGCATGACCTCAATGGTGACGAGTTCTCCGTAACGCGGCTTCCGACGCGTACGGCGGCGACGCGCCAGGGCTGCCAGGCCGACGATGACACCGGCGCGTTCCGCGACCAAAGTGATGATCGTGGGATTTAAGAGGAGAAACGCGATCTCGTCGCGCGGGTAAGCTATTCCGGGAGGAAAGCAGCGCGCATCGATGGATGCCAACGCATCCAGATCTTGCAACACTGCCGGACGGATCGAGAGAGAACCTTCCGGCAATGTTGTCACTTGAGGCGGGCGATCAAATTAAAAGCTGCCCGCGGCGATCTGCTTTGGCCGTTCCACCGTAACTCCATGAAGCAGGGTTGCCGCTACCAGGTGACCGTCAGCGGAATTTACTACGTGGGTTCGCCATCCAGGATTCCAATAGTTCCAATGCTTGGCCGTAGCGTCGATACCGAACACTAGGTCGGAGTCGTAGGAAGTGGCAACGATGCGTTTCAACTGCGGATCATACTGCAGCCCGCTGATGTCATTGATGGGCACGTCGACCGTTTGCCAGCTTTGTCCTTGATTGTCGCTGAACGCAACGCCCAGCCGACCGCCCGCCCAGAGATTGCCGCTGGCATCTACGGCCACATAGCGGACCCGATGCCAGTTTGCCGGCAACGCGGCCGACTGCCATGTCTTTGCCTGGTCGGGCGAGACGTATAGAACTGTCTGGCCGTTTGCAATGACGATATTGCCGCTCGCCGCCACCCCGTAGAACGGTATTTCAGAGCGCTTCATCTTCGCGCTTTCGCTACCTTTCCCGGCAACCTCAGGATGGAGTACGGCACCGAGCCAGACAAACTTCGGATCGTCGGCGGAGTAGAGACCTTCCTGAGTTGCGGCATACCACTTACCAGCGGAGAAGGCGACACCGTGGACCGCGCCTTCAATCTTGCCATCGGCCACCGGCACATATTCGGTGGTATAGGTCACATGATGCTTTTTGCTTACGTGTCGAATCTTGTGTGGAGATTCAATCACGCGTTCGGCGACCAGCTCAAATCTGTCGCCTCTCAAACGGAAGGCGCCATGATTTGTACCTGCCAACAATACCCCCGCAGGAGACATAGCCAGCGAGAAAACATCGTTTCCATCCAGACCAGCACTAACCTGTGTCCACTGCTGGCCGCCATCCTTGGAGACAAAAACTCCGCCAAAGCGCTTATCATTCAGCACGCCCACATAGAGGGTATTGGGCGAGCTCGGGTCGGCAACCATGGAAGAAACCTGCCGTTCCGAGAAGCCCTGGTTGGCAGCATGGAAACTGACAGAACCGTCATCGCTGGAAAGCACGCCGCTGCGATCCGTGGCCATCAGAATGTGCTGCGAGTTTCTTGGGTCGACGTAAATATCATTAATGATGATGTCGCCCGGCGTCATCAATGACCACTTTGCGCCGGCATCCATGGTGCGGTAGAGACCTTCTGTTGTCCCTGCGTACACAATGTTGGAATTATTAGGATCCTGCATGAGCACGCGGGTACGACGAGCGGCGCTGGGAATACCTTGAATCTTTTTGAAACTCGCGCCTGCGTCGATGCTCTTATAAATTCCGGAGCATGCGCTGGTATACACGGTAGTGGGAGCCTTGGGATCGATGATGATGGAGAACACATCGGAGTCCACAATCAAGCCCTGCTTGATGTTCTGCCAGGTCTTGCCTCCGTCAAGGGTCTTCCAGGGAAGATGCCAGGTTCCGGCATAGATCACTTGCGGGTTCACCGGATCGATGGCAATCGATTCCACTTCATGGAGCTCTGTGCTTCCCATTGGGCTGATCAGCTTCCAGGTCGCGCCTCCATCTTCGCTTCGATAGATTCCGGCGAGAGTGCCCGCGACGAAGATTTTCGGATCTGAAGGAGCTTGAGCCAGGGCTCGAACAGATTGGCCCTTCATGTCGGCCACTGGAGTCCAACGATGACCCTCGTCTTCGCTGATATAGATTCCGCCGTCGGGCTTGTCCAATCTCCACGCACCGACCAGGACGCGCTTCGCACTCGATTTATCGAAGACGATGTTGTCAACCACCAGCGAGTCGTCGGCGGCGATCTTGCTCAGTCGCGTCCAGTGCTGCGCATCATCGGTTTCATAGACCCAGCTGTTGGTGGTTCCGAGAAACTGCGGGCGTCTCCGCCAAAGGGGCCTACAACATGCCACTGTTGCGCATTCGCACCGGTTCCACAAAGAATAAAAAGTCCAAAAAAGATCGCTGTGATTGAGGGGAAGATTCGTTTCATGTTGTGATCCATCCGTGTGTATCGCTCATAAGTTGGGGGAAAGCGAAACTCACCCGTCCGGCTCTGCGGGGTGATGCGTCTCTGCTGCGGAATTCTATTAAACTGCAACCCTTCTTTCAATGAAAAAGGCCAGCCGCGTATCTAGCCGGCCGGCCCTTTTCAAATTCCTGTCAATCGTTACTGATTGGCAGGAGCTGCGGTTGTTGCACCCGCCGCCTTGTGGTGGTGGTGGTGCGGTGCTGTCGAAGTGGCACGACCGTGTCCGTAGGCATTCTTTGAAGCCTTGACGTCTCCGGATACAGGTGTTGTGCCCTGCACGTCGTTGTCGAAGGTAGCGCCTGCAGGTACCAGGTAATTCTGGACGGTGTCAGAACCGGCGTTTCCGGTGCGGACATCGATGCGGGAAGGATCAATTCCCTTCTCGTTGACCAGGTAAGCCTTGGTATTGACGGCGCGCTCTGCAGCCTGCGTGTCAGCATGCTTCTCATTCGGAGCACTGCTGCCAACCAGAACTGCCTTAGCATCGGCGCTGCGCTGGAGGTTCAGAGCAACATCATCCAGGCAAGCCTTGGCTTCATTGTCGACGCGAACTGGACGGCGCTTGTCGCGGCCGAAGTTGATCGAGCACAGAGTCTCGGTCTTCGGTGCGGGCGGCGGCGGCGGCGCGTTGATCGTCACTTCCGTGGTGGCGGAAGCGGTTTGACCCTTGTCGTCAGACACGTTGCAAGTGATGGTGATCGCGCCAGGAGCTGCGCCGGTGGTGTTCAGAGTTGCAGTGGTATTGGAACCGCTGATCTGACCGGACGAAGCACTGTAGCTATAAGTAAGAGAGCGATTCTGCGGGCTGACACCGTGTGCCGTGATGGTCGAGGAATCGCCAGGATTGAGTGAGGTCGGATTGGCTTCGCAGCTAATCGTCGGCGGCTCAAACTGCTTGACGGTAAAGGTCGCATTGCAATCCGCGGACTGGCCGGCCTTGGGACCTTCTGTCACGTGACCCGCGACAGTGTAGGTTCCGGGAGCCAGATCGGCGGTGTCAACCGTTGCCGTGGTCGAAGTTCCGCTGACTTTACCGCCTGTCGAGGTCCAGCTATAGGTCGGCGTCTTTTTCGGATTCAAATTCGTTGCATTACCGGTGACCGTAATTTGATCGCCAGGATACCCTTCCGTCGGGCTAGCGGAGCAGGAGTAAGCAACCGGAGGCGGAGGCAGAATGCTCCCAATGTGGTAGACCAGACCGGTGCTCAGCTGCGCCGCATTGATGTTGGCACGGCCACCGAGAACGGCGCCGCCTACAGCGTTCGGATCGTGTGTTGAATCGGACGGAAGCAGACCCGAGCGGCTCGTTGGAGCGACGACAGGCGGGTTGGGATCATTAAAGCTGTTCGCAGGGCCGAAGGACACGTGCATGTATTGATAGTCGGCCTGGAATACACGCCATGCAAGCTTATGGTGCATGATCGGAAGCGGGAAATCCATACCACCGCCAGCCGTCAAGTTTACGCCCCACCGATAGGGATTGTAGAAATTGATGGGACCGTAGCCGTCAGAGTAGTAGCCGACGTAGTTCGGACCGCCGATGCGGGTGGTACCCACCAAGGCGTGAATGAACGGAGTAAGACCATCCTCCAGCGGGAAGCGGGCGATAGGGCCGGCATTGATGGTAGTGAAACCATCACCAGGACCATCCGGATGGGAGGCCAGTCCAACCTCGAAACCGAGGTTCTTGGAAAAGTAGTATGCGCCGCTGCCGATCG
>JAZKAG010000235.1:10125-20851 GCA_040389265.1 Acidobacteriota bacterium
GGCAGATATCCGGTCAGAAGCTCCGAACCTACAAGCCGTATCCCTGGCAGAAGGCTGCCCACTTTTGGGCATCCCAGGTACGAAAATGCTGCGCCTGGCAGACTGTAACTTCTTCCCCTTCAAAATCCTCCCCGCCTCCCTTAGCTCCTGGGGTAATGCCTAAAGACAGTCTGAATTCCTCAATGCAAGCATCCTGAATATCGAGGGATGATACTATCACACAGGTTCTCTGCTTCAGTCTTTGAATGATAGAAGACATGATGCGGGTTTTACCGCTGCCGATCGCACCCAAATTCACGGCGGCGTACTTTGCGCCATTAACATAAGAGTTCGGTGCATAGTAAGAGAAACCAAGAAAAATATCTGCTCGCGACGGATTGATTGTCGTCGACGGCGCGGGCGCATTCGGAACAGCCGTGCTTGACGAACTGGCTGTCGTTTGCGCCATCAAAGTCGTTCCCAGCCCTAAGACGCAAAAAGCTGCTATCAAGCCGGCTTTAGTGCGCAATTTTGAGTATTCCATCCCTATCTCCTCCGCAACTTTGTGGTAACAAATCTAAGTTCATTTTTGTAAACTTCAAGCGCTTTGCCTTATTCAATTCCCAAGCGCCGGATGCGTCTCAACGACTTGTGGTTCCGCCTTACGAATCCAATGCAAACGATCTCAATCCACAGCAATCGCACATTCGATTAGAGCACAAGACTGAATCAAAAGGTTACCCCCGTTTACGGGGCTAGTCCAAAGGTATACCAAGAGATACCCGAACGCCAAGAATTAATATGCAAATGATGTGGCGGGTGTTATGCGAGCGATTGGGTCCGAGTTAGGGTGCAGTTATTCCAGGTTGAGGACTTTTTTTACCGTTCCGCGCTCACGCAGGATCTTCTCCTGCAGCAGCGTGATGGCATAGATCAACTGCTCCGGCCGAGGCGGGCAGCCAGGGACATAGACATCGACAGGGATAATCTGGTTTACACCCTGGACAAGGGCGTAGTTATTGAAAACTCCACCCGACGTGGCGCAGGCGCCCATCGAAATGACCCATTTTGGATCAGGCATCTGGTCATAGAGTCGACGTATGACGGGTGCCATTTTCACCGAAACGCGGCCGGCGATCACCATCAGGTCTGACTGGCGCGGCGAGGGGCGAAACACCTCGGCACCAAAGCGGGCGACATCGAAACGCGACGCACCCATCGACATCATCTCAATCGCGCAACAGGCCAGGCCAAAGGTCATGGGCCAGATTGAACTTTTACGCACCCAGTTCAGAGCGATATCCAGCGTGGTGAGGATCACGCCCTCATTCTGGTCATAACCATAATTCACCTCGCGCACCTTGCGCTGGTTCAAAGCGCTACTTTCGAGGTTTCCGAAGAGGTAATGATCTTTCGCCGCGTGTGTCTCTGCCATAGGGATCATGCTGTCGTACCCCTTCATTATCTCGCATTTTGCGCCGGACAGCACTCTTCAGGTTTCAAGCTTGAATGAAAACAACAATCTAATGAATGCAGCTCTGAGAAACTTCAATTCGGTTGTAGCAAGGTTGCTTGCGGCGGCGAGACCAGAGCGCGATTGTCGAACTTGAAGCAACGAATTATTATCCGGCGTCGATCACATAACCATGCGTGACGACCCTCCCTGCAGCCGCGAAGACCGCACCCGGCGCTTCGGCGATTTGAAGAGCCAGCCTCCGATTTGCCGTTGCGGAAGCAGCAATGCTAGACTCCGTAGTCCTTCGAAGTGCCGGTAGATGTGGTCGTGTATGCGGAGGCTTCGACTGGCGTTCGATGCATTTTCGAGCGGAAATTGATTTCTATCTAAGAGGGCGCCGCGTTCATTCGCCACATGTATGCCATGCAGTCTGAGCGCGCAAGCTGTCGATGGAAACAGCCGCTGCTGGAGAAGATGTGGGGTTCCAGCCCCCAAATAGCTGGGCCACGCGCGTCTATACGCGCCCGCATCCTTGTCCACTATTGAGGTTCCTGGAGGACTGGCATGAAGACGTACCTGGGCAATGAGATTCGTAACCTGGCCTTTGTCGGCCATTCGCACTGCGGAAAAACAACACTGATTGAAGCCTTGCTGGCGACCGCCGGCACAATTCCATCCATGGGTAGCGTCGAAGATGGGACGGCCGTGACCGCCTACGACGAAGAGGAAGTCACGCGGCGCGCGACGCTAGCGAATGCGGTCGCTTTCTGCGAGTGGAATGGGGTGAAGATCAATGTGATCGATACTCCTGGCTTCAACATGTTTGTGCCGGAAGCCCGTTCCGCCATGCTGCCCGTGGAGGCCGTGGCAGTGGTCGTCGACGCTGTGGAAGGCCCGCAGCCGATGACCCAGCGGGTGTGGGATTACGCGGAGGAGTTCAAACTGCCGCGCATCCTGGTGATCAACGCGATGGACCGTGAACGGGCTGCGCCTGACACAGTATTGGAGACGTTGCGAGCGACCTTTGGGCGTACGGTGACACCCGTCGCGCTGCCGATTGGCGAAGGGCCTTCCTTCTCCGGTGTCATCGATTTGATTGGAATGCAGGCCTACGACTATCGCGGCAATTCCAAGGGCCGCGGTCAATCGATCCCAATCCCAAAGGAATTGCTGGAGAGCGCGCAGGCGGGGCACGACGCCCTGGTGGAACTGGTAGCCGAGGGAAAAGACGAACTGATGGAGGAATTCTTTACCGAAGGCACTCTCTCAGAAGAGCACCTGGTTCCCGCGCTGCATGAGGCGATTCGAGAAGATCGAATTTTTCCGGTGATGTATGCTTCCGGCCTGAAGAACATCGGGACCGACCGGCTGCTGGAATTCTTCCGCGTGTATGCTCCTGCACCCATCGAACGTCTGCCGGTGCCCGCGACAATGTTATCTGCCAAAAACACCAAGGGAGCCAACGGCAACGGGGATGGTGCTGCGCCGGAAAGAGAACACCAGAAAGTAGTCGACAATGGCCCGCTTTCTTTGTTCGTGTTCAAGACGATCTCTGATCCTTTCGCGGGACAGATTTCCTTCTTCAAAGTGTTTTCCGGATGCGCGCACGATAACGATTCGGTCTTTAACTACAAGCAACAGGCGCAGGAAAAGCTGGCGCATCTCTCCATCATGCAGGGGAAAAAGCCTTTGCCGGTAACGGAGCTGCACGCGGGCGATCTTGGCGCCGTCGCGAAACTGCGCAACACGCACACCGGCGACACGCTGGGCGATAGCCGCCACGCAATTTTGTATGAGCAGGTGCAGAATCCCGAGCCGGCAATTGCGTTTGCCATTGAACCCAAGACTCGCGCGGATGAAGACAAATTGGCGAATGCGCTGCATCGCATTATGGAAGAAGATACGCTGATCCGTTTCTATCGCGATCCGCAGACGAATGAGTTTCTGATCGCCGGAACCGGACAGCAACACATTGAAGTGGTGGTATCAAAGTTGCGGCGCCGCTATCACACAGAAGTGACGCTGAAGGCGCCCAAGGTGCCGTACCGCGAAACCATCCGCACGCATGCGGAAGGACATGGCCGGCATAAAAAACAGTCTGGCGGCCACGGGCAGTTTGGTGACTGCAAGATTCGCATCGAGCCATTGCCGCGCGGTGCCGGCTTCGAGTTTGTGAATGACATATTCGGGGGAGCAATTCCACGCAATTATGTTCCGGCCATTGAAAAGGGTGTCCGTGAGGCGGCCGACCGCGGCTATCTCGCGGGCCATCCCATGGTGGACTTCAAGGTGACCGTGTTCGACGGCTCATATCACGAGGTCGACTCGAATGAAATGAGTTTCCGGATTGCAGGCCGGCTGGCGTTTCGCGATTGCATGGAGCGGGCGCGACCGGCGCTGCTGGAACCGGTAATGCGAGCCAGCATCCAGACACCCGATAGCTTTGCCGGAACAGTGATGGGCGATCTTCCAGGACGGCATGGCCGCGTCCTGGGAATGGAGCCAAGTTCGGTGCCCGGTCAGACCGTGATTCAGGCGGAAGTTCCGATGGCCGACATGCTGACCTACGGAGCCGACCTGACCGCGATGACGCAAGGCCAGGGCAGCTTCCACATGGAGATGGATCATTACGATTTTGTTCTGCCGCAAACCCAGGAAAAGCTGGTGGCTGCGGCCAAGCAACATCAGACAGTCCCAGACGACGAAGGATAATCTTCTTCGCTTTGGATACAATCAGCCCATGCAACTGGCAGAACTGGCACGCCGACTGAACGCGCGTTTAGAAGGCAGCCCGCAGAATCCTGCGCCTGAAACCATCGAAGTGACAGGCGTCGCGGGCATTGAAGAAGCCGGCGCGCACCAGGTGACTTTTGTCGCCAACCCAAAATATGCAGCGCTGACGAAAACTACGCAGGCCGCAGCCGTTCTCGTCACAGAGGATTTCCCTGCCATCGCAGCCGCAACCTTGCGCACGGCGAATCCGTACCTGGCGTTTGCGCGCGCGGTTGACATTTTCTATCAGACACCCGCCTATGCCGCGGGCATTCATCCCACCGCCATCATTGCTCCAACTGCGAAGCTTGGACGCAATTGCCACGTGGGCGCCTATGCGGTGATTGAAGACAATGTCGAAATGGGCGATGAGGCGGTGATTTTGGCACA
Source organism: Acidobacteriota bacterium (assembly GCA_040389265.1). Classification (GTDB taxonomy): domain Bacteria; phylum Acidobacteriota; class Terriglobia; order Terriglobales; family Acidobacteriaceae; genus JAKAAZ01. The sequence continues at coordinate 14,723 of JAZKAG010000235.1, forward strand.
CGTTGTGATCTATCCCAACGTTCGCATCGGGCATCGTTTCCTTGCGCATTCTCACTCTATAGTGCGTGAAGGCTGTAGGTTGGGCGACGATGTCATCCTGCAAAACGGCGCAGTGATCGGATCGGACGGATTCGGATTTGCAAAAGATGATGCCGGCCGATGGCGCAAAATTCCGCAATCCGGCCCGGCGATTCTGGAAGACCGTGTCGAGGTGCAGGCGAATGCTTGCATCGATCGTGCCAGTGTGGGAGAAACGCGGATCGGCGCGGGCGTGAAGGTTGACAACCTGGTGCAGGTGGGACACGGATGCACGGTGGGCGAAAATACGCTGCTGTGCTCGCAGGTGGGTCTGGCCGGTTCATCGCACCTTGGCAAGAATGTGATTCTTGCCGGCCAGGCGGCGGTGGCCGGACATTGTTCGATTGGCGATGGATCCATCTTGACGGCACAGAGCGCCGTCTCGCACGATGTGCCCTCTGGCAAGGTGATGAGTGGATCGCCGGGGCTGGACAATAAATTGTGGCTGCGATGTGTAGCCGCATACAGCCGCCTGCCGGAGATCGTGAAGACTGTGCGGAAATTGGCAGAGTCCAAAGAATAGTGGCGCGCCTGTGCCTTCTCTTTCTCCCCTACACTAATGACATGACTCGGCGGAATCGACTACGCGGATTTTTAGGACTGGCTACGCTGGCAGGCTTTATGCTGATGGTTGGCTGCCGCACCAAGCTGGTCGAGGTGCGCGTCGTCAATTCGGGAACAACTGATCTGCATAACATTGAAGTCGACTATCCAAGCGCCAGCTTTGGAATGTCCTACCTCGCTTCCGGAGCAACGTATGTTTATCGCATTCAACTGCAGGATGCGGGCCGCATGAAGGTGCAGTTCTCCGACAGTAAGGAGCAGCCTCACTCCGGCAAGGGCCCGTATGTTAAAGAGGGCCAGCAAGGCGCGCTGACGCTGACGCTCGATGCCAGCGGTAAGAACCAGTGGACTCCGCAACTGCACCCTGAAGCAACTGCACCCGCAGGAGACTAAGGAAATCCGCTTCGTCCTATAACTCGTCACGGCGACAATGTTGGCTCAAGTGGCATCCGACCTCCACAAGGCCGTTACTTGCTGGACAGAGCGATCCCCGACACGTCGCCATCCAGAAGTCCGCCAGTCAGGTTGGTCGCCGCGCCATTCTGCCAGAAAGTCGCTATAGTATTGGCCGTGTTAGTCGATGGATTGGTTGTTATGCCGCCGGCGTAGACATTCCCGCTGCTGTCGACCGCGACTGCGTCAGCAGACGCGTATGACATTCCGGCCAAGGCTGTGGCTGTGCCATTCTTCCAGTAGGTCGCCATGTAGTTGTGCCCCGATGCGTCAGCTGTATCGCCCGCCACATAGACATTACCGCTGCTGTCGACCGCAATGGAGTTGGCATCCGCTTCACCCATTCCGTCGGTCAGGCTAGTGGCCATGCCGTTCTTCCAGTACGTCGCGATGGATTTACTGGTGGTGGCGCTGTAAAAAGTGCCCGCCACGTACACATTGCCGCTGCCGTCGACCGCAATCCCGTCGGCAAACGCATACGTCGTTCCATCGGTCAGGTTGGTGGCCGTGCCGTTCTTCCAGTAGGTGGCTATGGAGTTGCCCGAGTATGCCTTAGATGTACTGCCCGCCACGTACACATTGCCGCTGCTGTCAATCGCGATCGCGTCGGCGCCCGCAGGGGCCATTCCATCGGTCAGGTACGTGGGAGCGCCGTTCTTCCAATAGGTTGCCATGCTGTACCCCGACGCTTCGGATGTCGAGCCCACGATGTAAACATTGCCGCTGCTGTCGACGGCGATCGCCTTTGCATCCGCCTGCGTTGTTCCGTCGGTCAGGTTGGTCGCCGTTCCGTTCTTCCAGTAAGTCGCTACATATTTGCCCGTCGTGGCGCTGACCGTGTACCCGACCACGTAGACATTGCCGCTGCTGTCGACCGCGATCGCGCTGGCCCATGCATTCTGGGCGCCGTCGGTCAGGTTGGTGGCGGTGCCGTTCTTCCAGTAGGTCGCGATGGAGGTACCGGTTTTGGCGGTGTTGGAAATGGGCGCGCTGCCCGCGAGGTAGACGTTCGTGGGGGCGCTGGCGCTACCACTGCTGCTGCTGCCACAGCCGGAAAGTGAAAGCGCCAAGAGTAGAGAGGTCGCCGATAGAACCCTTTGGAATGCCATTTGGGATTCTTCTTTCCGTCGAAAGAGTCATCGACGCGTACCTAGGACAGAATGTACAGGCAAGTTTGGGGACAAACCTAACACCATTTGCAGAACAAGTCGACCGGTAAAACGGGAGCGGTCGTTAGACGCTGGCATTTCGATTGAGTTAGCACATGAAATGTGCGGATAGCCAGCGGCCAGGATCGTTCCGTGTGGAGAAGCTGGGGTTCGATCCCCAGGATGTCCCACTCACGGAAAACCGTTCGACTACCTCACGCCGTTTTGTATCGGCATTCGCTAGATCGATTGCACGGGAATGAGTGTCAGGTCCTCGACCAGGCCAATTTCTTTTTGGACGAAGGGCTCTGCATAGCGCACGCCGCCGAGCATTCCGTAGAAACTTGCCAGGGCGAAGATGCGCTCGCGAATTTCTTCCTTTGGAACAAACAGCTTGCCGCCAGTGGCTTGATTTTCGTATTGCGAGCGGTAGGCCATCAAGGATTGAAAACGCTGCTCGATATAGGGTGTGATATCGACGATGAAGGTAGGGCGGACATCCGCGTATAAGCTGGCGTAAACAATTTTGAAGGGACGATGGGGCGGCGTGTCGGTTTCTACTTTGGCGAGGCCGGCGACAAAACACGCTTCATAGCCCAGCGTCGCGACAATGGAATGATCCGGATGGCGTGCCTGCCAATACGGCAAAATGACGACGCGGGGTTGCGCCTGCCGCAGCACCGTCGCAATCTTCAGCCGATTTTCCCAAGTGTTTTCCAGGCGTCCATCTGGAAGATCGAGGGCATGACGCCAGGTCGCGCCAAGAATGCCTGCAGCCTCTTCAGCTTCTGCCGCACGTTCGGCTGAGGTACCGCGGGTTCCAGCTTCGCCTTGTGTCAGGTCGAGAATGGCAGTTCGCAGGCCGATCGCCGAGGACTGGAGCAGCGTCCCGCCGCAAGTCTGCTCCACATCGTCACGATGCGCAGCAATTGCGAGAATGTCGACAGGCTGGATCATGCCGGTGGTCCATGCAGCGGATCGAAGGTCAGGTCTGTCGTGCGGCGTGACAGACGGGAGAGGCCTAAGCGTTGCTCATAGCGCAATCTTCAAAATGGAAAAAGCCTTTTAATTCGATCCGTTCGTAATCGCATCCATATAAGCGACGTCGTATGCGGTTCCCTGGACGGTCGCGTTGCCGTTGGACAGCTCCGTCCCCGCCACATAGGTTCTTGTGCTGGTGGTGATACCTACGTTGGTAGTGGCGTAGATGTGGATCTGACCGCCATACGCGGTATACATCTTGTGCCATTGGCGAATGGCTGCGAGGCCAGTCAGATCGCCATAGGGAGGTTCCACGAGCGGGTTGCGGTTGGTGGGGTCCGTACTCGGCGGAACGTTCATGTTGAACATGGTGAGGCAGCCGTTGTCAATTCCACCACTGATTTGATTAATCAGATTCAGAGCGGTTCGCTCGCCCGTCGCGCATTGCTGGGAGCCGATCCAAAGCGTATTGTCGTCGCCGAACAACATCTTGGTATGGATGCCGTCGGAGATGGGATACGTCGCGGTGACTTGATTGCTGCTCAAGTTGACGAGCGACAGAAATCCCTCGAACAAACCATCCGGCTGCTTTTGCTGACCCGAGACATACAAGGTCCCGTTTCCATAGAGAGCCATCGTCGCTCCCCCGGGCACAGGGATTCGCTGTGACTCTGTCGGCGGTGCTGGATTGGCAGGTGGCGCAGGATAAGTACTGCCGGGAAAGTTATAGACGTTCAACACGCCCATGTTAAGAAAGCTGACGCCCGATTGCTGACCGCCGCATTCGGGTCCACAGTTCAGAAGCCAGGCGGTGGTGCCATCAGACGAAAAAATAGTATTGGATGGGCGATCGAAGGCGATGGGATTGCCATTCTGGTCAAGCACCGGAACCACGCAGTAGACAGGAAGGTTGATGGGCTGACAGTTGACCGGCGCGACGTCTCGGGGCCAGTTCGCTTCATTGGGAAAAGTCGGCACCGGCGTAACATTTCCGTTCGGCTGCTGCAGATGAATGATGCGATAGGCGTAATTGCTGTTCTGCACAAATGCCAGCATTACGGTAGCGCTGGGATTCGCTTCCACCTTGTAAACGTTCGGCAGGTTCAAATAAACGGCCACGCCCTGCACGCGATCTTGCACCGACACATATTGAGCGGTTTGATTGGCGGCAATCACGTAACTTCCGCTGGAAGGCACGAAGATGCTGCTGGAAGGTCCGGGCAGCCCGCTGATGTTCCCGGTCGCGGATTCGCTGGCATAGCTGACGGCGGTCAAACTGCCGTCGCCCGATCCGTACACATAACCCTGAGACTGTTCAGGGTAGTTGAGAATCATGCTGGGCAAAGCGCCCTTATAGCCGCTGATGAAGAAAGCTGGAACCTTTCCGTTCTCACTATTGCGAATGTCGTAGCGAGCATCCAGAATCTGCAGCTCTCCGGTGACAATCGGGGAAGGATTCTGGATCGCCACCATAACGCGTGAAAGGACCGCACTGGGCGGAACAGGTCGTCCTGCCAGATAGGATCTCTGACCGAGACAGCCTATCATCCAAAAAACGCTTGTAGCGGTGACGACACTGAGGGCAACGCGGACAAAACTACTACGACTCATCAAAGCTCAATGCTCCAATTCCAGGGCACATTCATCGTTCGTGGCTGAAAGGCTAGTGTATACCAGTTACCTGAATCTGGCGCTTGTAGGCAGCCCCAGTCGACCGGTTGGTGTGGGGTTGTAATATGCGACCAACTCACACATACGTTCATCAATTTTAAGGATGGATGCACAGACCGGATTCCGATGGCGGACACCCGCAGGAAACTGGTCTAGGATAATCAGACGGACCAATTTCGATGCCGACTAGTTTAAGCGAGCTGTTCCAAACACGAAGCGTTCTTTGCGACGGCGCCATGGGTACGATGCTGTACGAACGCGGCGTGTTTATTCACCGTTGCTACGACGAGTTGAACCTGTCGCAGCCCGATCTGATTCGCGCCATCCACGAGGAATATCTGCAGGCAGGCGCGGAAATTATCGAGACCAATACCTTCGGCGGCAATCGATTTCGTATGCAGCGGCATGGATTGCAGGACAAGGTTCACGATGTCAACGTAGCGGGGGCAAGGATCGCACGTCAGGCGGCGGACCAGATTCGCGACAAGCAGGCGACGCAGGCGTATGTCGCCGGCGCGGTGGGCCCGATCGGGGTGCAGATTGAACCGCTCGGCAAGATCTCGTTCGAGGAAGCGCGCGCGGCTTTTGCCGAGCAGATTCGCGCCCTGGCCGAAGGACGCGTCGATCTTCTGATTTTGGAGACCATGACGTCATTGAGCGAAGTGCATCAGGCGATCTTGGCCGCGCGAGAAGCGGCGCCGCAGTTACCGATTCTGGCGATGATGACGATCGATGAGGAAGGGAATACGCTGGATGGCTCCTCTCCGGAAGTGGCCGCGCAAAAGCTGACCGAATGGGGTGCGGATGCCGTTGGATGTAATTGCAGCGCAGGTCCGGCCACCATCCTAAGCGCCATCGAACGGATGCGGACGGCGACCACTTTGCCGCTAGTCGCAATGCCGAACGCGGGCATGCCGCGCGCCGTCGATGGGCGCAACATTTATTTGTGCTCTCCGGAATATATGGCCAGCTTTGCGCGCAAGTTTGCGCAGGCCGGAGTTCAGTTTGTTGGCGGATGCTGCGGCACAACGCCCAGTCATATTCGCGCCATCCGTTCTGCGCTGCGGGCGCTGGATGCTCGCAAAAGCGGGCCAGTGAAGTCCGCGACCCTGACGGTCCAAAACTCTGTGACCGCGCCGCCTCTGGAGAAGCGATCCAAACTCGGCGCCGACCTGGTTGCCGGGAAATTTGTCGCGCTGGTGGAAATTGTTCCGCCGCGCGGCATCAGCGCACA
>JAZKAG010000236.1:0-12003 GCA_040389265.1 Acidobacteriota bacterium
GTAGCGCAACGGATGAGTTAGTAAGTCCGTCGCAGTCGGGGGTGTGGAGAAGTGGGAAGCGAGTCGCGGTTTCCACTTCTTCGTGCCCCAAGCTGTTTGCCAGCCAGGCCTCTGGCGCCCGTGGTCGATAGCCCAGCGAAGAGTGTGGCCGGACGGTGTCGTAGTGAACGCGCCAGCGCTCCGCCAATATTGGATCGGGATCTACAGCTCCAAGGAACGCTCATCCGGTTCTAGCAATGGATGATAGAGTTTCCTGATTTCCTCTCCGGCTCCGACCGAATCGAGCAATGTCAATAGGGTTGGCACTTCGGCATTGACCCCCTCGCGAGAGGCTACGCACAGGCGTAGATTTTCGTAGGTCTTAATGTGGCCCATGTGGAACTCGCGAAGATGGATGCAAAATTCCTCAGCCCAGGGACCGAGGTTGATCTGTTGAGCAGGCGAGAGGAAGGGAAGGGCATCTCTTACCGTCATCTCTTGCGTGATCCTTTGCACCCGCACCTCCCTTGGCAGCAGTCTATCTTCGTAAAGCGGTGGCGAGCGTAACCCACCTCGCTTCGATTTGCAGCGTGGTGCTCTTGCTTCCCATCATAATTAGCAGTTTCTCGGAACCTAATTGCGGATACTCGTTCAGGAGGATGAAAGAGTATTGAACGCTTGACTATCTATTACTCTCATCTCAGATTCCCAGGTATAGGTTGCGCCCTTTCACCAGCGCCGCTATCTTTCGATCCGCCACCGAGCGCTTCAACATCCAAAATCCGCAGTCCGGATGCACCCAGCTCACCCGGCCGGCCCCGAGCCGCTTCTCTGCAATCTCAATCCGGGCCGCCACCTCGTCCGCAGTCTCGACATGGTTGACCTTTACATCAATCACGCCTACGCCGAGCTTGATCTTCGAATCCACATTCTTCAGCGCGTCCAGATCCTTTTCGGGGCGGCAAGCCAGCTCGAGTACCAGGTGGTCCACGTGCAGGCGATTCAGGAATTGAATCAGCGATTGCCATTCGCCCTTTTGAATGGTCTGGCCGCCGTAGTTTCCGAAGCAGAGATGAACCGCTTTCTCGACCTTCACCTGATCAAGCATCACGTTGATCGCGCGCGCCGCCAGGTCCGCGTCGCCGGAATTGCCCGTGATGTTCGCTTCGTCCACCTGTACGCAGGCGCAATCTAGATCGGCCACCTGAAATGCCAATGTCTGCGCGATCGCCATGGTCAAATTCTCAAAATTGCGATAGTGGTTGTCCACCAAAGTGCGGGCCAGCATGTACGGACTCGTGACCGTAAATTTGAACGGACCACCAGCTACCGACGCCGCACTCGCGCAATCCGCTTTCAGATTCAGTCCGCCTTCCCCTAGCTCACTTATCACCACCCCAGCCGGCTTGCTGCGGAAGCCCATCGTCTGCTTCGCGGCGAACGTCTCCCAATCGCTGCGTCCCATGCGTGTACGGACGCCCTCCATCGGAGCGATAAAGTACTCGATCATGCCATTGGTGTCGGGATGATTGACGTCAAACCGGTAAAGCTCGCCATCAGTCGGAAGATCGATGCCAGCCTGCCGTTGGAGATCGAACACCACGCGCATGGCATCGGTGCGAGCCTGATCGCTGGGCAGCGCAGCCAGCCAGTCTGGAATCGGGTATGAGCCTACCGTAGTTGTTTTGATTCGTGGTGTGCTTATGGATGCTATTTTCAAATGGCCGCCCCTTTCCAGCACCCGCAGAGTCCAGGTAGGAACTCAAGGGAGAGCTGGGCAAAACAGTTTGGATTTCGAACCTTGCTCTGCCTGCTTTGAAGCGCAAGGGGAACAGTTTCGGCGAGCGTGTAATTCAGAGCCTTCTGCTGCACGGTTTCACCAGCCTAATTTCCATCACAGACCTAGGACCGCGATTTTTCAGAATCCGCGAGGTCGCAGAAAGATGTTGGGCGTGGCGGGACACTTAATCATGCTAGCCTCCAATTGTTCGTAATATTCGAGTAATCCGTAGGTGTACCGCTGCTGATTTCGCACCCAATCCAGTGCTTGCGATGTGGAGTCTCCGCGGTCATCGAATTTGCCATGAGGAAATATCCCCATCTCATGTATATACGAGGGAAGCCACTCCGCCTTTTCCGGCAAGTAGACCAGATCATTTTCGATGGTGCCGGTGACAGTATGCATGCGCATGATTTTGTCCATGGTTGTCGAGTAGCGCGTCGCGGGATGGAACCCCTCGCGAATGAGCTCCTGGATCAATTGCGTGCCCGATGCTATGTCTTCGATGAGAACAACTTTGGGGGTGAACGCACTGGCTTGCGTCAAAACCGCACGCTTCAGCTCTGGATATTCCAAACGTTGTCGAAAAACATGCAGTAAATACAGTCTTCCCTTGTTGACTCCCCAGGTCGTACACACCCTGTAGTCGCTGAGCTCCGTCACCTTGTTTGCTGTGTCCCAGCTCTGAAAGATGTACTCAAAAGGCTCGAGCAATTCCGCATCCTTATAGGTCTTGAACCAGCTCATCTTGATCATTCCACCTTCGAGGGCAGCCGGGAAGAATGTGGATTCTTGCTCGTCGGAACGGCATTTGTATCCTGTGCTGTTCTTCCACTTCCGCAATGGCTGGAAAGCGAAGAACCGTCCAGCCTTCACGTTGGAGAATGTGGCCGACAAGATCGCTTCATGAAGGCGCTGCATGATCAGAATGATGCGCCCAGTTCGCTTATCGTTGAGCTGGCTTATAAGAGTGTGGTCGTACCAGTCGTTGGTCGACTTTCTTTGCGCATCCGAAAGAGCTTCCTCCGGCTTCAAAGGATCATCGATGATAATGAAGTCCGCTCCCCGGCCGGTTAACACTCCTCCGACCGAGATCCGATCGTTCATTGCCAGTAATGCGGACTGCCTGGGCAAGGCGCATAGGCGATTTTTCGTAGATTGAAAAACTCTATTGCAGAATCCTGGTGTATCAATACAAGGCCCAGCCGAATTTTGTGTGCCAACTTTACCTTCTCAGGGCTCGAGTATGCCGCGACAGACTCTGGCGAACATGCGAATACCGGGACGGAAGGATGTGATATTCGTCACTGCGAAGTTCGCTACAAAGCCCTCATGCTGATAGCTGAGGCTAGGCGTTTATCATATGCATGTGGATCTAAGCAGACAACGCGTGTTCCTGATACTGGCCATGATGCTCCTCTGGACCATGCTGCCAGTTTCCGCGTGTCTTGGGTCGACCCATCTGATGGGTCAACATGCGTGCTGTCATGGCATGGCGCAGGCATGCGATCCGTCTGCAATGGACGCGGGTAGTTCGTGCTGCCTGGTGCACCAGCAGAGCGCGGTCGTTGCTCCTGTGTATCCTGATGCTGTTGATCATTCGTGGAGTCTGGCTGTGGTTTCACATGCGGCCAGTTTATCTGCACCCTGCGCCGCTAGCGCCCGCTGCGGGCCTGCTTTCGCGCCGCCTGTACCGATCCTCGCCTCCGCTGTCGCCTCCATACTCCGAATCTAGGATCCCTTCGTTCGCAGGCTGAAATTGTGCCTGGTGCGTCGTTCTGTGCTCTTTGAGTCAGGCGAACACCCAGGCTGTGAACCTGATGTTTCCACGAGGGAGTGATGAAAATTCGTATTTCTAGTTTACTGAGCGTTCTTCTGCTCGCCGCACCTACCTGGGTTGCGCGCGCGCAACCCAGGGACAATGGCGATGGGCTGAGTGGCATGGCCGCGTTCTTTCAGGAAAGCAATCCTCCGCGGGATTCCGGTCCAGTCTTAACGCTGAACGATGTGGAACAGATCGCTCTCTCCAGAAATCCGGAGGTCGAGGTGGCCGTCCGGCGAGTTGCCATTGCCGAAGCGCATGTTCCCGCAGCGGGCGCGCTCGACGATCCCATTGCGATGTATCGCGGATGGGGAGTGCCGTTGCAGCAGCCGTGGAACTTCAACAACGCGCAGAACATGTTCAGTATCACAGAAACCCTGCCGGGACCTGGCAAGCGGGGGCTGCGCACCAGCGTAGCCCAGTCCGACGTGGCCGAATCGAAGGCGGAGCTGAAGCAGACGCGGCTGGATATTCGCGTGCGCGTCCACAAGGCGTTCGATGACATGCTGCTGGCCAACGATGAATTGCGGGTCCACCAAGAGCATGTTTCTGTCGCGCGTCAGGCGATTGAAGCAGCGCGAATCAAGTACGCAGTGGGGAAAGTTCCACAACAGGACATCTTGAAGGCCCAGGTTGCGTTGACGCAGCTGGCGGAACACATGATCCGATTCGATCGGGATGCGGAGCTCGCTCGCTCGCGTCTCAATACGCTGCTGGGACGCGATCCCAGCGCACCGCTCCATGTTCGTGGAGAATACGCCGTGTTGGCACCGCTTCCGGACGAGCATGAGCTGGAATCCCTGGCGCTTCGCTCAAGGCCCGATTTGGTGATGGCTCAAGCGGCCGCCGAACGCAGCCACAAGGAGCAGGCGCTGGCAAGGAAGGCTTACGTTCCGGATTTCACTGTTTCTGGAGGATATATGTTGATGCCGCCCACCAGCGACATGCGCAACGACTACATGGTAGAGGCTTCGATGAATCTGCCATGGTTGAATCACCGCAAGCATGATGCGGAGATTGCCGAATCCAGAGCGCGAGCCACCGAGCAAGACGCCGAGCTGGCGGCGCTGCGCAATGCTGCATTCGGTCAGGTCCGGGAAGCGCTGGTCCAGGCACAAGCCTCACAAAAGTTCGCGCTTCTCTATCGCGACCAACTGCAACCGCAGGCCGAGGCAACGCTGCAGTCGAGCGTGATTGCCTATGAGAACGATAAAACCGACTTTCTCGATTTGCTCGACAGTCAGATGACCGTCATCGATATCGATCTTGCCTGGGTGCAGGCGGTGGCAGACTTCGACACGCGCCTCGCCGATCTCGAACTCGCCACAGGCGCTCCTCTCGATACGGCCCACGCGGCCATCCTGGAGGTGAAACCGTGAAGGCCCGAACCTATCAGATTGCGCTTGTTTCGGCGATTGCTGTCTGCGTTCTGCTTGCGGCCACGCTTCTCTATGTGCTGTTGCCTCGGTATCGCGCCGCTTCACAGGTTTCTGAAAGCCCGGTCGTCGCGCGCGGGCCGGCGATGTCTCCGCAGCCGACAACCTCTAGTGCCGCCCTGACTGCTGGAGCGGATCCTGCGCTCAATTCGGTGCAGTTGTCGCCGCAGCGCCTGCAGGAAATCGGTGTGACGATGGCGACGGTGAAATTGAAGGACGTGAACGACAACCTGAGCGTGCCCGGCAATGTGGACATAGATGAGCAGCGGCTCTCGTATGTGCAGACGCGCTTTCCGGGTTGGATTCAGGATGTGTTTGCCAATGCAACCTACCAGTACGTGCGCAAAGGGCAACACTTGTTCACCATTTACAGCCCGGACCTTGTGAGCAGCGAGCAGGAATATTTGCTGGCTCGGCAAAACCAGAAGAGTTTTTCGCAGGATGCGAATGGCATGGCCTCGCACGAGAGTGGTTGGCTGCTGCAAGCCGCGGAGGAGCGCCTACGCCAGTTCGGCATACCGTCACAGGCGATCACAGACCTGGAGCAAAGCGGAAAAGTGCAGCGCAATATCGCGATCGATTCGCGGGTTTCCGGCTATATCATCGAGCGCAACGTTTTGCCGAATGCCTATGTCCAACCCGATACAAAGCTATACACAATCGCCGATCTCTCCACAGTGTGGGTGTACGCCGCTGTGTTTCAGAATGATGTGGGCCGTTTGAAACCGGGAGATCCTGCCCAGGTCACCGTCGATGCCTATCCCGGACGTCATTTCAACGGCCGCATCGATCAGGTGCTGCCGCAGGTGGATTCGACAACCCGAACCGTTCGTGTGCGCCTCATCTTCCGCAATCCCGGCGTCGTGCTCAAGCCGGGAATGTATGTCAATGTTGCGATCACCGTCCCACTGGGCCGGCATCTGGTGATTCCGTCTTCCGCGGTATTGCAAACTGGTTCGCAAGCCATTGCATTTATCAACCGCGGAAACGGCAATCTGGAGCCACGCACTATTGAGATCGGACCGCAGCTCGAAGATTCCGTGATCGTCCTCAACGGACTCAAGGCTGGGGAACTGGTGGTCAGCTCGGCCAACTTTCTGGTGGACTCGGAGGCGCAGCTGCAACAGGCGCTTCAGGCCTTTTCACCATTGCCGCAGCAGGCTGCATCGGTAACCGCCGGGTCCGCTCCGCAGATGCAGATCGACTTCAGCACCCAGCCAGAACCACCGCACCAGGGCGCAAATACCGTGCGCGTAAAACTGACCGGTCAGGATGGGAAGCCGGTCATCGGCGCACAAGTGACCGCGACCTTCGCGATCCCGGCCATGCCCGCCATGGGCATGGCGGCAAAGCTTGCCGCAGCTACGCTGACGGATATGGGCAGCGGTTTCTATCAGGGCTCATTGCAACTTGAGACCGGCGGAACGTGGCAAGTGAACGTGACCGTCCAACGGGGCGGTCAAGTCGTCGCCACCAAGCAACTCAGCCTGACCGCGAGTGGAGGCATGCGATGATCGCACGAATCATTGCCTGGTGCGCGCGCAATCCATTTCTGGTATTCACTGGGGCGATCCTGCTGGTTGTCGCTGGAGTGTGGTGTTTGCAGCATGTGCCGCTCGATGCACTGCCGGATATTAGCGATGTGCAAGTCATCATCCACACACCGTGGGCGGGCGAGCCGCCGAATGTCATTGAGGATCAAGTTACCTATCCCATTGTGACCGCCCTGCTCTCCGCTCCCGGCGTCAAGAACGTTCGCGCTCAGACCATGTTCGGCGACTCCTATGTCTTCGTCGTCTTTCAGGACGGCACCGATCTGTATTGGGCGCGGTCACGCGTGACCGAGTATCTGGAACAGATTGCCGGACGGCTGCCGGCGGATGTGCATCCCGCCATCGGGCCGGACGCAACCGGAGCAGGCTGGGTATACCAGTACGCCATCCTCGACCGCAGCCACACCAGGAACCTGGCCGATCTGCGTGCCCTGCAGGATTGGTACTTGCGCTATCAACTCGAAACTGTTCCTGGCGTGGCAGAGGTGGCAAGCATCGGAGGCTTCGTGCGCCAGTACCAGGTGAATCTCGATCCAAACAAACTTTTCTCCTATGGCATCTCCGCTTCCACGGTGATCGATCGCGTCCGTCAAAGCACGAATGAAGTTGGCGGAAGCGTTCTGCAGATGAGCGGAGCCGAATATATGGTCCGTGGCCGCGGCTATCTGCGCTCGCTTTCCGATCTGGAAAATGTTCCGGTTGCCACCAAGAACGGCACCCCCGTGCTGGTGAAGAATCTTGGGACTGTTTCATTCGGCCCCGATGTACGGCGCGGCGCGGCCGACTGGCAGGGAGAAGGCGAAACTGTCGGCGGCATTGTTGTTATGCGTTACGGCATGAATGCGCTGAAGGTCATCAACGGAGTGAAAGCCAAATTCCGCGAGATTGCGTCCTCGCTGCCTGCCGGCGTAGAAATTGTCACAGCTTACGACCGCTCCTGGCTGATCAATCAGTCCATCCACACGTTGAAGCGCGACCTTCTCGCCGAAGCGATCATTGTCAGCTTCGTCAGTATTATTTTTCTCTTCCATTTTCGATCCGCGCTGGTGCCCATCCTGACGCTGCCGATTGCCGTGCTGGCGGCGTTCATCCCCATGTACTTCCTGCACATCACTTCCAATGTCATGTCGCTTGGCGGCTTGGCGCTTGCTGTCGGTGTGCTGATCGACGCGGCCATTGTGATTGTGGAGAACGGACATCGCCATCTGGCCGAACGTGCAGAGGAACCCACCGAATCGGAGCGGCGGCGAATTTTGATCGGGGCGGCCCAGCAGGTGGGGCCGGCACTGTTCTACTCGCTCATCATTATTGTGGTTTCGTTTCTTCCTGTGTTTTTGCTGGAAGCGCAGGAAGGTCGCATGTTTCGCCCGCTGGCTTGGACCAAAACGCTGGCCATCGCTTTCTCCTCACTGCTGTCCATCACTCTCGTTCCCGCGCTGATGCCGTTGTGCCTGCGCGGAAAGCTGCGACCGGAATCGAAGAACCCTGCAGCCCGCATCACTCAGGCCATGTATCTGCCAGTGCTGCGTTGGAGCCTCCGGCATTGGAAGCTGGTGCTTGTTCTGAATCTTGTTTTTCTGGCAGCCACCATTCCTCTCTACTTCCGCTTGGGCAGTCAATTCATGCCCGCGCTGTATGAAGGTTCCGCCCTCTACATGCCGACCGCTCTGCCGGGCATCTCTATCACCCAGGCGGTTTCACTTATGCAGGACCAGGACAGAATCATCCGCTCCTTTCCTGAAGTCGCCACCGTGTTCGGGACTGTCGGCCGCTCTGACAGCGCTACCGACAACGCGCCTCTGGATATGTATGACACCACCATCATGCTGAAGTCCCGCGGGACCTGGCCCGCCGGCATGACCTACGAAAAATTGATCCACGCGATGGATGAAAAACTGCGGTTTCCCGGACTGAGCAACACATGGACCATGCCCGTCGAGAACCGGCTCGACATGGAGCTGACCGGCATCAAGACGCCGGTAGGGATCAAAATTCAAGGTCCAGATCTGGCCCCCATACAGGACATCGGAGCACAGATGCAGCAGCTCCTTTCGCAAATGCCGGAGACGAATTCCGTCTTTGCGGAGCGTGTTGCCCAGGGCTTCTATCTGAATGTCGATGTGAATCGGCCGCGGGCCGCGCGCTACGGCCTGACGGTGGCCGATGTACAACGAGTCATCACCTCGGAGATTGGTGGCGCGGACATTGCACAGAACATCGAAGGCCGTGAGCGCTTTCCCATCGCGGTGCGCTATCAGCATGCTTTTCGCGACGATCCAGCAGCGATATCTCAAGCTTTGATCCCGACTTCGTCCGGCGAGCAGATTCCAATCAGCGAAGTGGCCCGCGTTTCCTTTTCTCGCGGCCCCACGATGATCCGCGACGAAGATGGCGCGCTGACCGGCTACGTTTTTCTCGACTTAAAAAGTAACAACTACGGCGGTTTTGTGAATCGTGCCGACCAGATTCTACGACAGAAGCTGACGCTTCCCGCGGGCTATACCTGGCGCTGGGCGGGTGAGTACGAGTTTGAGGTGCACGCCAAGCAGCGTCTCAAGATCATTCTGCCAGTCGTTTTCTTCGTCATCTTTCTGTTGCTCTATCTCGTCTTCAAATCTGTCACCGAAGCCGCGGTGTTGATCTTTCCCACCTTCTACGCCATGTCCGGCGGTCTGCTGCTGCAGTGGGCACTTGGCTATAACTTCAGTGTTGCCGTCTGGGTTGGCTACATCGCTCTGTTCGGCATTGCGGTCGAAACCGGCGTGGTGATGGTGGTGTACCTGGATGAAGCCTTTCAGCGGCATGACGCGCAGAATTCATCGATGACGGAAGACGGGCTGGAGCAGGCCGTGATTGAAGGCGCGGTCCAGCGGCTGCGACCGAAACTGATGACCGTCACCGCAGTCATCCTCAGCCTGGCGCCGATCCTCTGGGAAACAGGCATCGGCTCCGACGTGATGAAACCCATCGCCGCCCCGATTGTCGGCGGAATGATTACATCCACGATCCATGTGTTAATCCTCGTTCCAGTATTTTTCCTGCTCATCAAGCGCCGGGCTCTCCGTCGATCTCGGCTTACAGGAAGCCCGGCTCCACAAGCCACGTTGCCAGCCGCAACAAAATAACGATCACAGATGGATCGCTCGGCCTGGGGTGGACTCATGTCTGACACGAGCAAAATAGAAACCGAACTTCAACTGGAGCAAGTCGAAAGCGAACTTTTCTCTACCGCCGGATTCGTCAAAAAACCCAATTTGAGCCTCAACTGGTCCAGTCTCCGACTGCCGGTTATGCGGACAGAACGTGTCAATGACTCCATTGGCGATTCGTCGTGACCTCAGAGTCCGATTGCAGGCGTGCGTTCAGGGATGCAAAATGAATGTGGCCGCGATTCGGGTGTACACGTACCAGACCGGAAACGATGGAAAATAGGGCAAACTGTCTAACACAGTGGCAATCGTGACGGTGCGCGCCTGGCCGTCAGTTATTTCCCCGACCGGGTAAGCGCCGGACGCGTCGCTCGGTCTATTAGCGTCAACCGGGGAAGGCGATCGAGGAAGGAGCCCGGGTGTCCAGGGTGTCTGGCCTGATGAAATTCATGGGAGCCAAAATTAGTCCTTCGTTCAGAAAGGAAAAGTCGCATGAACAGCACCGAAACTTCTCCATCCGCAAATGTACCTAAGGCGTCGCAGCCTGAAGAGTTTGATCTGGTCATACTCGGTGGCGGCACAGGCTCAACGATTGCTGGATGGACATTTGCCGGCGAAGGTAAGCGCGTTGCGGTCGTCGATCGCAAGTATATTGGCGGCTCTTGCCCCAATATCGCGTGTCTTCCGAGCAAGAACATCATCCACAGCGCGAAAGTTGTGGACTACTTTCGCCGAGCCGAGGAATTCGGCATTAGAAATCAAGGCTTCACCATCGAGATGCGGACTGTGCGCGAGCGCAAGCGCAAGATGGTTCTCGGATTGAACGAAATGTATATGGAAAACTACGCGAAAACGGGGGCGGAGTTCATATGTGGAACGGGTCGGTTCCTAGGTCCGCGAATGGTGGAAGTCACCCTGCCCGATGGGACCACACGGCAACTCCGAGGGGAGAATGTCATCGTCAGTACGGGCACGCGTGCCGCAGTGGAGGCAATTCCTGGCCTTGCGGAATCGCAGCCGCTCACGCATATCGAGGCTCTTGAACTCGATGAAATTCCCGAACATCTCCTTGTTGTTGGTGGTGGCTACGTCGGAGTGGAGTTGTCCCAGGCGATGCGACGCTTCGGTAGCAAAGTGACGATGATCGACCGCAATGTGCGGCTGATGTCCAGAGAAGACCCGGACGTGCGCGAAGCTCTTCGCAGCCTGCTCGCAGATGAGGGCATCGGCCTTCTCCTGAATGCGCGCATCAAGCAAGTGTCGGGTAAGAGTGGCGATTCCGTGAGTATCGTTGTCGAGCAGGATGGAACTGAAAAAATCCTGAAGGGCAGTCATATATTGGTGGCCGCAGGCCGCAAGCCGAATACCGAAGGACTTGGCCTGGAACTGACCGGCGTTGAACTCACCGAAAGAGGATATATCAAGGTCAACGAGCGGCTGCAGACCACGGCGCCGGGAGTGTGGGCGATTGGCGAGGTCGCAGGCAGTCCGATGTTCACGCACATCAGCGTCGACGACTTCCGCGTAGTCTATGCCAATTTGACCGGCGGCAACCGTGTGACCACCGGCAGGCAAGTTCCATATTGTCTGTTTACCGACCCCGAACTTGCTCATATCGGCCTGAGTGAAATACAAGCGGAGTCTCAAGGGATATCGTATCGCCTGTTCAAGGTCCCAATGGAAACCAACCTGCGTGCACGCACTCTTTCCGAGACCAGCGGATTCGTGAAGGCTCTCGTGGCGACGGATAGCGATCGCATCCTCGGATTCACGGCTTTCGGTGTCGGCGCCGGTGAGATTCTTGCCGCTGTTCAGGTTGCGATGATTGCAGGGCTGCCCTACACTGCACTGCGCGATGCGGTCCTGACTCACCCAACGCTGGCCGAAGGTCTCATAACTCTGTTCTCCTCCGCTGCGTCCGCGCATAACGTTGTCGAGACGAGAGGAGCCTAGTTCTCTGCGACATGGGATGATCTGCAACAGCAGCGGGAAAATAGGAACGCGTGACCCAGTCGCGTCCAATACGATTCGTCTAGGACTCGCAGCCGCCCTGAGACAGTATCCGCTTTCTGATGAAGCCATCGATCGACAACGGCCCAGAACTACCCAGGACGAGCGCCGCGAGGCAGGCAATATATAGCAGATCGCATTCGTACCCCGGTTTCCCGAACTGCGCGCCTGTGGCGGTCACCGCCATCAGTTTGATCGAACTAAATCCATAGGGCAAATGCACGCTAAAGATAGCCACCACAAGAAGCGCAATCATGGGCAGGCTGACAAGTGC
>JAZKAG010000236.1:12013-18199 GCA_040389265.1 Acidobacteriota bacterium
GACGGAATTCTTCATGATGTTCCTCCATGATTGCTGTGTCGTGAGGTTGTTATGAACGCACTGACCTATGAATCAATTCAGTTACGCGTGGGCTTAAGTAAATGAACAGAACGCAGCGATCCAGAGCGACCCCGCTTAGCGGAAACCAAAAAGAAATTGCCGCGGCCGTATCACTCAGGCTTAAGCAAGCGTCGCTCTAGCCGCTTCGAGGATGATCTCTACGACTTTGTCCGGCGCGGTGAGCAGCGGAGTGTGATCCACCGCGAAAGACCTTACGGCCGCCTTCATGCGCTCCGCCATGAAGTGCTGCGTTTTGGGATGAATCATTCGGTCCTGTTCCGCGATCAGGAACCAGGAGGGCTTCGACTTCCACGCGGGGCGGGGAACCGGCTCCTGAATGCTCTTCACAGCAATCGGTCTTTGCACGGCCTTGGCAAGAGCGATCTGCTCCTCCGTCGCATTCTGTGCAAAGGCGTTTGCAAATCCTTCATCGGGCATCCAGATCAAGCCGTCTGCATCGGGAGCAAATCGCGGCGCCTTTGGGTGAGGTTCGTCTCTGTAGAAAACCTCGGCAACAGTCTCTCCTTCGTCCGGCGCCAAGGCTGCGATATAAACCAGAGCTTTCACCCGCTCATCGATAGCCGTGCCAATGATCGCGCCAGCGTAGGCATGACCGGCGGCGATCACCGGGCCTCTCGTCCGCGCAATCGTGCGCTTCAAAGCTGCCGCATCGTCACTCAGGGATGTGAGGGGAATTGGCGCGGCAATCACCTTCAAGCCGTTATGCTCAAGCGGGCCGATGACCGCTTGCCAGCTCGATCCATCGGCCCACGCTCCGTGGGCCATTACTACTGTGGCATTCTCTGGAAAACTCACGATGCTTATCCTTTCCTGTACTTCAAAGCGTAGATACGAAGCGAATGTTCACCGCCGTCAAGCAAAGAACTTCACAATTTTCTGCGCAATGAATTCGCTCGAATCCTCAAGCGCAAAGTGGCCAGTATCGAGCAGGTGAAGCTCCGCTTTCGGGATATCCCGAAGGTAGGCTTGCGCGCCTTCGACGGTGAAGAAAGGATCGTTCTTTCCCCACACGATTAGCGTCTTCGGCTGTTTGTTCCGAAAGAAGCTATGCCAGCCGTCGTAGAGTGCGAGATTCGATTGATAGTTGTGAAGCAGGTTGAGCTGGATTGCGTCGTTGCCAGGACGATCGAGAAAAAACTGATCCACGGTATAAGAGTCCGGACTGATGCGCGAAACATCTTTCGTTCCGTGCGTGTATTGAAACATGGTGGTCTCTTTCTTGAGCAGGTCTCGCACTGGCTTCTCCGTCTCTGCATTCCTATTTGCCCAGAAAGGCTTCATCGGATCGAAGGCCGCGCCAATACCCTCGACATAGGCATTTCCGTTCTGCACCACGATTCCTTCGATGGCGTCTGGGTGTTTCGAGGCGATGCGATAGCCTACAGGTGCGCCGTAATCCTGCACGTAGATGCTGAACTTCTTCAGGCCGAAGACGCCGAACAGCAATTCCTCTATATGGACCGCGAGATTGTCAAAGGTGTAATCGAACTTGCCTGCATCCGGCGCATCGCTGTAGCCGAAGCCGATGTAGTCCGGCGCAATCACATGAAATTTGTCTGCCAACTTTGGGATCAGGTCGCGAAACATATGCGACGAACTAGGGAAGCCGTGCAGCAATACGATCGTGGGGGAAGCTTTTGAACCTGCCTCGCGATAGAAGATCTGGAGGCCGTGAACGGTTGCGTGTTGAAACGTTGTCATGGCGATTGTTCCTTTCCCGGTGACATAAAGGTCCCGCTTACAGAAATGAGATTACATAACACCGATAAAAGATGCAGTGACGGTGTTACAATTATTTTCGAAAAGTTTGGTGCAGAGGACTCATGCGCGGTGCTTCTCAAGAGGTAAATGAATGGATTGACGGATTTCTGTTCTTGGCGAACAGGCCGATCCTGGATTTGTTGAATACAAAGCCAGTCCTGGCAGACGGTCCCACCGAACTACTTCCGAATTTTCACGCTCTTGAGAGATGGTTGATTGCTTCGGGGATGGTGACCTCGCCGAAGACAAAGGCCATCGTCCGAAGCTGGCGCAATTCCGCGGACGCAATTGCCTTCCTGGAACAGCTGGTTGGATTCAGAGAGAGATTGAGAAAGGCCGTGGAACGGATAGAGAGAGGATTATCGCCGACCGATGCTTTTCTCGCCGAAGTGAATTCTCTGATGCTTCAGTACCCTCGTCATACTTTGCTTCGCAAGCGAAACGGGAAGATGATTCGAGAGATGCTGTTTGAGCCTCGCAAACCAGCTGACCTGTGGGCGCCGATCGTCGAGGCAACCGTGGATCTGCTTACCGAAACGGAGTCGTCGCGCATTCGCAAATGCGAATCGTGTGTCGTCCACTTCTTCGACACCAGCAAGAAAGGCTCGCGTCGAGGGTGCAGCATGAACATCTGTGGCAACAGGCTCAAAGTTGCCGCTTATCAACGAAGGAAACGCGAGGAAAATGCCATCGCGAACTAGCCGCGCCGGCTGTCCCGAGGCTATCGAAGTCCTTCGGGCGGGTAGATTTTCACAGTTATCGCCATTGATGTGCGAAGCGGCAGTTTACCTCCGCAATCAACTCTTCACGGGACTAATCCTGAAATTCGGCGTGTCTTAACGAATCTGTCGGCCCAAAAAAGTACGTGGAATCTCGACTGGCGAGAATAGGCCAAGTTACTCATTGACGCGCTGCTGCCGTGTTGTAGGCTTATTGGAGATCGATGGCTGCGGCCAAGATCAGCAGAGGTCAGCGTATCCGCTGGACCTTAACGAATCTGGAACCCGCTCCCCATCTCGGCCATGTTGTCTGGATTGTCGAAAAGCTTTGGACCGATCCGACAGTCAATTCCAGCGAGCCCATTCATTCATCTCATCAGATCGCTTGCGAGGCGTTCAAATCTGCGCCTCCCCGACATTCCCACTTTCCGGAGGACACTCGGCACTTCGCGATCAGAGAATAGCTCTGTTGAGCAGCACATTTCAGCACACGGAGAATCTTCTCCTACGTCCTTCAGGAGTAAAAGGCATGCAATTTGCGGGGAAATATGGGGATTGCTGACTTTAATGCGCAGATCTAAGAAGACGCAAGACTGTTTGGTGGACCTGGTCGGGATCGAACCGACGACCTCTTCCATGCCATGGAAGCGCGCTCCCAGCTGCGCCACAGGCCCACAGGAAAACTTCTCCTAGTTTACACGAGCGCGCTGGATTGCAAGGTGACTGTCGGGAGTCTACAAAGCTTCGTGGGCAGGCTATTCTGATGGCAGGCCTTTCCCCCCGGATGCCGCGGCCATTCCATTTGCTTTGCATCAGAGCGATCGGAGAAGGAGGGAATTTATGGCGGGAATTCAATCGAAAACGGTGCGCGAGGCAACAGCACAATCGCGAGGGGCATCCGTGCAAGATATGTCCGAAAAGCCTGCGACCATACGTGCGCTGCATTGTGATCGTGCGTCAGTGCATTTTCAGGTTCCTTGGCTGCTGCGAGGCTTGATTGTCGCGATATTTCCGTTGCTGCTGCAGGTTCTGATTCTGACGCCGAAGGCTTCCGCCGGCGGCTTGCAGTCGGAGGCCGCAGCGCCATCAAATCCTTCGCTCAGCGAATCGCTAAGCCCCGCACTGGACCAGGTCGGGCACAGTGTAGGGCAAATCCAGATTGACCACTGGAAAGTCTCCAAAAATTGGAAAGAACAGTTGCAGAGCGATGCCAACTCGATCAGCAACGATCTTTCCCATCAATTGCCCGGATTGTTGCAGCAGGCTCAATCCACGCCGGCTGCCCTGGACGCGCAACTGCGCCTCATGCAAAACGTAAACGCGCTATACGATGTCCTGGTACGGCTGACCCTGGCAGCTGACCTCACCGAAAAGAAATCGGATGCGGCGCTCCTCAACAGCGCATTGGAACGGCTGGAGGCCGCCAAAAAAAAGGCAACGACAAGCTTGATTGCGACCGCTGCTCAGCAGCATCAGCAATTGACTGACCTGACAGCACGCGTGGAGGCCATACAGGCGAGCGGAAATGTCTCAGCTCCCCACGGCAAGACCATCGTCGTTGACAATGATGCGAGGCATACACCAGTGCATCACACGCACCATAAAAAACCATCGCCTTCGACCCATTCCAAGTCGCAGTCTCCTCCTGCTCCATCCCCTGGTGCCAAGTCCCAGCCGTAATAATGCCGCGCGATTTTTGCCGCCAAACCGGCCTTCTCGTGGATCGCGAAGATTTGAAATGGCCGGCCCCGTAAAAAATTCTTTCTGAAGTCGTAAAATAAGAGTCAGGTCGCAACCGGCGATTCAGCAGGTGTTCTTGAAACGAGTTTCCTTCCTACTTTTCCTCGCAGCCGCGATTACCGCAGTTCCGGTGCTTCGTGCGCAGAGCTCTGCCCATACTCCCGTTCATGATGCAGCACCATTGAAACCGCCTCCGGGCGCGAAAGTGGCGATTGTCGAGTTTGACGATATGGAGTGCCCAATGTGCGGTCAGGACAATCCCTTGTTGATGGGTGCAGCCGCGAAATATCACATCCCATGGATCCGCTACGACTTCCCGCTGCCATTCCATGCCTGGAGTTTTCAGGCTGCCGTGGACGCGCGCTGGTTCGACACGAAGTCCAAAAAGCTGGGCGATGATTTCCGCAACGCGGTGTTTGCGAATCAGCGAAGCATTGAAACTCCAGCAGATTTGCAGGCATTTGCGGAAAAATTTGCGCAGCAGCACGGCATAGGATTTCCCTTTGTTGTCGATCCGCAAGGCAAGTTGGCGGCCGCAGTGAAGGCGGATTATGCACTGGGCCAGCGTGTCGGTATCGAACATACCCCGACCATCTGGGTGGTGACGAACCAGACATCCGGCGTACCGTATGTCGAGGTGGTCGATCCCAGCCAGTTGTACGCCATCATCGATCAAGCCATTGCCGAGACGGCCAGCGAAGCTCCTGCACACCCATCGCACACCCACCACCACCCAGCTGGTCGAT
Organism: Acidobacteriota bacterium; assembly: GCA_040389265.1. Lineage (GTDB taxonomy): Bacteria > Acidobacteriota > Terriglobia > Terriglobales > Acidobacteriaceae > JAKAAZ01. The sequence goes on from JAZKAG010000236.1 coordinate 17,061, forward strand.
AGCAGGGTGGTGCTTTACGCGATGGGCCGCTGCTCGTTCTCGCGCACTCTAGTGGTTCACGTGTTGCATCGCCGCTTCGGGATATCGCGGGCCCGCCGCCACTCCCTGCGGCGCGGCTTCTGAAATTTCTTTCAGTTCCGCGGGCGTCAACTGGATGGAAGCTGCCCCGACATTCTCCTCCAGGTAGCGCATCTTTTTCGTTCCTGGAATCGGGACAATATCCTCTCCCTGGGCCAGCACCCAAGCCAACGCAAGCTGCGATGCGGTGCAGCCCTTGTCGCGTGCGAGTTCCTCAACTCGCTGTACCAGGTCGAGATTGAGCGCGAAATTTTCGCCCTGGAAGCGAGGAGAAGTGCGGCGATAGTCGTCGGCAGGCAAGTCTTCGAGTTTGCGAAATCGTCCGGTAAGGAATCCGCGTCCCAGCGGGCTGTAAGCAACAAAGCCGACTCCCAGTTGGCGGCAGGTGGCCAGCACCTCGTCCTCAGGGTCGCGCGTCCACAGCGAATACTCCGTTTGCAGCGCGGCGATGGGGTGCACTGCGACGGCCCTCCGCAAAGTCGCTGGCGCTGCTTCCGACAGTCCAAGATGTCGTACCTTCCCCTCACGCACCAGGTTTGCCATGGCGCCCACTGTCTCTTCAATAGGCACTTTCGGATCGACGCGATGCTGGTAATAAAGATCGATGGTTTCGACGCTTAGCCGCTGCAGGCTGCCTTCGCAGGCGCTCTTCACGTAGTCAGGATGTCCGTTCACGCCGCCATGTGCGCCCGTCTTTAGATCGCGCACAATGCCAAATTTTGTGGCCAGGATCACTTTGTCCCGCCGATCGCGAATGGCTTTCCCCACCAGCACTTCATTTTTATGCGGCCCGTACATATCCGCCGTATCCAGAAAATTGATTCCCAGCTCCAGGGCTCGATGAATCACCGCAATCGAATCCTGGTCATTCTCTCGACCGCTGTAGAAGTCGGACATGCCCATACAGCCCAGGCCTAGTTCAGAAACCTTCAGGCTATTTCCCAGTGTTCGTTGCTTCATTGGCTGCTTCCCTCCATCGTGGTCGCTTGTTTATATGGATGCGGAATCGCCACTTCGGAGTTGAGGATCCAAAGCAAGCGCCCAATCATAACGAATCCTAT
>JAZKAG010000236.1:18209-32979 GCA_040389265.1 Acidobacteriota bacterium
AATTGAACCGATTTGCTGTGCAGAAATTCTGTCGCCTCGCAGTACACTGAACTTTCATTCCGCTCCCATGAAAAAATTGCGCGTAGGCATTCTCTTTGGCGGTCGCAGCGGCGAACATGAAGTGTCGCTGCTGTCTGCCGCGTCCGTTCTTCAGGCCATGGACCCGCACAAATACGACGTCCATCTGATTGGCATCACCAAGGATGGCCGTTGGCTTACAGCCGACGACGCCGCACATTTACTGCCTTCTTCCACTGGCCAGCAGCATCATCTGCGGGCCGGCGATCCGGAAGCCACTCCCGGCGCTGCGCTGCTGGAACATGGCAAAGAAGTTGTGGTGCAGCCAGTGCCGTTCTCCGCTGAGCATTCCGGCAGCGCGCTGGCCACGCTGCGTTCCAGCGCAGAAAAATCGCTCAACGTCGATGTGATTTTTCCCGTATTGCACGGCACGTTTGGGGAAGATGGCACCGTGCAAGGGCTGCTTGAACTTGCCGACATCGCCTACGTCGGCTCCGGCGTTCTCGGATCCTCCGCGGGAATGGACAAAGATGTGATGAAGCGATTGTTTGCTGCCGCTAAGCTGCCGATTCCGAAGCATGTGACCCTGCTGCGAGGTGAGTGGCAACAGAGTCCGCGCCGAGCCATGCAGCGCGTCGAGGCAACTCTCCGCTACCCCATCTTTGTGAAGCCGGCGAATCTTGGCTCGTCCGTCGGCATCAGCAAGGCCCATGATCGCAAGGAGCTGGAGGTCGCCATCGACCTGGCTGCCGGCTTCGATCGCAAAATTGTGATTGAGGTCAGCATCGGCGGCCAGCGTGGCAAAGCTCGCGAACTGGAAGTAGCCGTTCTGGGTAATGACTCGCCAGAAGCCTCTGTCGTCGGCGAAGTGATCCCATGCAAGGAGTTTTACGATTACGAAGCCAAGTATCTCAGCGAAGGCTCGCAACTGATCATCCCCGCCAAATTGACCAGGGCGGAGACCAAACGGGTGCAGAAGATGGCCATCGAGGCATTTCGCGCCTGCGATCTGGCGGGAATGGCGCGGGTGGATTTTCTCATGGAGCCCGGAATCTCCACCGGGAAGCGTCCGCGAAAAATCTACCTCAACGAAGTGAATACGCTGCCCGGATTTACCGCCATCAGCATGTATCCCAAGCTGTGGCAGGCCAGCGGACTTGCGTACCGCCAGCTCATTGACCGATTGATTCAACTCGCCCTGGAACGGCATGAAGAAAAGAAAAGCAATCGCTATGACCTCTAGCTGCATAAGAATTCCGGCGTCGCTGACGCTGTTCTCTGCCATCCATGCATAATTCCACCCAGAGGATTTCTCTGCCCCAGTTGGTGCGAAGGCTGACGCTATTCCTGGCGTTGGTGCTGGTGTTTGAAGGCCTGCTGATTGCGGTCCTGCCTCGTTTTCATTCCGGCAGCGTGTTGCGGATTGCGAAAGATGCACTGCTGCTGCGAGTCGGCAAAGATTCTTCCTATTACATGGCGCAGGGCGAGTTGGCCTGGCGACAACATCCCAACGCCCTCTACGAAACAGTCTTTTTCCAGCGCGGCATCCGCTTCATTTATCCGCCAACGTCACTCCTGCTGTATCGAGCATGGCAGGCCGCTGCCCGGTTCCACATCCCTCCTCCGGTCGCCATGAACGCCATGTTGCTGCTCGCACTGCTGGGCTCCATGGCTGTTGCCGGCGAATTTCTATTGCGCTTGCTTCCAGAACAAACCCTCCACGACTCCACTGCTGCGGATCGTAGGAAGCTTCGCGTGCTGGTGGCGCTGCTGGTGTTCCTCTTCTTGCCCATCATCGATGCCTACAACCTCGGCCAGGTGCAGACGCTGTTGAACTTCATGCTGATGGCAGCCGCGCTCTGCTGGCTGCGCGGAAGTCGCGTCCCAGCGGCCATCCTGCTGGGTCTCACCTGCTGGCTGAAGCCGCAAATGATCCTGTTCGTGGTGTGGGGACTGGTTCGGCGCCAGTGGAGATTCACCACCAGCCTGGTCATTACATTTTTTGCCGGAGGTCTCCTCTCCGTCGCCTTCTTTGGCTGGCATAACTCGATGGAATACATCCGAGTCCTGCGATACCTGGGGCAGCGTGGCGACTCCATGTTTTGGAATCAATCACTCAACGGATTGCTCCATCGCTTGATGCATGTCGGCTCGCCCGTCACATCGTTCTACGGATATCCACCCTTCAATCGAACTATCTATGTTGCCACCCTTGTGTTTTCGATCAGCCTGATTGTTTTGGCTCTGGTCGTTCCCGTGCTGCGACGAGCGACCGCAACTACGGCTGACTTCCTCATCTACGCCATGGCCTGCATCATGGCCTCCCCGATCGTCTGGCAGCACCACTATGGCGTCTTCTTCATGGTGTTTCTTCTGTGGGTTCCGCAAGCTCTGCAAGAGCGGCGGGTGTTGCTGGCCCTGCTGCCGATGTACCTGCTGATCACAGATACCTGGGCGCCTCTCACCCCGCTGATGTTCACCCCGTGGTCCGCGCCTATTTCCCACGTGTTTTTTGGCGGCCTGGCGCTGTTTCTCTATACGCTTTTCCAGGAGCAATCCAGCCATCAGCCTTCGCGACACGAACCGGTGCCCTAAAAAGTTACCCGACATCCCGTGGCCTCCGTACCTCCCCAGGGCACTCTTTTCCCGCAGATAGCCAGGAGCCTTCTGGTGTCCAGAGTTTCCTTCCCTTGGCTGCGCGCCTTACAATGTGGCCATGACGCTGCTCGACGCACCGGGGTACAACGCGCGCAAGGCACTCATCCGCCGCAACATCATCATCGGCATTCTCGTTGCTATTCCGTTTGTTGCCTTCTTCACCTGGTACTGGTGGAACTGGCCGGAGGAGCACCGCGTCAATCAGTTCTTCCACGCGATCGAAGCCAAGGACTACTCCCACGCCTACGCCTTATGGAACAGCGACCCGGATTGGCAGCAGCATCTCGATCGCTACAAGCTCTATACCTTTGACCAGTTCAAGCAGGACTGGGGGCCTTCCGGCGATTACGGCGTGATCACCAAGGCCAAGATCGTAGTCACTAAGGAGTATGGAAGCGGCGTAGTCATTGGCGTCAAAGTGAACGACAATCCGAAGATTCTGTTCCTCTGGGTCGAGAAGAAGGCTAAAACCATCGGGTATTCTCCCGTCGAGCTGCGATTCTGAATTTCATCCCCTCCACGGCCGACGTGTGTTTCTTTCACGCGTTCGAAACTCTTCGCCTCTTTCGCTGACCATCGCCGGCTGCTGCAACAACGCTCTCTACAATTGAACAGGGGACGTTCGGTTCGATGACTGAAGCGCAATCCGGCCGCATCGCACCTTTGTCAAAATCGCTACAGGAATTGGCCGAGGATCTTCGCGTTACGATTCGGCGGGACGGCGTCCCGAAGCCGGACGGCGCCTGCGTCGTGTACTGGATGCAGCGTGCCCAGCGGGGGCTCAACAATGCCGCCGTCGATTCTGCCGTCAACGTTGCCAACGAACTCGGCCTGCCGCTGCTTGTCTACTTTTCTGCCATATCCAATTTTCCCCACGCGAACCTGCGACATTACGTCTTCCTGAATCAGGGTCTGCCCGATATCGAGGCCGACCTGGCAGAGCGCAACATCACTTTCATCGTGCGGCGGCCGCCAAATAATTCACTAGATAAATTTCTTAAAGAAGTAAACGCCGCCATCCTGATCGGCGATGAAAATCCCTGTCGCGAGCCGGAACGGTGGCGCCAGGTCATCGCGAAACGTCTGCGCATTCCTTTCTGGACGGTCGACGCCGACGTGGCTGTTCCCAGCAAGTTGTTTCCAAAAGCACAGTATGGCGCCTACGTGCTGCGCCCCAAACTCTATCGTGAGCTGCCCAACTATCTTCACCCTTCGCAGAACCCAAAGGCCCAGCGTGCCTGGACGCGTCCGAAAAAGTTCGATCATTTTCCCGTGAAGGACGACATCACCGCAGGTTGGAAGAATTTCGATCGGACGGTGGCTCCCGTCGAAGGGTTTGTCGGCGGTTCGCATGCCGCGCGCAAGCGGCTTCAGTTTTTCGTTCAGCACCTTCTTGCCGACTACGACAAGCAGCGCAATCAGCCGACCGTCGATGGCTCCAGCCGTCTCTCTCCTTATCTTCACTTTGGACATATCGGGCCAACCGAAATTGCGCTGGCCGTGGACGCAGCCGTCAAAAAGCATACCTCACTCCAAAAAGCACGCGATTCGTTCTTCAACGAGTTGCTGGTCTGGCGCGAGCTCGCCATCAACTTCGTCAAGTACACGCCGAATTACGACTCCGCCGAATGTGCAGAATCGTGGGCGCATCAATCGCTCGCCGAACACGCGCGCGATCCTCGAGGATGGACCTATACGCTGGAACAATTGGAACGCGGCGAAACCCACGACGAGCTATGGAATGCGTCGCAGCTGCAGATGGTCCACTTTGGATGGATGCACAACTACATGCGTATGTACTGGGGAAAGAAAATTCTGGAGTGGTCGCGCGATCCTGCTACGGCGTTTGCCCATGCCGTCGCGCTGAATGATAAGTATGAGCTGGATGGGCGCGACCCCAGCGGATATGCCGGGATCGCCTGGGCAATCGTTGGGAAATTTGATCGTCCCTGGTTCGACCGCCCCATCTTTGGAAAAATCCGTTACATGTCGGCCGCGTCTACCGGCAAAAAGTTCGATTCCCAAGGCTACATCGCCATGGTTCGCGACCACGCCGCTTCCGGCACGCTCTGGTGAGCGTCGCAAGCTACTTGGAAAGCCGCAGCATCACCACCCCATATTTGGGAACCACCACGGTGTAGGAGTCGTTCAGCGTTCCCAGGTCCTTGTGCGCCCATAAATCGCTAGCGTGCACCGGACCATCGAAGCCCACCGATTTAAAATCCACGGTGATGGGATATTCGGCTTCGCTGCGATTGAACAGCGCCACCGCTTTGTCCCCACCTTCCAGCGGCTTGCTCCACACCTCAAAAGGTCCCACCGCGCTTACGCGATCCCCCTGCCTACCCAGGCGATCCTGATCGACAGCGATGACATCCTTGTTCATCAGGATGCTCTTGGTGATGTCATCCATTTTGCTCAGATCGTTTCCGGCCAGCAGCGGCGCTGCCAGAATCGCCCACAAACTCATATGGGTGCGGTATTCATCCGGGGTCATGTGGCCATTCCCGACTTCCAGCATGTCAGGATCGTTCCAGTGTCCCGGCGCTGCGTATTTTGAAAGTCCAGCCTGCGCAAATCCAATCACCGACATGCGGTCGTAGCTATCGTTGATGTCGCCGGTCGTGCGCCACAAATTCCCGCCCACCTTCGGTCCCCAGTTCCATACCGCGTCAAAGCCGTACTGGCATAGGCTGAAGACGATCGGCCGATGCGTGCTGAGCAACGCCTGGTGCATTTTCTCGTAGGCGGCGTGCATCATTTCCCACTGTTTCTGCTGATCATTGGGAGCTTGCTTTTTCATGATGGCGCCGTAGCTGCACAGGTCATACTTCAAATAATCGATGCCCCACTTCGCGTAGGTGTCCGCATCCTGCTGCTCGTGGCCATAGCTGCCCGGATAACCGGCGCAGGTCTTCGGCCCGGGCGAAGAATAGATTCCAAGCTTCAGCCCTTTGGAATGCACATAGTCCGACAGCGCCTTCATGTCAGGAAATTTGCTGTTGGTTGTAATGTTTCCCTGGGAGTCGCGCGGTCCTTCCCAGGTGTCATCGATATTCACGTAGATATATCCGGCGTCGCGCATTCCGCTCGAAACGATGGCGTCCGCTGCGGCGCGGACATCGGCGTCCGTCACCTTGGTCGCGAAATGATTCCAGCTATTCCATCCCATAGGCGGTGTGGCTGCCAATGTGCCGGATTGTGCGTGGGCGCTGCACGCGGGCAAGAGACACAGGGCTCCCATAAGCAGCAAGCCAGAAGTAGCAAGGCGAAGATGACGCATACTGTCCTCCAAACGAAAAATCAATGATCCAGCAACCGTCCACCATGGTATCAGCGGGATTCGAAACGGTCTCGCTCGCGCCGCGCCATCCAGTTGCAAATTGCATTTAAATCCGCAACCGGCGCCTGTGTGAACGGAATCGTGTGCATGTACGGCGGTGGTCCAAACTCAGGAACCAGCGTCGAAACCTCGCGCCCCGCTGCCTCCTGCGCTTTCCATATTTGAGCCCACCACTGCTCATGCACTTCCAGATGATGCTGCCACTCCGGCGCGCGTGGATCCGGCACCTGCGGGCCTTCTTCAAAGCCCACCCGCGCGTGCAAGTGCCAGCAATGTTCGGCGCTCAACTGCAAAATCTCTCCACAGTCCGGCAGTAGTCGCTCCGCAACACAGACCCAGTGGCTGTAATCGCAGGTCAACCTTAGGGAAGGGAATCGTTGCAGGATCGTCTGCGTATTCCACGGATTTGAAAAGTAGCGCAATCGATGCGTCTCATGGGAGATGGGAATGCCAAGTTCGGCTTCCATCTCCAGCGCCGCCCCATAAAAATCTTCCGCCTGGCTATAACTCCACGTATCCGATCCGGTATGACCGTTGATGAACAGGGGAGTGTCGTCCAGGCATTCTTCAATCTGGCTTCTCAGCGATTGCAGATGTTCCGCAACCGTTCCAGACGGCGTGAACTGATTGCTGAAGACCTGCGGAATCCACGCAAAGCCTTCCTCTTTGAGCGTTCGACGAAAAAGATTTCTGTCTGGAAGAAAGAAGAGCGGCGTCTCGAGCGCCTCATACCCTTCGTGGTGCCACTCGGCAATGTAGCGAGCGAACCCTTTCGAAAGGTCGACGCCCCAAAGATGTCGAACCAGCAGGAGTTTCAGAACAGCCCTCGCTTCTTCCATCGATTTGAACGCGGTTGACTATCGCGCTGCGCCTGCTGCACGCAGCCAGCGGCTTCCGCTCCAGTCTACAATGCCAATAGGACGCCGGGTCTTTGCCAAACATCGGGCAGGTATTAGCTGACCCGCCGGCGATCGACTTCCTTATTGCATGGCCTCGATCAGCACACCTCCGTTTCACGTTCTCACCAAACCCATCGGTCCAATCTGCAACCTCGATTGCAAATACTGCTTTTATTTGGAGAAGGAAGTTCTCTATCCCGACACCGCCAAGTGGGCGATGCCTGCGGATGTTCTGGAGTCGTATATCCAGCAGTACATTCAGCAGCAGAATACCGATGTCATCCACTTCGCATGGCAGGGAGGGGAGCCGACGCTGCTCGGGGTCGACTACTTCCGCAATGTTATTGCGCTGCAGGCAAAATATGCGGATGGCAAACGAATTGAAAATGCGTTTCAAACCAATGGCGTTTTGCTGAACGATGACTGGGCCAGCTTTTTTGCGGAAAATAATTTTCTCATCGGCGTATCCGTCGACGGGCCACGAGAACTGCACGATGCCTATCGCGTCGACAAAGGCGGCCAGCCAACGTTTGACCGCGTCATGCGCGGCGTCAGCTTCCTGAAGAAGCATTCAGTTGCCTTCAACACCCTGACCACAGTGCACCGCAAGAATTCCTACAATCCGCTCGAAGTCTATCGCTTTCTAAAACAAAGTGGCAGCGGATACATGCAATTCATTCCAATCGTGGAACGTGTCTCCACCCACACCACGCAGCATGGCATGACGCTGGTCTCGCCCAGTTTTTCTGATGGCGCCCGAGTCTCCGACTGGTCGGTCGAGCCGGTGCAATTTGGAAGATTTCTCACCACCATCTTTGATGATTGGGTCCGCAACGACGTGGGAAAGACCTTCGTCCAACTGTTCGACGTGTCGCTAGAAATGTGGCTGGGCATGGACGCCAGTCTTTGCATCTTCCGCAAAACCTGCGGCTCCGCACTCGCCGTGGAACATAACGGCGATCTGTACTCCTGCGATCACTTTGTGTACCCGGAAAATCGCCTCGGCAATATCATGCAGCAGGCACTGGGTGAGATGGTCGAATCGCCGCAGCAGATCCAGTTTGGCCAGGCGAAGAACGACACGCTGCCCAACTATTGCCGTCAATGTGAAGTGCGATTCGCCTGCAATGGAGAATGTCCAAAGCACCGCTTCGCCAAGACTCCCGACGGCGAGGCGGGATTGAACTACCTATGCGCGGGATACAAAAAATTCTTTACCCACATCGATCCCTATATGCAATTCATGGCCGCACAACTTCGCCAGCAACGTGCGCCGGCCAACGTGATGGAGTGGGTTCGTACGCGAGATGCCGCGGCTTCGCAACCAGGCAAACCTGGAAGAAATGATCCCTGCGCCTGCGGCAGCGGCAAGAAATTCAAGCGCTGCTGCGGACTATCCGCGTAATCGCTCCGAACTGAAAAACTATTTCCCAATCACTGTCAGCGGCAGAGTGACAGAATCACTCTGCCCTTTCCTGCTGTCTTTCACGCGAATTGTCACCTGGTATTCAGCCGGTTTCGCGTCCCCGACAAATCCTGAGATAACGCCATGATCGTCGATAGTAAGACCCGCGGGAGCCCCGCTCATCTCAAACGCAAGCTCATCCCCGCTGCGGAATTTCATTTGATAGGATTTGCCGTTTTCATCCGCGGACACCAAGTGCCCAATCGAAGCACTGGTCGCGATCTGCGTTTTGTAGAATTGCGAGCCGATGGCGTTGGGCAACTGGCGGGTGGCAATCAATGGATGGGCAAGCTCTGCCATCGCGGAGGAGCCGCTCAATCGTCCCTTTCCGTCCACAGCGACCACGCGATAGTACGGCCTCCACAGTGCCCCTGGCAACGCTATCGCCCCTTTGCGGCTGTGCGTCTCCAGCAACAAATTCGCTGCCGCCCATTGCGTTCCCGCCAGCCCGTCGTTGTATTCGTAGCGATTGTCGTTGGTGGTAAATCCTCGTTCCTCGCTGCCGTAGATGCGATAGCTGACCGGTTGCGTGCCGCCATTTCCGCTTTGCCAAGTCAGTTGGACGGTGCGACTGGCGCGGTCGAATGCGGCAGCCACATCCACCGGTACAGCGGGCGCCATGGCAGAGAAGCTGTACGTCTTTGACCATGGTCCCCACACATGGTCGGCGCTGCGCGCACGCACATGCCAGTGATATTTTTGACCTGGATTGAGCAAACCGACGTAGGGCAACTCAAAGCTCGGCGTTCCCTGGTACGCCGTGCGGCCGATCAACTTATTAAAGTTGGGAGATAACGGCCAGCGCATGTCAGGGAATTCGCTCAACTGAAATTGATAATCCGCAGGCGCAACCTCCGAACCGGCGCGCCAGACAAACTTCACGCGCGTTCCTGAAACGCTGGCTCCTTCCACCGGAGAGACGGCGACCGGGGCCGCAGGTGTGGCCACGTTCCCATCGCACTCTTTCCAGACATGCGTGATCCGTACCTTGGCGGCGGGCGACTGATCCGTAAAGACGAAATGATTCTCACCCAGCACCACGCCCGGCATGGCCAGCGGCGCCATTTCCAGCGTGGAGTGAAGCTCGAATCCTTTCAGCGCCACCTCCGGTTTGTCCGACGGACTGCTCAGTTCGAAGCGAAGGATATATTCATATCGCGCCGGGCCAGTCTGCGGGAAGAAGGGATTCAGATCGACGTACATGCGATCGAAGTCGCTGGCAAAGCTGGTTTGAACGGGGTCCCACGTTTTGCCCTCGTCGAAGCTGATGGAAATCGCAACCGCATCGTCACTCACGCTTTGCCGGGCGAGATCGACGATCAGCCGGCCTCCCACCACCGGATAGGCGGTCTGGATGGGAACGTCGACCGTCCCCGTTTTTCCCGCCAGGTACAAGCCGTTCCCAAACTTCCCCGGCAGTCGCTGCTCCACGCCGGTCGCTTTCAGATACTGCAGCGTGGAAGGCTTGCTGAAATCTGGCGCATATGTTGTATCGCCATCCATGGCATGCGCGATGACGCGCCAGCGCTTATTCCACTGGTTCGGATCTTTCGATCCTGGATCGGAAGGATACGGCGCGGCGTGGAACCGCCCTGCTGGATTCCATGCCCAGGTGATCGATTCTTGCGGGCGCAGGGTAAAGTCCATGGTGTGTTTCGTCAGACTAGGCTGCTCGCCAGATCGCGGGCCCTCCCAGTAAATCAGCGCCGCACCACCTTCGTCCGTCAACCTGTTATCTGGCGCCAGCACACCATAGGTGTGCGTGCGCTTCATCAGATCGTGGTCGGCCACAATTTGCGACTCCGACGCAATGGTCTCGTTGTCGCGCAGCAGCGAAATGATGCTTTCATCGGAGTCGAGTTCGTGCCAGCCTCCGTCGTAGTACACCTCGGCCAGGCTATGCCCGGTAGGGTAACCTTTGCGCACCTTCAGCCCGGCGGCGCGCCACAAGTCGCTGATGTCTTTGCTTTCGTCGTAGCACAGGGTGTAGCCATACACATTGACGCGCTTCACCACGTCAGCAACTTCATCATCCTGCGTGGTGCCGTGAAAGCGATTGTTAATTTCATATTCCCAAATGCGGCGAGCCTTTTCCTTATCGCTCATCCCGGGTGTCACGATCGAATCCACAATCGATTTCAGCGTCCTTGTGTCCATGGTGCCGGCGCGTTGCAGCCAGGGGTTGACCACCGGAGTATCGCCGACATTTTTCATGGTGACGCGAACATTGGGTTCCCAATATTGGTCGTACGCCCAATAGCCAATGGGATCGCGCGTCATCGGACCATCGATTTTGCCACCCATATCGACGGTATAGGTGGCGTGGGAGGAGTCAATGTTCTCCACATGCTGTCGGGGATTATCTCCACACTCAGAACATAGGTTCTGTCCCCAGGCCATACCACTCAGCAGCAGGCCAATCCCGAGAGTCGCACAACCGATTCGCTTCACAGCGTTTGTCCTCTTCTTATCCGGATCTGAGGACTCCATTCTAAAGCGAGAAACCGCGGGAACGAAACGATTCGATCAACTTTCGCTGACCTTCCCGCCGGAAAGGGCTCGTATGCCCGCAAGATGCGCCGCTCAAGCCTCGGTATCTCCCGGCGATCCCGAATCGATAATTTTGTGGATCAATTCACATTCATCAAATATGATGAAAAAAGAACTCAAATCTGGAGGCTCCTCATGGCCACCGCTTACGCCATTCCAAACATCGCCGGCTATCCTTTCAACATCTTGCCGGATCTATCCAATGCCAAGGTCCGCGAACGCCTGAGTCCCTCTGCCATTCGAGGCTTTGTTCGCATCATGGAACGCTGGGGCATCAAAGAAGTGAGCGCGCGCCATTTATTGGGCGGTCCTTCTGCGGGTACGTACTACGGATGGAAAGCCCAGCCGCAGGCCAGGAAGCTCGATCAGGACACGCTGATTCGCATTTCACTGGTGATCGGCATCTACAAAGCGCTGCACATTTTGTACAGTGACAAGCTTGCCGACGCCTGGGTCACGCTGCCAAATCGCGATCCCATGTTTCGCGGCGAGACACCGCTGGAATACATGGTGGAGCGCGGCCAGCCCGGAATGATCCACGTCCGCCAATTGCTGGATGCCTGGCGCGGTGGACAATGATTCCCCCTATCAGCCCGGTTCATCTGCGCGGCACGCATCGACTGATCGCCGCAAAATACAGCGAGAGCGGCAGTGTTTTGTCCTCCATCAGCGACAACGACTCCATGCTGGCGGACCTGGCGGAACTGGACGGCGCCACCAATGATCGATTGCTGGGCGAGGAAGGCCTGTTGCCCGGAATCAGCGTGCATGAGCTGGTCTATGGCGTGCGCTATGCGTCCATTGTGAATGCCGCCTTCACCCACAAAAATCCCGCAGGCGGCCGATTCAACGATGGAACTCGCGGCGCCTGGTACGCCGGCGTGGAACGCGCCACCTCCATCGCGGAAGTGGCCTATCACCGTGCGCGACAGCTCGCCAACATCGATTGGAAAGAGGAAGAGCGCTCCACCTATGACGACTACTTGGCAGACTTCACCACGGAGTTGCACGACTTGCGCAGCCCCGATCGCCACAGCCCCGCTCGTCTATTTAAGAAATTTTTGAAACCTGAACCAGTCCCGGCATGCTATGTGGAATCGCAGCAACTGGCGCGACAACTGCTCGCGTCCAAATCGAATGGCGTGATTTACCCCAGTGTTCGCAACCCCGGAGGTACATGCGTCGCATGCTTTCGGCCCGCGCTCGTCTATCATGTCCGCAGGGAGGCGCGGATCGAATTGCGCATTCAGGTGGATGGCGATTCAGTTCGAACCCACACCAGGAAAGTGCCAATTCCAGAAGAATGATCCGTCGTGTGAGTCTCTGCCGCGATGGCGGTTTCGGTGGCGCTAGCCGGTCGCGAGATGATGCCGAACATCCGCACCACGCACCCAGAAGATAACATCTTCCGCAATGTTGGTGGCGTGATCGCCCACCCGCTCCAGGTTCCTCGCAATCAACACCACGTTCAAGGCCTGCTGGGTGCAATCTGGCTGGGATTTGATGAATCTCGTCAGGGTATGGAAGATAGCGCGATTCAGTTCATCCACTTCGTCGTCCATCAGCAGCACTTTTTCCGCCAGCGCAGCGTCTCCGTCAATAAAAGCCTGCAATGCGTTTCTGACCATGGTGGCGGCCAGTGTCGCCAGCTTGGGAATATCGACGGGCAATTCAACCGGAGGAACAGTCTGCAGGTCGCGAACACGCTCTGCAATTTTCACAGCGCGATCCCCCACCCGCTCCAGGTCGGCATTGATCTTGATGACCGATAAAATAAATCGCAGATCGATGGCCATCGGCTGCTCCATGGCGAGCAGATCGAGCGCCATCTGATCGATGTCTCTCTCCATGCGATTGATCGCCGGTTCCGAACGCATCACCAAATCGCAGATGGAAGTATCCCCAACGCGGTACGCCTCGATGGCGCGCTGGGTCGCTTGCTCGGCCATACCCGCCATGACCAGCAGCTTCTCCTTCAAGTCATCGAGATTTTGGTGGAACCGGGTGCGTGTCATCCGAACCTGCCTGTAATGTAATCTTCTGTCCTCTTGTCTGCCGGATTCGTGAAAATCTTTGTAGTTGCATCAAACTCGACAAGATACCCGTTCAGGAAGAACCCCGTCATTTCTGCCACGCGCGCCGCCTGTTGCATATTATGCGTCACGATGACAATCGTATAATCCGCCTTCAATTCAAAAATTAAATCCTCAATCTTCGCCGTCGAAACCGGATCCAGGGCCGACGCCGGCTCATCCATCAACAACACTTCCGGATCGATCGCCAACGCCCGCGCAATGCAGAGGCGCTGCTGTTGCCCTCCGGACAGGGAAGCGCCGGATTTATTCTTCCAGACGTCTTTGACTTCCTCCCACAGCGCGGAACGTCGCAGGCTGCGCTCCACAATCTCATCGAGTTGTCTCCGCTTGTGAACCCCTCCCAATTTCAAACCAGTTGCCACGTTGTCATAGATTGACATGGTCGGGAACGGGTTGGGTCGTTGAAACACCATGCCAATGCGCCGTCGAATCACGGCCGGCGGCGCGTCGCCATAAATATCCAGATCTCCCAGCTTTACCAGGCCGGTGACACGCGCGATCGGATTGGTCTCATGCATCCGGTTCAAACAGCGCACAAATGTCGACTTGCCGCAGCCTGAGGGACCGATCAAGGCGGTGGCCTGATTCGCTGGAATCTTCAGAGTTATATCGTGCAGCGTGTGCGTACTGCCGTACCAGGCATTCAAATTCTGCACTTCGATTCCTGCTCCCACGTACGCCCCCGACCTGGTTCTTCAATCTTGCGCGACTCTTTCTTCATCCATTTGACGCTGCTCCCACCGCAAGTTTCAACCAGCGAAAAAGCAAATCGTCATCCCAGGGCTTGCGTCGAAGCCGGGAACGCAATAACCTTCCTGACCTTGAGGCTAGGTAGTTGCCGCGACAATCTGCAGCATGGCGAATGCGATCCATCGCCAACGCGTATCTGGAAGGCTATCAAGCTTTTGTAAACAAGCAATGAATCGACATTGTAGATCAATTCAGGTGGGCGGGCAGCGAGTGCGGCCAGATGGAGGCCGCGAACCGCGCCACCCGATCAGAGGGCTAAGCGGAGATTGAAGGAAGGTCAGCCTCAGCCACGATGATCTCGACCAGGGGATAGCCCTGTTCCTTCCAGCCGTCGAAGCCTCCCCGCAACGGGCGGATGCGCTCGATGCCGAAGCGTCGCATGGTCAACGCCACCTTTGCACTTGTCGCTTCGCTCGGGCAGGTGCAATACAACACAACATCGCGGTCGCGGGGAATCTCTGCGTTGCGGCTGATCAGCTCATTTGGGCGCAGCTGAACTGCTCCAGGAAGAATCCTGGGATCGGGCAGAATGTCGAGCGGGTGGCGCAGGTCGATGATGAAAGGATTGTCGCCGCGATCGATCATGGCCTTCAGCTCTGTCGGTTCAATGCGCAGCGTCCGAATTTTCCGAATAAACTGCTGCTGCCGAACCAGCCGTCCAACCAGCAGCCCAACCGCCACCAGGATCACCAGCACGATGGCAGATCGATTCAGCCAGTGCACAATGGCTTCATTGCGACGAATTACATCCCCAAAGAATCGTCCGATCAAAACCAGCGACGCGGCCCACAAAAACGATCCCGCCATGTCGTACATCAGGAAGACGCGGTACTTCATCTTGCTCTGTCCGGCCAGGGGAGCGGCCATGGTGTTCAGTCCGGGGATGAACTTTGAGAACAGCAAAGCAACCGGGCCGTGTCGCGTAAGAATGTCTTCTGTCTTGCGAACGCAGGACGCCGCCTCCAATGAGAACTTACATATCCAGCGCGTC
>JAZKAG010000236.1:32989-33880 GCA_040389265.1 Acidobacteriota bacterium
AATCTTCCTCCCAGCCGAAACCAGATCGAGTCTGCGAAGGCGCAGCCCAACATCACTGCAGCGATGATCAGGCCAATGCCCAGGTGATGGGTCGCCGTGAACGCCCCTGCCGTCAGGATGATGGGTGTGCTGGGGAGAGGAACTCCCAGTTGCTCGGCCAGGACCCAGACGAACAGGATCCAATAGCTGTATGCGAGAAAAAACTGAACCGTAAAGTGCATGGGTCGACCGCCTCGTACAAATGCTGCACAGATCCGTTACAGGTCCCGGTGTCAGCCAGCTTTTCTAATCAGGAGAAATCCGCTTCCAACGCCGTCGGCTCCGGACGACCAAGACTCGATCTGCTCTTTTAGCCCGCATACCTCAGATGCTCGGATTTCGGAAAAGTACCGAGACAATTTCATCTGGACTCAGGTGCAGTCTCCACATCGGTCGGCGAAGTCGCCCAGTAGCTGGCTCGGGCCAATACTTTCACCTCTAGGGGTTGCCTCAGCTTCACATCCAGTACGTGCAAACCCGGTGTCAAATCAGAAGGTTGGAAGGTGAGCATGTAGCGATTATGGACCTGGTTGGCCAGCATGGCTATCTGCCGATCCAACTGCTTTCCACTGTTGAAACGAAGATATTGCCCCCCGGTCATGTGCGGAATCGCAGCCGCAGTATTCTTTTTCAGCGCCGCAATGGCCATCTTCAACGCCGGTAGCAGTTGAAAGCCGCTCCCCTCTGGCGGAGAAAATTGAAGCGCATCTTCGCGTCCGGGGCTGAACGCAAGACTGTACACAACCACGTCGCTCTGGCCAATCTTGCGAATGACTTCCTTGGTTGGCGTCACGCTGCCGCTGTCTCGGGTTTCGCTTAGCAGAACAATGACGCGCTGATTCTGCGCCGGTT
>JAZKAG010000237.1:0-1144 GCA_040389265.1 Acidobacteriota bacterium
AAACGTGTTCATCGCTGAATACAGCGACAACGCCGTAATGGAAATCGGGCCGGCCAATTTCGGTACCTTCGCTGTCGGAGCCGCCAGCACGCAGCAAACTCTGACTTTCAACTTCGACACCAGCGGAACACTCTTCTACACGCCCTTCGTGGTCCTCACCATGGGTGCGCCTAATTTGGACTTTCAGGCAGCCGCCTCGCAGCCCTCCACTGTATGCGTCACCGGCCATACCTATTACGCCGGCGACACCTGTACCGTGGACGCCACTTTCACGCCCACCCACTTCGGACAACGGGTGGGCGCCGTCCAATTAATGGGATCGAATGGCTTGCCCATGGCCACTGGCTATGTGAGAGGTTTCGCAACCGGGCCACAGGTCATCTTCCCGGGCAATAACACCTCCGTCGCCCTGGGCAGCGGCTTTTTAGGTCCCGCCGCAGTGGCCGTGGACGGCAGCGGCAATCTCTTCGTCGCCGACGCCGGCAACGGCCAGGTGAAGCAGATCATGGCGGTCAACGGCAGCATTCCGGCTACGCCTGTCATCCGCAGCCTGGGCAGCGGCTTCAGCCCAATGGATGGTCTGGCAGTGGACGGCAGCGGGAATGTCTTTGTTGCCGACACCAATAACAATGCGATTAAGGAAATCCTCGCCGTCAACGGCAGCATCCCGGTCACGCCCGTGATCCGGACCCTGGGCAGCGGGTTTAACTATCCCTTTGGCGTTGCAGTAGACGCCAGCGGCAACGTCTTTGTTGCCGGAAACGCGGATATGAATGTTACGGAGATCGTCGCCGTCAACGGCACCATCCCGGCTTCCCCGACCCTGCGCAGACTGGGCAGCGGCTTCATCAATCCCCTGGCTGTAGCGGTCGATAGCAGTGGCGACGTGTTCGTCGGTGATTGGGGTAACCAGGCGTTAAAAGAAATCGTCGCCGTCAATGGCACGATTCCCGCCTCGCCCACCATTCGCACATGGACTGGCGGCTTCATGGTCCCGCTCGGCCTAGCGGTAGACCCGCTCGGCAACGTCTTCATCGCCGACGCATATGACAACGCGGTAGAGGAGATGCTAGCCGTCAACGGTACCCTTCCCGCATCGCCTGTCATTGTGACCCTGGGCAGAGGCTTCTCCCATCCCAATGGC
>JAZKAG010000237.1:1154-1965 GCA_040389265.1 Acidobacteriota bacterium
ACAACAAGGCGGTAAAGGAGTTGCCCTATGCCACCGCGCCGTCGCTCAGCTTTGCCACCACCGCCGCGGGCTCGACCAGCAGCGACAGCCCGAAGACCATCACGGTAGCGAACGATGGCAATGCCGAACTACGCTTTGCAGTCCCCGCGACGGGTCTGAATCCGAGCCTTTCCAATCATAATTTTGTGCTCAACAACGGCTCCACCTGTCCTCAGCTGGATGCGTCGTCCTCCGCCATAACGCTGGCGCCCGGCGCTTTCTGTACCTATCAGATAAATTTCAGTCCCACAGCCGCCGGTGCGTCCATCACCGGTTCTCTGGCCATTGCCGACAACAACCTCAACGCCAGCCCCAGCACCACCCAGACGATCGCCCTCAGCGCTTCGGCCACCGGCTCCGCGAACCCCGTAGCCCCCGGAGCCCCGACGATCGGCTCGGCAACGGCGTCCAATGCGCAGGCAACGGTCAGTTTCACTCCACCTTCTTCTGACGGTGGCGCTCCAATCCTGGCGGCATCATCGGAATCTGTGCGTTTTCGCCTTGCATCGTTCTCGGCTTAACAAACGGAACAGCCTATTCCTTCACCGTGACTGCCAGCAACTCGGCCGGCACCGGCGCAGCTTCGTCGAACTCTAATAGCGTGACGCCCATGGCCAGCCAGGCGGTCACGTTCAACAATCCGGGAACACAGAATTTTGGCACCTCTCCGACCCTGGTGGCGACAGCCAGCTCCGACCTGTCCGTGACCTTCTCTTCGTCGACGACGGGGGTTTGCACCATCACACCCGCGGGGACGCTGACGACCGTTGCC
>JAZKAG010000237.1:1975-11958 GCA_040389265.1 Acidobacteriota bacterium
ACACAACTTATGCGGCGGCCCCGCAGGTGAGCCAATCGTTCAGCATTGCAGCTGTAGCCCCGGGAACCTCGATGATCGGCTTGGCGACAGCGTCCAATGGGCAGGCAACGGTCAGCTTTACGCCACCGTCCTCGACCGGCGGGGCAACGATCACCAGCTACACCGTGACCTCCAACCCCGGCGGAATCACCGGAACCTGCGCGTCCTCGCCGTGCATCGTCACTGGTTTGACCAATGGAACCGCCTATTCCTTCACCGTGACCGCCAGCAACTCGGCCGGCATCGGGGCAGCCTCATCGCAAAGCAATACCATCACTCCACAGGGCACGCAGACGATCAGCTTTCCGCAGCCACAAACGCCGATGATCTACGGCGCCGGTCCCATGACGCTCGCGGCCACCGCAAGCTCCGGACTTACCGTCAGCTATACGGTGGCCGGCCCGGCGATTCTAAGCGGATCCGTAGTGAGCTTCACCAGTGCGGGAACGGTGACGGTGACGGCCAGACAGCCTGGAGACGCGAGCTATTCTCCGGCCACACCGGTGTCGGACACGATCCTGGTCAATCCCGCGCCTCTGACAGTGACCGCGACCAATGCGTCGAGGAGCTACGGCGCGGCCACGCCGGCATTCACCGGAACCTACACAGGAAATGTGAATGGCGATAGCTTCACCGTATCCGGAACGACGCCGGCCACCGGGACCAGTCCACCTGGGACCTATCCGATCACGCCAACAGTAGAGGGAACTAACCTGGCCAGCTACACCACAAGCTACGTCAACGGAGTCCTTACCGTGACCACGGCAGCGACGGCCGTAGCCCTCAGCCCTTCTTCCAGCGCCATCTCCGCAGGTGAGGATCTGACATTGATGGCGACCGTGACCACAGCCACGACCCCGGTGAGCAGCGGTATGGTCATTTTCTACTGCGGAGCAAGTTCGATTGGGGCGAGTGCGCTGGATGCGCAGGGTGTGGCAATCCTGACAACCGCTACCTTACCGGTGGGAAGCAACTCCATCACAGCAACCTACGCCGCGACAACCGACTACGCCGGCAGCACTTCGTCGCCCCAGGTCGTGACTGTGGCCGCAACGGCGGTGCTTCCCGCCGCAACCACCACCTCGCTGACAACCTCCTCCAGCGCCATCACTGCGGGTCAAGGTCTGACCTTGGTCGCCACCGTCCTGGCGGGCGCCGCGCCGGTGAGCAGCGGCATGGTGACCTTCTACAGCGGGGCAACTTCCATTGGCGCAGGCACGCTGAATGCGCAGGGTATGGCGAGGCTGACGATTACCACTCTGCCGGTGGGAAGCAACGCCATCACCGCCACCTACGCCGCGACGGCGGACTACGCGGGCAGCACCTCCTCGGCTGAGATTGTGACCGTGGGCGCGGCGACTGTACATCCCGCCGCAACCGTCACCTCGCTAACCGCATCCGCCAGTACCATCATCGCCGGGCAAAGCCTGACCCTCGCCGCCACCGTCCTCACCGGCGCCATGCCCGTGAGCAGCGGCTCGGTTACTTTCTATATTGGAGCAACATCGATCGGCGCGGGCGCGCTGAATGCGCAGGGGGTAGCGGCCCTGACCACTACCACCCTGCCGATGGGAGTTAATACCATCACCGCCGCCTATGCGGGCTCAACTAATTATGCGGGCAGCACTTCTGCCGCCGCCATCGTCACCACGATAGCGGGGGGAACGTCCGTGCCCAGCTACAGCATGACGGCCAATCCCCCCTCCATGACAATTCTGCGCGGCCAAAGCGGCTCCACTACATTGACGCTTACCCCGGCGGGTGGCTTCTCCGGCGCACTTCGACTCAGTTGCGGAAGCCTACCCTCGTTTGCGACCTGTACCTTCTCCCAGAACTCAGTCACTCTCACCGGCAACAACCAATCGGCCCATGTAGGCTTGACCGTCGCGACCAATGTGAAGCAGGCGCAACTGGCGCGGTCGAAGACTCCGGCTCCGCTCAACCCGCTGCTGCCTGCGATGGTCTTCCTGGTACCGGCCGGCATGGCGGGCGTGGCCATGGGAGAGAAGCGGAAGCGTGCGCCCAGGCTGCCTCGCTGGCTGCAACTCTGCCTGCTGCTGGCATTCACGGGAACACTAGCGGCTGGAATGATAGGCTGCAATACCGGTACTCCCTGGACAACGCCCGTCGGCACCTCGAATGTCATGGTCGTGGCCACCACCACCTCCGGCAACGGTCAGAGCCTGGCCATCAGCGTCACTATTACCCAGTAAAGCCGGCCTTTTATGGCATTGAGAGGACTTGTGCGGAACCTCTTCATACAATTTCTGTCGTCTGAACCGACTTGTTTCCTCCCTTACCAAATGTTGTTTTCATACCGTCAGCCCCTCTGCAAATTTCGTTGACGATCGTCATCGGCAGTTAGTACGATCCCCTCACAATTGAGCTCCCCGTTGCCAGCTTTTTCACGTGGGCAACGACGACAATAACGATCGCAGCCACGCATGTTAGGCTGCCTTCGCCCAGAGTCCCGTCTCACCAACCTTTTCGGAGGCAGTCCATGAAGTCACATTTCGTACCGGCTCTCACCGCCCTGCTGTGCGCCACATGTGTCACCTGGGCGCAAAGCGCCTCTCTGGCTACACACAACAACAAGGGGAACGCCGGCGGAGTTCGCTACCTGGAGCAAGGAATGCCTCCGGTCATCATCCATCCCACGGTTGAAGCTACAAAGCAGGCACGAGAAGCCGCAGGGCACGCGCGTCCGGGAGGCGGCTCTACCAGCAAGAACCTCTACTACCATGGCGGCACCAGCGATGGGGTGCTGGGTGCGATCGGCGTAGAGACGGCTCCTCGAATTTACCTGGTCTTCTGGGGATCGCAATGGACCAACAATGATCCCAGCGGCGAGGCCACGCTTCTTCAGAACTTCCTCTCCGCGGCCAGCGGTAGCCCGTGGCTTAATTCCGTCACCCAGTATTGTCAGGCAGTCGCCTCGGGCACCTACTTCTGCAGCGGCAAGGGCACCCCGGCGGGCAATAAAGCAGGGGAGTACATTTCCTATTGGTACGACAACGGCAGCGCCGCGCCCTCGCATCCGCGCCAGTCTCAACTCGCTGCTGAGGCGGTGAATGCTGCCTCCCACTTCGGCAACACGACTGCCTCCAGTAACGTGAGTGCGCAATACGTGATTGCGACTGCCACCGGGAACAGCTCCACCGGCTTTGGATCGCAATATTGCGCCTATCACAGCGCCACCAGCACTTCGACGGCCGGCGATATCGCGTACACCAACCTGCCCTACATCACGGATGCGGGTGCAAGTTGCGGCGCCAACTTCAATGGCTTGGGGCCAAACGCTGGCATCACGATTGTCGAAGGTCACGAGGCGGCTGAGACAATCACCGACCAGTTCCCCAATGGTGGCTGGCTGGATTCAGGCGGCGCCGAGAATGGCGACAAATGTGCCTGGATCTCCAGCGGTCAAGGCGCCTCGGCAGACGTGTCCTTCTCCAGTGGCTCCTACCCGGTGCAGTCGCTTTGGAGTAATGCGTTCAACAACAACGCAGGTGGTTGCGTGCTGTCGTATTAGCCGCTCTACACGGGACGTACAACCGCGAGGGAAACAGGCATCCGCCGTTCCCTCGCAACCACAATTCAAGCCACAGCCTGCGCTGCTTTTTTCGCTTCGGCGGAATCGTAACTTTCGCCGTAAATCGCCGGGACTTTGCCGCCCATCGGGCGCAGGTACGTGGACAACTGGCCGCGATGATGTACTACGTGCAGCAAGCCTCCGTGCAGAAACGCGTATGCAGGTCGTTGGAAGACGCCGCGGAAATCTACCATCCGGATCAACTGATCTCCTGACATTTGACTGACCGCTTCAAAATTCTTCGCGTATTCCTGCCCGTACCACTCCGCCACCTCTTCTGGCGTCTTCACATCTTCCGGAATCTTCACGCTGCCCGACACAAACGCGCCGTCCACCACGGATTTCAGAAAGAAGTTGTCGGCGCTGGCGATGTGCCGCAGCAGCTCATTCGCTGTTTTTGCGCAGGAATCAGGCCGGTAATCCAGATGGTCCTTGGGAACAGCGCTGAGCACTGCCCGCGTGGTGTGGCTTTCATTCTTCAGTGTGGCCAGCAGCAGATTGTGGACAAACAAGTGCGCCTGTTCTGCGTTCATTTCGCTCACAGCAGTTCTCCTTGGAATTTCGATGAATTCGAGCCCGCGCTTCAAGCTCTCCGTGCACGTTGGATGTGTCTCGGCAGGATTGGTCGCGCAATTTTCGAAGGATGGGCGACTATTTCCCCAGGTCTTCAAACTTCACATTCAGGATCGGGTACAGTTTCCAATCCTTGTAGTCGAAGTGCCACCACTCGGTCGGGTTCACCGTGAAACCGTGCTTCTCCATCACGCGGCGCAGCAGCGCTCGCCGTGCCCGCTCACCCGCAGTGCCGCCGGGATAGTCGGCATAGGCGCGCTTGGTCATCTCATCGTAGCCGCTGGGCATCTTCACTTCTTCACTGGTCTTCAAGTCGTATAGCGACAGATCGACGGCACATCCGCGATTGTGGACGGAACCCTTCGCCGGATTGGCGACAAAAATCCTCTTATCAGCCGGCGTGGCATCCCAAAAAATCCTGGTCACATACCACGGTCGATAGCCGTCGTGGATGATGAGGCCATATCCGTACGGCTTTAGCTCGCGATTGGCGCGCACCAGCGCCTCCGCCGCCGGCCGCTGCAGAAACGCCCGCGCCTGCGTGTACACCGGGGTCTGCAGAAAATTGTTCGTGGTCGCATAACGAATGTCGAGTTTGATGGTGGGATCGAGTGTGGTCAGCTCCACCAAGTCGGGCTTGCGGAAGTTCGCCGATTCCTGCGGCGGCCGCGCCTGCAGCGCGTCGGCACGCAACTCCGGCACCGGTCGCAGCGGAGTGATATGGAAGCTGACCTGTTGCGCCAATCCCGTTTGCAATAGCAGCACGCAGCCACAGAAAAGTATCTGGCGGAAACAAAATTTCATACCGCTCATTTCATCACAATTCCCGACGACCCCCCACACAAACACATTCGCTTGCTGACTCTGCTTTGTTCCTTCATTCCATTTTTAATGGTTTCCATCCCGCAGCACTCGAAATCGCCAGTTGAATCGGACGAGGAGGTCCATTGGGCGGCACCGTGACTTCCACCCACATGACTTGTCCCTTCTCCAGCGGAAAGAGCCCCTTCGCCGTATCGGGAATAAAGAAATCCGTTACCTGCGAAATGGTCGCGCTACCGCACGGCTGATTCTCCCGCAGCGTCAATCGCTCCACTCCCTCCGACTCGCGCCGCGGATCGACGATGCGTGGGACCAAGTGTCCATCCTGCGCCGCCAGGACCACATTCCACGTCCAGGAGCTGGACGAACGTCCACCGGCGTATGTAACGCCGGCGTAATACTGCGCCTTAGCGCGCGCCAAAGAACATGCATTCACTGCCAGCTGCAGTCCCAAATATCGCCCGCGCAAGGGCAGGTTCGGATCGTACTCCCCCGCCCTCACCCACACCCGCGGACATACCTTGCGCTCATAGAGGTATTTGCCGGCCACACTCAACACCAGCACCAGTTGGATCGCGAGCAGCAGCCACGCGGCCTGTTTGTTTTTCATGCCGCGCCTCCATCCATGCCGCGCACCAGTTTTCTTCGCGTCTTTTCCAGTACCCAGCCACCCGCCAGAAACAAAATCCCCAGCACGACCAGACCCAGCGAGCGCCCCAGCTTATCCATCACATTGGAGAAATAAAACCAGGCCACCGTCATCGCAAATGCCACCATGCCAAAATTCACCAGCGCCTTTGCCGGCATGCGCACTCCCCACCACACAAACGTCACTGCAGCCGCGGCCACCAGCGGATAAGCCACCAGTCCAGTTTCCGAGTGCACCAAGTTGCGTCCAATTCCATATATCGGCGTCACTCTCTGTGTCCACGGCAGCACGAACGCGAGAAAGGTTGTAATCAAGCTGGGCACAAGACTGCGGCGATCCATCCACGCTCCAAACAGGATCGCCAGCAGCATAACCGTCATTGCCACAAATTTGTAGGCGAAGGGAACTGAAGCGATCGCGCCATATTCCGGTCGCCACCCCTCGGAGGTAAGCACGCCGATCGAGATCGGCAACATCACCGCGCCCCCGGCGAACAACACTCCAAACACAATGCGCTTGCGCGAGAAGAGGTAAGCGGACACATACACCGCCCCAATCACCGCCAGCATCCGGAAAATGAAAATTTCAGAGTGGCTGTACGGGCTGGTTCGATAGGTCCATTCCGAAACGACCCACGCCGGCACCAGCAGCAGCGTCAGCGTCTCCTGAAACTGATCGCGCAGCAGAATCCATCCCGCCGCCGCGCATAGCGCCCATAGCAGAATTGCGGCTGGCCAGTGTTCCTGCATGTTGAAAATTTGTCCCACCAGCGCAATCGCCGCGCCCGCCGACACCGTTCCCACCGCGTGCATCGCCGTCGCCAGTCCTGCAAATTTATCTCGCGCCAGCCATCCACATCCGTGGAAAAAGACAAGCATAGCCAGCACCATCGTCAGCCGCATGCCAGGAGAAACCATATCCCAGTGCGCTGCGACAAATAGGAGCACTCCCGCGCCCAACAGGATTCCACCCAGGATGAGCGCCAGTAAAACCTGCCATTGATGGCCGCGCGGTTTCGCATGCGCGCTTTCGTACCCCCGGATGGACGCCACGGTAGTTGCATCCAGCAAGCCGGCCGCTTCCCAGCGAGTAAGATATTCCTCTGCATTGTCCATGTTGCTGGCAGTAAAGCAGACTGCAGCCCAGGAAACAAGAAATTTCCTGGCAGTCAATGGAGTGGGATTTTGCACCGACGTGCGGTGGAAGGGAAATTGTTGCCAAGGCAGCCATTCACGGCAACGTTACTGCCTCGGCAAACTTTTCTCAGCCCTGAACAGGCAGAGAAATTTTAAAGATGGTGCCGCTTCTACCCGGTCGTACACAGCTCCGCAGCGAGATGGTGCCGCGGTTGTGCTCCACGATTCTCTTCGATAAGGCGAGCCCTAATCCATTGCCCACTTTTTTGGTGGTGAAGAAAGGTTCAAAAATTCGTTGGATATGCTCCGTCGGAATTCCATGGCCATTATCCGCCACCAGAATGTGTGCCCCGCGGTTACTTTTTCTTACCCGCATCCGCAGCGTTCCATCGCTGGGCAATGCGTCGATTGAATTCATAATCAGGTTTGACAGCACCTGCAGCATCTCCGTGGTGTAGATGTGCGCCACCACTTCCTGCGGAAAATCTTTGACCAAGCGTATCTTTTTGGCCTTCATCGTGGATTGATGAATGCGCAGCGCCGCTTCCGCCACGGTGGCCAGTCGAACCATTTGCGCGGACTTGGATGTCCGTGCAAATCCCAGCGTCTGGCTTGCAATGTGATTCAGCGTGGCCAATTGCTCCTCGATCCGCAATAAGTACACGCGAACCGGCTCACACTCAATTGCTTCTTCCAGCGCCAGGAAAACAAGATTTCCCGCGGCTTCCAGGGGGTTTCGGATCTCGTGCATCAATTCCAGCGCCAGCAGTCCAGGAATTGCGCGCTCCTCAGCGCGATGCAGCGCCTCGCTGACATCCGCCAATCTAGACTCCAGGTCCGCGATGATAATGGCTTCTTCTTTCACAGACCCCTCCCCCCCAGATGCTGGAGAGGACGCAAAACGTTGCGGTAAGCGCCAATATAGGAGCTTTCGCCCCGCAGACCAGTGGTGAAAATTTCTCTACGCCAGAAGTAGATGCTCAGGTGTTGGGAAATGTCGCCTATCCGACAGTTTCTCGTTGAAGCGACTTGGAGTTATGCGGGGCACTGCTAGGGAATTTTCGGAAGAAATCGAATTCTCATATTTTTCCACTGTATCTGTACGATAGACGACATAACTTGTTCATTTTCCAGCGTATATTCGTCCTGAGAGCAGACGAAAAACTGCCCGAGTTACGCGATCAGAAACGTAATTTTCTGCCGGATTTGGCAGTCCTTTGCGAGCTGACGAAGGGCTTGTCATGTTTACCGTAATGGAAAACCTCCTATTGGCTTCACTCTCCGTTGAGAGCCGCGAACTTATTCTTTCTCAATGCACTCCGGTCACACTCCCATTGCGATCGGTCCTTTATACCGCCAGCAGCGTTCCGGCAGATGCATACTTCATCACTTCAGGACTGGCTTCAATTGTCGGTTCCACATCCGACGGAGAAACGGCCGAAGTGGGAATCGTGGGTCGCGAGGGGCTGGTAGGTTCGATGCACCTGCTGGGTCCGGCTGTCGCTCCCACGGAGTGTTTCATCCAGTTATCAGCGTCGGCGCTTAAGATACCTTTTCCAAGATTGTTGCAACTGTTTAAGAGTTCAGAGGAAATTCGCGCGCGCATTCTGGAATTTGTCCAGGAACAAACGCTGGGCTTAAGTCAGCTGGCCACCTGCAATCGTCTGCACAATGCGGAAGAACGGCTGGCACGATGGTTGTTGATGGTGGATGACCGCATTCAGTCGGACCGGATCGATCTGACGCAGGAATTTCTGGCGCAGATGCTGGGCGCGCAGCGAACGACTGTCACCATGGTGGCCGGCACCCTGCAACGAGCGGGATTGATTGAATACAAGCGCGGCTGCCTGCATATCGTAAATCGCGGAGAGCTGGAAGCGGCGTCGTGCGATTGCTACGGCGTGACCAAGAAGCTGTACTCCAATCTCTACCAAAGATAAGCGCCACAAAAAGAATAAGTTTGTTCGATTGGATTTCTCTGCCGCGCCGTTGAACCCTAGCGCGCTCAGCGCCTTGTCGTGGCAATCGCTGCGGAAACATGTCGTGTTGCCTTTTGCGCGGTTGCAGCGAGCGCTCAGCCCGGGCTATTCTCGGATCAGTGGCGCGGCGCATTTTCCAAGTTGCGGCGGGTTTTGTCCTGGTCATGGTTACTCTCACTCCTCTTGCGGAGTGCTTCGACCATTGGGATAAGAATGTTGTGCCATCGAACGATACAGAGCTCAACATCACAGCTTCATTGATTGCAGTGGGCCTGATCGGGGTGGTGGCAAAGTTGTTACGCTATACTCCCGCGCTTCCTGCTTCAAAGCTTCAGCGCGTCTGCTGCTTGCACAATGCTTCCTTGTTGCCGACGGGCGCGAACGACCGCCCGGCCTCAACCGCAAGTCCGCCTCTGGTCGCACTCCGAATCTGATCCTCCCTGTGAACTCACGCTGGAAACGACAGCGATGGGCCGGCATTTCTGCGCCTGCTGTTCTGACAAAGCGCCAGATTCACAGAAGAGGAGTTCCGTGTATCGTCGTCCTTTTTTCATCCCCCTGCGGCCAATCTTTGTTTCCGCATCTCTCTGTGTGCTTTTCATCTCTCACCTACAGGCGCAAACCGGGCTTACGCAGGGTAGTGTTGCAGGCATGGTCACCGACGCAGCAAGCAACGCAATCGTCGGAGCTCGGATCGCTCTCTCCAGCCCGGATAAGGCGATCGTCCGCGCGACCCTCACCGGTTCAGCTGGGACCTTTGCGATTACTGGTCTGTTAAGCGGGACATATCGAATCGATATTTCCGCGTCGGGCTTCGCGACCTATCGCAACGATTCCGTCGTGATCGCAGTGGGACGGGACGCGCACATCGATGCCGAACTCTCGCCGGCGCATGGCAAGCAGGAGGTCCGCGTCCAGTCCAGCGCAGAAGCAATGGATACATCGCAGTCGTCTCCAGTGACCAATATTGATCGTGATCGCGTTGAGGAGCTTCCAATTCCCAGCCGGAATTACCTCAGTTTCACGTTGCTGGCACCGTCGCTTGGCACGGCAAACCCCGCGCTGGGTTTGCAATCCCCTGGGGCAGCCGGTGAAGGCGGATTCAGCGCCGGCGGACTGCGACCATCATGCAATGCTCTCTACATTGACGGCGTCGACGATAACGATGCATATACCGGACTCAGCCGGACAGA
>JAZKAG010000237.1:11968-27867 GCA_040389265.1 Acidobacteriota bacterium
TTGTCGCCGGAAGCCATCAGCGATTTTCAGGTAGTGAATCACGGCTATGCCGCCCAGTACGGTGGCTCGGCAGGCGGGTCGGTCGATGTGGAGACACGTTCGGGGACAAATCTACAGCACGGCGACGTGTTTCTCTTTGTTCAGAACGGAGCGTTGAACGGAACTCCCGCACTGGAGCGTGTACCGCGCAAGCCGGACGAGAGCCTACTTCGTGCCGGCTTCTCGACGGGAGGGCCCATGAAAAAAGACAAGCTTTTCTACTATGTTGCCGCCGAGCAGGAGATGGCGCGGGGAGAAGAAGCTGGCGACTTCAGTCCTCAGCTTACCGTGGCAATCGACAATGCATTGCATGGAGTGGGACCGTTACGCGGCTTCCGCCTGCAACAAGGATTTTTCCCCACAACCAATCAGGAGACGGAATTCTCTGGACGGATGGACCGGGCCCTGGCCGCAAGCAGCCTTATGCTGCGTTATGCGCTGACCAACAATCGCTCGGTAAACGACGCTTTCAACGCGGACGACCTGACGGATCTGAGCGCACGGGGTTCTGCTTTCTACGACGACAACAGTTTGAATGGCTCGTGGAGCGACACGATCTCTCCGCGACTGCTGAATCAGGTGAACTTCGAAGTGGCGCAGCGGCGGGTCGCAATGCGCACCACATCTGTAAGCGGGCCCGGGGTGGTGGTTGCCGGGCTGGCTCAATTCGGCACGCCTTATTTTGGAAACAGTCGCCGCTACGAGACGCACGTAGAGGTTGGCGATAGCGTGATGCGCCAATCTGGCAAACACCTTTTTCAGGCTGGTGTAGTGATCAGCCATATCGCCCTCCGCGCCGCTGTGCTGGACGGATTTGGGGGGCTGTATGTATTTCCGGATATCGCTACACTCGCTGCTGGGCAACCGAACTTCTACGGTCAGAGCTTCGGTGATCCCAATACGAACTTTTCCGAGCTTCCCAGCGCGGCTTACATGCAGGACCACTGGACACCGTTCCGTAGCCTGTCTGTGGACTACGGGCTGCGGTATGAATACAACCTCTTGCCGCCTTCTTTCCCGCAAGACGCCGACAATCTAAGCCCGCGATTTGGCTTTGCGTGGTCGCCAGACAAAAACTGGATCGTTCGCGGAGGATTCGGAAGATTTGTCGACCGCTATTTGCTCTCCACCGTCAACCGCATCGAGCAGTTGGACGGCATCAACGCCAGCCAGCAGATTGCGGAAGGTGCCGACGCCGCATCTCTGTATCAGTCGGGATCATTCTTCACGTCGCCGCATCCTGGCATTGCGCCTAGCATCTGGCGGCCGCAGCGCAACCTGGCCAATCCAGCCAGCGAGACCGCATCGCTCGGCATCGAGCGGCAGTTTCCAGGCCAATGGACGGTCAGCGCCGAATACCGTTTTGTTGGCGGCTTCAAGATGGGCCGGACCGTCAATGTGAATCTGCCCAGTCCCGTGATCCTGACATTGGCGAATGCCCCAAGCCTGGGCATACCGGCACCCACGGCGCAGCAGATCGGACGGCCGATTTTTCCTTCGCAGCGCCTCATCCCGGCATATGACGCCATCAACCAGTTCCAGACCGACGCCAGTTCAAACTACAATGGCTTAACTGTGACGCTGAATCGGCAGTTTACCGAGGAATTCGAGCTCATGGCCGGCTACACTTTCTCTAAAACCATCGATAACGCGTCGTACGATACGGAGCAGCCGGAAAATCCCTACACGATGAATGTCGAGCGCGCGCTTTCGCTCGAAGACCAGCGGCATCGCTTTGTGCTCAGCGGACTTTGGGTGCTCGGACCCGACCTCGACGACCCGGAGGACCTGGGGAAAGGCGGCACGTCCAACCCGGTTTTGCAAGCTATCTATGGATTGGAGTTTGCTCCTATTCTGGGGGTGGATAGCGGTTTTCGCGCCAACCCGCTGACGGGGGTGGACAGCAACCGGGAACATATTTATCCCTTTGCCGCGCGCCCGTTGGCGCTGGGTCGCAACAGTCTGCAGACGCCGCCCAATATAAACTTTGACCTACGCATCCTTAAGATGGTTCCTAGCTGGCGCGGCCATCTCGATCTCGTGGCGGAATCGTTCAACCTGCTCAACAAGCAGAACGTCAGCCTAGTCAACCCGATCTATGGATCGGGCGCCAGTCAGGCTTCATATTTTGAACGACCGATTCAGGTTGCAGACCCTCGAAGAATTCAATTCTCTCTGGATTTCGAATATTGACTGGATGTGGAATCTATCCTGCTATCAATGATGTAAGCCAGAGTAGATTCCGGATCAGGTTGGCGCGCATCTAAAAAATCCTGATACGCTTCTAGCTCTGAACCGTGTACGATTGGCGTTGATTTATGTCGACTTCCACTGCCATTACCCCGACTTTGTCTGAATTTCAGCGTCTGGCACGCAGCCATGACCTGGTGCCCATTTGCAAATCCTGGACCGCGGACCTGGAGACGCCGGTTTCGGCCTTTCTGCGGGTCGCGTACGGGGAGCCCGAGGCCTTTCTTCTGGAGTCAGTGGAAGGCGGCGAAAACGTTGGACGATACACGTTTATGGGGATTCGCCCCTATAAGAAAATCATTGCCCACGGCGACCAGATCACCACGTACGCCGGGGCAGACGTGGAATCGAGCGAAGGAGACATTTTCGAGCTGCTGCGCGATTCTTTGGCTGGTCACGCACCGGCGAGGCTACCCGGCCTGCCGCCGTTTACCGCGGGCGCCGTGGGATTTTTCTCCTACGATGCGGTTCGCCTGATTGAAAAGCTGCCCGAGACTGGCAAAGACGAGTTGGCGATGCCGGAAGCGTGCCTGATGTTTTTTGATACGGTGCTGGCATTCGACCATGTGAAGCAGGAGATTCTGCTGATCGCGACTGCCGACCTGCAGCGGCACAAGCCGCAGACGGCGTATGCGAATGCGGTGCGTCGGTTGCACGATCTGGAGCGGCGGCTGGCCAAGCCATTGCCGAAACAGACGCGGCACACGGCGACGGGAAAACTGCAGTTGAAGCCGCGCACGCGCAAGAAGGATTTTCTGGCCGGGGTGGAGCGCATCAAGGATTACATTGCGGCGGGGGATATTTTTCAGGCGGTCTTGTCGCAGCGGTTCGATGTGGAGCCGGGGGTCGATCCGTTTTCTATCTATCGCGCGCTGCGCATTGTGAACCCTTCGCCGTACATGTATTTTCTGCGGATGGGATTGCGGCGGCCGGGGGACACGAGCCTGGCGGGCTCCTCACCGGAACTGCTGGTGCGGGTGCATGGTCGGACGGTGGAGTATCGTCCGATTGCCGGCACGCGGCCGCGGGGGGTGGACGAAGTGGACGATCGCCGCATTGAAGCTGAGTTGCGCGCCGACGAGAAGGAAACGGCCGAGCACATTATGCTGGTGGACCTGGGGCGCAACGATGTTGGCCGGGTGAGCGAATACGGCACCGTGCAGGTGAAGGATCTGATGTTCGTGGAGCGCTATTCGCACGTGATGCATTTGGTGAGCGCTCTTGAGGGAACGCTGCGGCATGAGCTGTCGGCGGTGGATGCGTTTCGATCGTGCTTTCCAGCAGGCACGCTGACGGGTGCACCGAAGGTGCGGGCGATGGAGATTATTGAAGAGCTGGAGCCGGCGCGGAGAGGCGTGTATGGCGGCAGCGTGTTTTATGCGGATTTTTCGGGGAATTTCGATTCGTGCATTGCCATCCGCAGCCTGTTGATGCGGGGACGCCAGGGGCATATCCAGGCAGGCAGCGGGATCGTTGCGGATTCGGTTCCGGAGAAAGAGTTTGAGGAGAGCGTCAACAAAGCCAAGGCGGTGGTGCGAGCGATTGAGCGGGCTCGGGGGTAGTCGCGCGGGCCGTTGCGTGGTTCTTGGCGGGAATGGGCCGATTTGTTGAAGGATTATGTTGGAAAGTTGAAGGAATATACAGAAAAGTTGAAGGATTATACGGAATAGTTGAAGGATTATGCAGCAGGGGGTTTGCGGCAAGCTGTTTGGCTGCAACGGTTTAAGGCGGAAGGGCCAGATTTCTCCGCTTTCAGCGCGAATTTCACGCAAAAAACTGAAAAACCAGCGATTGGAAACCCTTCCGATCCGGGAAATCTGGGGCCTGGAGGCAGGCGCTGGGAGAGAGTTCCTTACTTCCATTGTAACAATCTGGGTAGAGGCACTGCGCCAACGGGCGGGAAGAAATCTCAAGACACTGCGTGGCGGCGCATGCTGGGTGCCATACAGTGGTTGGTACACAGTGTGCGCCGTACAGTAGTTGGCACACACTGTGTGGCATGCAGTCGCCGAGGAAGGGGTTGTCAGCGGATAGGTCGGCCGACGTACATAGCAGCCGAGCCCGCGAAGTCGCCGTTTGAGGCCGATCCTCGACCTTCCGCGATGTTCGCATCGTGACGGAGGTACTCGACAGGGAGGCCGCCGTCCATTCCTCAGCCTGGCCACCTCCAATTCCACGGATGGGTGACGACAAGCGGACTTACCGGGACTGACGCGAACAACATTTGTACAGCGCAGCGCAACTGCAAACTTGAATGCACAAGACCAAGTCTTAGAATCACTTGAGTAGAACCCGCAGGAATACTCATCGTTGAACTGATTCGCCGTCCAAGCGATTCTGTACACGTTCGTAGCTGAATTGAGTTGGAGCCCTATGCCTGATTTGATCACGGGAAGAGATATTTCGCTGCTTAATCACGACGCGTTTCGGAAAATATTGAACGCACTGATAGTTGCTGAAGCTGATCTAGCCAAGGTGCCGCTCAGCGATATAAACCTCACGACGCGCGATACCGATCCGGACGGTGGCGTAGATGGTCGCATCGTATGGCCAACAGGCATTATCCATGAGCTGTTTCCAGCAGGGAACTCAGTTGTTCAATACAAATCAGGCAAGTTGACCGATAAGGATCTGAAAAAAGAGTTCGTGAAGCCTGGAGTCATCTCGCACTTAAGGTCCGGTGGCCTCTACATTCTTTTCGTCGGCCACGATTACGTCGATCCCACACGTACACAACGCAAGAAGACCCTCAAGGAATTGTGTCGCTCCAAAAGAGTCGCATTTAGCCGATGCAAGATCATCTACGGCGACCAAATTGCGCGTTGGGTCTCGCGCGTACCGGGCGTCGCCATCATGCCGGAGTTGGGGAAGCTGCTCCCCAGCTTTGTGACCATTGAGAATCTATCCGCCAATCGCAACCTTAGAAATCCCTACAAGCCGGATGGTTCACGAAAGGAAGTGATAGAACGCATAAGAGCATTCATTCGGAATCCGACTGGTGATAACGTATTGCGCGTTGAAGGGCCTGCTGGTGTTGGAAAGACGAGAATCCTACTTGAAGCACTCAACGTGATTGGTCTCCGGGAACGATCTCTCTATTGTGCCAATGCGGATGATGAGGCTGCGCAGCAGTTGCTAGCAACGCTGGTTTCGAGTGCGAGTGCGCAAGCCGTGATCGTCTTGGATGAGTGCGATAGTGAGCGGCAAGAGGCGTTGAAATCATACGCAGACATGGCAGGCGGAAGAATCGTTCTGATATGTGCTGGTGTCGCAGATGTACTCTTTCAGGCTCCAATCGGACTTTCAAATGTCTATGTTCTTCTGCCTCTATCCGATGACGATATCCGATCCGTGTTGATTGAACACACCGCGGATGCCCCTTCGGAGATTGTTGATGCTGCTGTCCGGCTATCTGGCGGCTTCGTAAAGCTCTCGATATTCATCTTTGGAATCCTGCTTCAAAGAAATGATTATTCACTCACTGACCTCACCAAGATTTATGGCATACGGGAGTTCCTTAAGCGGTTCGTCAGCGAGTCGACATATAAGACGCTTCAGGCATTGTCATTGTTGGCTAAGGTAGGCTGGCGCGATGAACGCCGTGTTGAAGCCGAAGCGCTCGCCAAAGTGCTCGGTCTGTCAATGGCTGAGATGGATACAGATGTCGCTAGATTACGCGATCAGGGTGTTGTGATCGAACGCGGATTCTCTCTGTATGTTTCTCCAGATTTGCTTGCCATTTCTGCCGCAGCAGCGATGTGGGATGAAAAAGGGTCGAAACTGATCAATATAGTCGAGGAGCTTCCTGGAACTGGCCCCAAAAGACAGTTATTGAGACGCTTGGCTACTATGTACCAACATAGGTCTGTGATCGAAGCTGTCACAGCGCTTCTTGGTCCAGCTGGGCTCTACAAAACTCTTGAAGATCTCGACCAAGAATTTCTTTCTGAAGTCTTCCGCTTCTTTGCATCTACCCTGCCGCGTGCAGCGTTAGAGGTCCTCGAACGATTAATTCCAGATGCTCCATTGGAACGGCTAAAGGATTTTCGGACGGGCCGCCGTGAAGTCATGTGGGCGATCGAGTCGCTCCTGCGGTGGCCCGAGACATCCCTACGGGCGGCTCGAATCCTAATTCGGCTTGCACTCGCCGAAAACGAAAGGATATCCAACAATGCAACAGGGATCGTTGAGACTTTTTTTCATGCATCCCTAAGCGGATCTCCTATTCCGCTCATAGAGCGGCTTGCGCTGGTCGATGAGTTGATATCGCGAGATGATCTGAACGGACGGATTCTTGCAGCGAATTGTGCTGCCGCCTGCATGTCATTCCATGAATCGAGGATGGGAAATGATTTTGACTCGATCTCCAAACGGAGTTATCCGAAAGAGTGGCGCGCGAAAACATGGGGTGAACTTTGGGAGCCTCGTAGATGCGCGATAAACCAACTGTGGAAGATTGCGGATCGAAGTGATGAAGCGGCAAAAATCGCTCGCGAAAACCTTTTGGGTGTGATCTCCACGTTGGTTCGTGATGGGCAGGTAGACGATGCACTATCGGTTCTTGAGAGAATGTCTCCAGAAACGGATGCAGAGCGATTGAAGTTCTTGGAATCCATTCACCGAATCACCTCAAATGCTGAAATAAAACTGACTGAACTTCAGGTCGAAGCGATTGCAAAAATTCAACAGAAAGCCTCTCCTAATACGTTGTTCGATAGAATCCGTCGCTGGCTTGGACGTCGAACATGGTTCGATTACGACTCAAAAGGATCTGGATTCGATAAAGCAGACCAGATATCGGTAGAACTTGCAGAGCAGTCCTTTGCGGAAGGATTGTCAGATGATGCTTGGAACTGGCTTTCGTCGCCTGCTGCTGAAAACGTTTGGGTGTTCGGGAAGCGCCTGGGAGAGATTGACTCAACTCAGTCTCTTCTCCCGAAAATACTGAATGTTTCACCCGGAAATATCAACGCCATGCTGCTGTCTTCGTACCTCTCGGGGAAGGCAGATTCGGTAAGAGATGATCTTCTAGATGCGGTTTCATCATCGAATCCGACACTAGCATTTGTCGCATCTTGGCGAACAGGAACAACTGTTCGTGGCGGCGCGCGGCTGCTTAGATTAATGGATGAAGTTTCTCCCAAACTCTGGGGATTTCTGAAATACGGAGCTTGGTTGAAGCCACTTCCAGACGAATATGTGGTTCCGATCGTCAGAAAGATGCTGGACAAATCGGAATCTTCAGCCGATGGCTCGTCGGCAGTGATGCATATGGGCAGTGAGTGGGCCATGAGCCACGAAGAACTCCTTTGGAAGGCTTTAGCTATTCTTCCCAAAGGTCACGGCGAGGAATGGGAATGGGGGCATCAGGCTTGATCCGATAAGGCTTGCGGATTTAGCTCTGAAATACCTGATTGAGGATGATGATGTTCATCTAAGTTCTCATCCCGCCGTTCAATCTTTGGCTGCGGCGACCCGTGAGGCTCCCGTCACCGTTTGGAAGAAAGTCGCGAAGGTTCTGATGCTCAAATCATCCCAATCGTTCAGGCTCTTGTTAAGTCTGCAGCACTGGTATGGAGAGCTGGTCCCGACAGACGAATTGGTGAATTGGGCGAAGCAAAACGGAAAACGTGCGCGAATCATCGTTGCTGAGCTCATTAGTGTGTCCGCGCCGCTTGCGGAGCATGCGCGACAACTGATCATCGCTTTCCCTGACGACGACGATTTGCTTAGTATCTTTGCCGGCCAACTTTTTGCCGGCTCATGGGTTGGGCCGCTGTCTGGGCATACGGAATCCGTCTTGAACAAAATCCAGGTGCTTGAAGCTGACCCCAATCCGCGTGTGTCGGCATGGGCGTCGCGCTTGAGGGCTGGTGCAGCGAAGCAACTTGAGCGAGAAAGATTGCAAGAAGAAGATGATGAGTTGTGAATGATTCCGTTTGTGGAGGAACTAAGAAGCGGCAGTCGGTCGGATAGGTCAGCCGATTTAGTAACGAGAAACGCGGTTTACTTCAGTTGATGCCAAATCGCCAATGCGCTCATTGACCGAAAAGAATGGGGGGCGGGGTTGGGTCGATTGGGCGGAATGGTGGGGGTATAGTCGATGGGGATTTGGAGCGGGCGCGGCGACTATTCTTTTCCATCCCATTCAAGACGGAGAACGGCTTGCATGGGGCACCCGGTGAGGAATCGGGCCAATGTTCTCTTAAAAACCTGGGCGAAGGTTCCCCGACGGGTTGCAGTCATCTCAGGTCTCAGAGGCTAGATCTGAGGCGCCCAGATTTTGTCAAATCCTATGCTGAATCGAGAACGGGTGCCGTGGGATGCCGGGGCACAATCGGCGGCTATATAATTTGCAGCATTCGGAGGGTTGAGGATGAGCAAGTTTGCGAACATTACGGAAACTGTTGGCAACACGCCGGTGGTAAGGATCAACCGGCTGGCGCCCAAGGACGTGAATTTGTATGTGAAGGTGGAGGCATTCAATCCACTAGGGTCGGTGAAGGACCGGCTGGCCCTCGGAGTGATTGAGGAGGCAGAGCGCACCGGAAAGCTGAAGCCGGGGCAGACTGTGATTGAAGCGACGAGCGGTAACACCGGGATTGGGCTGGCGATGGTGTGCGCGGCGAAGGGATATCCGCTGGTGGTGACCCTGGCGGAGACCTTCAGCATCGAGCGGCGGAAGCTGATGCGTTTTCTGGGCGCTAAGGTGATCATTA
Organism: Acidobacteriota bacterium; assembly: GCA_040389265.1. Lineage (GTDB taxonomy): Bacteria > Acidobacteriota > Terriglobia > Terriglobales > Acidobacteriaceae > JAKAAZ01. Next base: position 20,977 of record JAZKAG010000237.1, read on the forward strand.
CTCCTGCGGCAGCGCGTGCGGTGGGGATGGTGAAAAAAACCGAGGAACTGGCCGAGAAGCACGGATGGTATTACACGCGGCAATTTGAAAACGAAGCGAATGCCGATATGCACTCGCGCACCACGGCACAGGAGATATTGCGGGATTTCAAGGACGAGCGGCTGGACTACTGGGTGACGGGATTCGGCACCGGGGGGACGCTGAAGGGAGTGGCGCGGGTGCTGGCCAAAGAGCGGCCGGAGACAAAGATTGTGGTCTGCGAGCCGGAAGATGCGCCGATGCTTTCGAGCGGGATCGAGCAGGAGCGTAACGCAGACGGATCGGCAACCGTTTCACATCCGAGTTGGAAACCGCATCCGATGCAGGGGTGGAGTCCTGACTTTGTGGCAAAGTTGACCGGCGATGCGGTGGCATCGAAGGCGATCAGCCAGATTCTGCGAATCAGCAACGCGGATGCGATGCGCTGCAGCAAGGAGCTGGCGAAGAAAGAAGGAATTTTTGTCGGCATCACGTCTGGCGGTACCTTCGCCGGGGCGCTGGAGGTGGCGAAGCAGGCGCCGAAGGGAGCGACCATTCTGTGCATGCTGCCGGATACGGGCGAGCGTTACCTGAGCACTCCACTGTTTGCCGACGTATCGCCTGACATGAATGAGGAGGAGTGGGAGATCGCGCGCTCCACGCCGGGATGCATTCTGGAACAAGCAAAATAGTCTCGACAATCGCCAATCAATGCAGGAGGGGCGAGATTTGAGATTGGTTTGGCGGATTGGCAGCGGCGGGCGGGACTGCGGACGGCGAGGAATTGCTTCGACCCACGTCGAAGATTGGCAGTGTATATACCTTACGTCGCGCATTCTGTAACATGGAACGCCTGCAACGACGGCTACATAGTGAGACGCTGTTAGCGCTTTGAGGCGCGGGCTCGGCCGGATGGCTTCGTGATTGCGCTCTTCGGCAAGCGCGGAACAGCCTGGACACCCGCCCAAAGCGTGGCGAGCGTTTGCTCGACCACGAGAGCCTGGTCAGGCAAGTCGGGCACAACTCCCTGGATGACAAAGAGGGTGGCGAGGCCGAAGATGGTAAACCACCAGGTGTGAGCGACCACTAAGTCTTTCTTATTGGGTAATCCCTCCTCTTTGGCAACTTCAAAAAAGAGCTGCACGAAACGCTGGAACAAGGGCGCGCCAATGTCGTTGATATATTGTCCAGCGCGGACGCCGTTGCGATTCTCCGGCCCGAAGAAGACGTTGCGAAACTGCTGTGGATGGTCAGTGCAGAACTGAATCAACCCGCGTGAAGTGGCAAAAAGACGCTGTTTCGGTGGACGATGTTCTGCGGCAATGGCGTCGAAGTTCTGGATCATCAGCCCGATGGTCTCGCGGCTCAGCTCGGCAAGGATGTGCCACTTGTCGGGGAAATGCTGATAGATGACGGCGTGCGTATAGCCAATCTCTTTGGCGATCTCGCGAAGGGTCACGGCTTCATAGCCGCGATCGGCAAACATTTTGCTGGCAGCCGCGAGGATTTCAGCTCGCAATCTCTGCTTACGCTCCAGGCGTCGGCTTGGCGATGTGGATGTCACTTCCAATAGCTTACTTCCTTTTGACGATTTCTGCGACCGTATGTTTATTTATAACCATCGGTTAAAAACCATCGATATTTTTGTAACCAATGGTTACTTCGTGGCTCTAATCCTCAGGTGGCTCATTTGGATGGGCAACCCAATATTAGGCAAAAGGAGAAACGAGCATGTATTTAGTCATGGGCATTACCGGAAACGTTGGGGGCGCGACAGCGCGTCATCTGCTAAAGCAAGGCAAACAGGTGCGAGCCCTGGTGCGCAATCGAGAGAAAGCGGCGAAGTGGGCCGAGCAAGGCGTGGAGTTGCTGGATGGAGACTGGAACGATGCGACAGCCATCGCGGCGGCGCTCCAAGGTGTTGCGGGCGCGTTTGTGATGTTGCCGGCTGTGTGGGCGCCCTCGCCTGATTTCAGAGAAGCCAAGGGCGTGATTGCGAACTATGTCGAGGCGCTGGCCAAGGTAGCGCCGGGGCGGGTGATTGCGCTCTCCTCGATGGGCGCGAATCGAACCAGCGGGGCGGGGATGATCACGGCCTTATCACTGCTGGAACAAGGTTTTCGCAGCCTGCCTTCTGCGGTGGCGTTTGTGCGCGCAGGCGGATTTTTCGAGAACTTTCTTTTCGGCTTACAGGCTGCCCAGGGCGGAACGCTACCGGTCTTCTACAACCCGACCAACCGGAAATCGACCATGGTCGCGTCCGATGACATTGGCCGGGAGGTGGCAAGGCTGCTGACCGGGCCGGCGTGGTCGGGGCATCGCGTGATCGAGCTGGGTTCGATGGTCAGCGCGGATGAAGTGGCTCGGCAATTGGGTGAAGTCCTGAAACTCGATGTAAAAGCCTTTGCAGTTCCTCGTGCAGGGTGGGCGGAAGCGTTCCAGCAGTTCGGCATTCCGAAGGGCCACACTGGGGCTGCCGAAGAAATGTTTGAGAGTGTGAACGCCGGATGGATGGACCTGGGGGTCTCGGGTACAGAGCAGGTTGAGGGTACGACGTCCGCACGCGATGTGTTTCGGGCCGCACAGAATGCCGCCAAGAGGTAGTTCCGGGGCCAGCGGAATCAGCCGCAGTTCCTTGGGAACTACGGCTGTATCCGGCGAATTGCAGAACGACGTGAACCATCTCAACCGCAAGCGGAGGATCGCTTTTGAATATGAAAACTGAACACACGATCGATACAACCGCGGGAGCAGGTCAGGCCGCTCAAATAGCCGCAATGGTAATGACCGGTCTTGCTGCCTTTAGCTTTGTGTACTTCGGAAGCTTATATCTCATTCACGATCCGAGCGAATGGAGGATCGCGAATCAGCAACTTGGATACCCGCTCTATATCATCCCTCTGATTGGCGTAACCCACATCCTTGGTGGCGTGGGCCTTCTGATTCCCAATGTGCCTCGATTCACTGAATGGGTATATGCCGGTCTCGTGATCAATCTTTTCCTCGCGTTCTATTCGCAAATGAATGGCGGTGGCAGTCCCTGGAATACATTTGATCCGATTCTCGTCATGGTATTCGTCTTCGCTTCGTATGTATTAAGACGCTGCATGCGCGCGAACAGGTGGTCGATTTGAAGAACACACCCGGCGTACAGTCTTATTTTTTTCGAGGCACGTTGCGGAGGCCGGACGGGGTCCGGCCTTACCGCTCATCCGAACACAGGGGTGAAGTCGTCCGGGTAAGTCACATTGCGTGTCCTGCCGTCTGGACAGCGAAAGCTTAAATCGCGAGAACAGCCCTTACCGCATTTCCAGAACGATGATGGCTGAACATGTACGTTCGCGATTCTGCACTCACCGAGATCCGCGGATTTCAGATGGCCGTCATGCCGCCGTCGACATTCAACTCCACCCCATTCACGAAGCTGGAATCGTCGGAAGCAAGAAACAGCGCGACCGTCGCGATTTCCTTCGGTTGACCCATTGTTCCTCGCGGGATCAGGGACTCGAACATGTCCTTCGCTTCCTTGGTGAGAACTTCTTCCTGCATCGGTGTGGCGATCGGCCCGGGGCCCAGTACGTTCACACGGATGTTCCTGCCCTTCAGCTCGTTGAGCCAGGTGCGTGCGAACGAGCGCAATGCTGCTTTGCTCGCTGAATACACGCCGAAACCAGGAAAGCCTTTCACCGAAGCAACGGACCCTGTCATGATGATCGATCCACCGTCGTTGAACAACGGCAACGCTTTCTGAACCGTAAACAGCGTTCCGCGGGTATTCAGGCCGAAGGCCGCATCGAAGTGCTGCTCGGTGATCTCACCCAGTGGCAGGGCTTCGCCCCTGCCAGCGCTCGCGAACAGGATGTCGATCTTGCCCTTCTCCCTCTTGACGATATCGAACAACCGGTCGAGGTCGTCGAGATTGGCCGCGTCACCGCGCACGCCGGTCACGTTACGGCCAATCTGCTTGACGGCTTTATCGAGCTGCTCCTGCCTCCTACCCGTGACAAAAACATAGGCGCCTTCTTCAACAAAGCGCTTGGCGCTTGCTAGCGCCATACCGCTCGATCCTCCCGTGATGACTGCAACCTTACCCTCAAGCTTTCCCATAATGACTCCCTTCGGTAGATGTGTAGCATTCCGTACAGAAGAGTAGATTTCTTTGGCGGTGGACGAGAACTGCTCCTGCGTCTAAATGTTTTGTCTATTCGTCCAATCTGGGGGGGCTACATTGGACCCTTTTTTCCGCGAGCCTAACGCGAAACAAAAAGCCCCGATTCTTTCACTACTCCCCCCACTAGGGAAACCATTCGCGTGCCTCTTCATCGCTCACGCTATTCCGAACTGCGGTTTAGGCTGCAGCCCACTCCGTGGCCAATTCTTCAGCGAAACTACTGTATGTTCTCGGCTCGTGCCCGAGCAGGGCAGCAAATTCCGCTGTCTGTACCTCCGTATTACTGAATCCACGCTCAACGAAACCCTGGAACATGATCCGAAGATCCCAGGCGAGCCAACTCGGACTCCCTTTTTCCCGCAGCTGCGCTTCGAAGCCATCGAAATCTGCATGTCCTACGTAGGCGATTTGTTTACCGAGCAGCCTCGACCATGTAGCTGCCGCCTCCGGCCCCGTAAGCATTTCTGACGAAACCAAGTCGAAGGTTTTTCCATTGTGGCCATCTTCCGTCAGCGATATCGCGGACGCCTCCGCAAGATCGCGAACGTCCACCACAGCCAGGCCTTGGTTTCCTGCGGGAACCGGGTACACGCCAAGCCCCGTTAACTCAGACTTGAACGAGCGCTCATTTTGAGCGAAGTATGCTGGACGCAAAATCGTGTAAGGCATGCCGCCTGCGCGAATCGCTTCCTCGACGGCACTCTTGTTCGCGAAGTGGGGAACTTCGAGAAACTGATCGGCCTTGTAAACCGAGACAAACGTCACGTGTTTTAACCCCGCCTTCTTTGCCAGCCCATACGCGGTAACAGCCTGCGTCAGCTCGGCGGGGACACCCTCTCTGCCGATAAGCAGGAACAATTTGTCAATGCCCTTCATTGCTTCCGCAACTGATACCGGATCACCCAGATCGCCGAGAGCGATCTCTACCGCATCCGGAAACAAACCCGGTTTCGGCTGCTTGCGTGTGAAGGCACGCACGCCTGCTCCGCGCTGAAGAAGCGCCTTGACTACCTCATTTCCCACCCGGCCCGTTGCGCCGATAACAAGAACCTTCATTTGTCTTCTCCGTGTGCGGCCTGGCGGTCGCGTTTGAATTTGATATGAATTGAAGTTGCGACTACGTGTGCCCATTTGCGCCGCCTGTTCATGAAAGACAGCTGACTTCTCAGGCGACAAGGGAAGAGCGGATCAGGTACCTCTCCGACACAATCTACAGTTATTCGCGAGATTCTGAACCAAGAGACCTCCAGGCCGTCCGCCCACAAGATGGAATGGCACGCCTTCCTGCTCGAGGCGTCCAACTCGACTGGAGCGCATCCCTCAAACCTGGCCAATGCCGCCGTCTGCCATCAGATCCGCGCCCGTCACATAAGAACTCTGGTCGGAGCCAAGAAAGATAGCCGCATTCGCGATTTCTACTGCTTCCGCGAGGCGACCGATGGGGATCGTGCTGAGATATGCGTCCACCACAGACTCGCGCTTCCCTATCCCTGCCGACTGAGAGTCGAGCATTGGAGTGTCAGTCACGCCGGGACTGAGCGCGTTCACCCGGATGCCCCGATCCTTGAACTCCGCAGCCCAAGTGCGGGCGTAAGAACGCAAGGCAGCTTTGGTCGCCGCGTATGCAGTATGTCCAGGAATTCCCATGATGTGCATTGCCGAGCTGACGAGAATGATCGAGCCTGCGCGGGTCATCATTGGCAACAACTTCTGCACCAGGAAAACGGGAGCCTTGGCATTGAGATTGAATACTTTGTCGAAGTGCGCGGGCGTGAGACTGTCGATCGAACCTTGTTCCGTCAAACCGGCATTGGATACAACAATGTCGACGACACCCTTTTTTGCCCTGATCGCCGCCGCGATACGGTCGATGTCATCGAGCTTGGAAAGATCTCCCGCGATAGCCGTGACGTTCCTGCCAATCACGGATACGGCCTTATCCAAGTCCGCCTGCCGGCGCGCGGTGATGAAGACATACGCGCCTTCTTCGACGAACCGCTTTGCCGTCGCCAGTCCGATTCCGCTATTACCTCCGGTAACAACGGCTACCTTACCTTCAAGTGCGCCCATAATACTCTCCTCTTTGTGATGACAGCCTTAGCCGTCTGAATTCTGTAACGATCGATCGATATTCTAGAACAATCGTTACAGATGTGCCGCCGCCGGCATCGGATTCGGGATTTTTGAATCTAAAATTGAAGAAAGCTTATGAAGACTCCAGTCAAAGCTGGCAGACCAGCCGAATTCGATAGAGATCACGCCCTTGATGTGGCGATGCATCTCTTCTGGGAGCGGGGCTATGAAGGGACCTCCATGGCGGATTTGTCTCAGAGGATGGGAATTCATCCTTCCAGCATTTACGCAGCATTCGGCGACAAGCAGGCTCTGTTCGCGCTTGCTGCCAAACGGTACGCTGACGTCCCCGCGCAATATATGGTGAATGCGCTGGAACAGCCTTCTTTTCGGAGCTTCGTTCTTGCGGCATTTGACAACACGGTTGAGTTCCTCGGTTCAAAGGCGCATCCTCCAAGTTGCTTTACGCTCACGGGAGCCATCTCCTGCGATATTGATACAGAACCTGCAAAGATCCTGATGCGAGGGATGCGACTGCAAAACGAGGCCGCCATTAAAGCTCGCCTCCTCAGGGCGCGAAAAGCTGGTGAGTTTCCGAAGAACGAGAATGTGGACGACTTTACTCGCTA
>JAZKAG010000238.1:0-19666 GCA_040389265.1 Acidobacteriota bacterium
TCCTCACAGCCTTGCGGAGTGCGTGGAGTGATATCGCGGATTTGATTGAGGTGAGTGCATTGTTCTGTTTGTGCCATGAAGAATTCTCCCACTCCTGGATGGATGCTGAAGCAGCGATCAGCGACGCGGAATTATTTTCCCGCGACATGTGCAGCGCGCACATCATTGGCCGTAAACAAGGAGAGAAACGGCGCTCCCTGGGCGGCGGCTTCGACAGCGGCACCGCCATTCATCTCCTGCCGGTCGACCAGGCACAGCACCCCAACCACCTGGAATTTCGCATCATGAGCAGCCTCGATCGCCTGGATCGTGGAGGCGCCGGTGGTGCAGACGTCGTCGACAATTACGACGCGCGCCCCGGGCTTATTGAACCCCTCGATGCGGCGGCCGGTGCCATGGGCTTTTTCCGATTTGCGAACGAGAAAGCCATGAATGAGCGACGCGTCGGGATGTTCCACATGGGCACAGGCACTGGCAGAGGCGATATTCGAGACCAACGGATCGGCGCCCATGGTGAGTCCACCCACGGCTTCAGGATGCAATTTGTGTTGCCGGATCAATTCGTACAGAGCGAGGCCGGCGAGACGGCCGCCTTCCGCATGCAGCGTAGTGGTGCGGCAATCGATGTAGTAGTCACTGTGTGCACCGGAGGAGAGCGTGAAATCTCCCAGGCGAAAGGAAAGAGTTGCAATCAGGTGGAGCAGCGGCGGGCGCGGATCGAAAGTGATGGACATAGGTCTCTAGTGATTGTAAGCAATCGAGACGAATTCTATCGGCTCAATCAATGCCCATTTTGCGCTGCATCTGCTCCAGGCTAAGGCCCTTGGTCTCTGGATAGATGAAGAGAACCATGAAGAATTGCAGCACCATCATGGCGGCGAAAAAGTAAAAGGGAACAGCGGCATGGTGGAGGGCAATCACGGGGAAGACGCCGGAGAGGATGGCGTTCGAGATCCAGTTGGCGGAGGTGCCGAGGCTCTGTCCTTTCGCGCGCACACGTGTGGGGAAAACTTCCGCCAGGTACACCCAGATAACGGCGCCCTGCGAGATGGCAAAGGCAACGATATAGAGGACCAGCAGCGGTAGCAGATAGTGCTGATGGCCTGGAACCTGGAAAATGATCGCGACCAAAAGCAGACAGATCGCCATGCCGACCGAGCCAATGAGTAGCAGCGTCTTTCGGCCCAGCTTGTCGATCACGGAAATGGCGGCAACTGTCGCAACCAGGTTGGCCAGGCCGACATAGACCGCCTGTTTGCCGGCGGAGAGGCTGTTGAAACCGGCAGCCGCGAAAATGTCGTTCATGTAATAAATGATGGCGTTGATGCCGGTCAACTGATTGAAGATGGCAATGCTGACGGCGAGAAAAATCGGCAGCCTGTATTTGCCGCCAAGCAGGGGCTCCGTTTTCGACTGGCGTTCGAGGTGAACCGAGGCGACAATCTCCTGCAACTCGGCTTCGAGGTCGGGAGTATTGGCGAGTCTGAGCGCTTCGCGAGCTTCTTCAATGCGAGCCTGCATGACCAGCCAGCGCGGGCTGCGGCCGATGGTGAGCAGCATGACCAGAAACAGCGCGGCAGGAACGGCTGCGACTCCAAGCTGCCAGCGCCACTGCTGCATACCGAGATTGAATGTCTCGATGTAAAAATTCGACATGTAGGCCAACAGAACGCCCAGCACGATGTTGATCTGAAATGTTCCGACCAGGCGGCCGCGCCATTTTGCGGGGGCAATTTCCGCAATGTACATGGGCCCGAGCACGGAGCTGCCGCCGATGCCAAGGCCGCCAATCACGCGGAAGAAAAGCAGCGCATACCAGTTCCATGCAAGCGCGCAGCCGATCGCGGAGACGACGTACGCGACGGCTAGAATGCGCAAAGTATCTCGACGGCCGATGCGCTGACCGGGGATGCCGGCCAGCATGGCGCCGATGACGGTGCCGATCAATGCGCTGGAGACGGTGAAACCAAGCTGGCCGCTGCTGAGCGCGTAGGCCTGCGTCAGCATGTGGGTGGTGCCGGCGATGACAGCGGTGTCAAAACCGAAAAGCAGGCCGCCCAGCGCGCCGACTAATGTTCCGCGGACAAGATAAGAGTTCAGGGTCATCGATAGCGCGGCTCGAGAGTACTGCCGAGTAGATGGATTCTTTTCGCTTCCGAAACCATACACGATGAAGCCGGTCGAGTCACGCAGAGCGGGCGCCAATAGGGCAGCGGACTTACTTGGAAGCGGAATCCCCGGTCGGAGTGGCGCTGTCTTTGGGTGCGTCGAAGAGAAAATCTTTGCTGCGGAGCTCGCGGATGGTGTCGCGCAGCTTGGCGGCTTTTTCAAATTCGAATCGCTGCGCCGCCTCGCGCATAGAGGTTTCCAGCTTGGTGATGTAGGCGTCCAGGTCTTCCTGGGTCTGGAAATTCTCCGGCATCGTTTCTGCTTCTTCCGTCACGTCGGAATATTCCGCCTTCAGAATTCCGGCGAGCGTCATATCCACAGGGCGAAGGATCGACGTGGGAGTGATGCCGTGCTCCTCGTTATAGGCGGTCTGGATGGTGCGGCGACGATCGGTCTCACCAATGGCCTGCTTCATCGAGTCAGTCATTTTATCGGCGTAGAGAATGGCGCGGCCATGAATATGGCGTGCAGCGCGGCCAATGGTCTGGATCAGCGAGCCGGAAGACCGCAGAAAACCTTCTTTGTCGGCATCGAGGATGGCGACCAGCGAAACCTCGGGTAAATCAAGACCTTCGCGCAGCAGGTTGATGCCGATCAGCACATCGTATTCGCCTTTGCGCAAATCACGCAGCAGGCGCACGCGCTCGAGCGTCTCAATTTCCGAGTGCATGTAGCGGCAGCGCACTCCAACTTCTGTGTAATAGCTGGCCAGATCCTCCGCCATGCGCTTGGTCAGTGTCGTGACCAGGACGCGCTCGCCTTTTTTGGTGCGCTCGCGGATTTCAGCGAGTAAGTCGTCGATCTGGCCGCGCACCGGACGAACTTCAACCTGCGGATCGACCAGGCCCGTAGGACGAATAATCTGTTCGACCACTACGCCGCCGGATTGCGTCAGTTCGTAGGGCCCGGGCGTGGCGGAAACGTAGGTGACCTGATTGGTGCGGCTTTCAAACTCTTCAAATCGCAGTGGGCGATTGTCCATTGCGGAGGGCAGCCGGTAACCATATTCAACCAGGCTTAGCTTGCGGGATCGATCGCCATGCCACATGCCATGCAATTGCGGAACGGTGACATGCGACTCGTCGATGAAGAGAAGATGATCCTGCGGAAAATAATCGAGCAGTGTCGGCGGCGGCTCGCCGGGTAGACGGCCGGAAAAATGACGCGAATAATTTTCGATGCCATGGCAGTAGCCCATCGACTTGATCATTTCCAGATCGAATCGGGTGCGCTGGTGAATGCGCTGCGCCTCGACCATGCGGCCCTGATTTTCAATCTCTTTTTCCCACACGGCAAGCTCGGCCAGGATGCCGTCGATGGCAGTGTTCTTGCGCTCCGGCTGCACCACGTAGTGGCTCTTGGGATAAATAGGCAGGCGAGAATACTTCTGTTTGACGGTGCCGAACAGGGGATCGATCTGCGAGAGAGATTCAATCTCATCGCCGAATAATTCGATGCGATAGGCGCTCTCGTCGTAGGTTGGGAAGACCTCAATCACGTCGCCGCGTACTCGGAAGGTGCCGCGGCGGAAATCGACATCGTTGCGCTCGTACAAAATTTCAACCAGCCGCCGTGTAATGTCCTCACGGCGAATTTTCTGGCCGCGTTCCAGCAACATCAACATGCCGTAGTAAGCCTCCGGCGAACCCAGGCCGTAGATGCAGCTGACGGAGGAGACGATGATCACATCGCGGCGCTCAAACAGACTGCGCGTGGCGGAAAGGCGCAGCTGGTCGAGCTGCTCGTTGACGGTGGCTTCCTTCTCAATGTAAAGATCGCTCGAAGGAATGTAGGCTTCCGGCTGGTAGTAGTCGTAATAGGAGACGAAATATTCGACGGCGTTCCGCGGAAAAAATTGTTTGAATTCATGGTAAAGCTGCGCGGCCAAAGTTTTATTGTGGGCGAGGATGAGCGCAGGTCGATTGAGCTGCTCAATCACCTTGGCGACGGTAAAAGTTTTGCCGGAGCCGGTGACCCCGAGCAGCACCTGATGTTTTTCGCCGCCGACAATGCCGCGAACCAGCTCATCAATCGCGCGCTCCTGGTCGCCGCGCGGCTGGTAGTCACTGACAAGCTGAAAGTCCATACCTCTCTATTTTAGAGGAGAGAGGGACACCAGGCTTTTGGGCGATACAGCCTAATGGAGGGCATACATTGCCATCACGTCTTTTTGCAGTGCCATGCGGCTGGAAAGGCGGGTATAAAACATATGCCCACCGGGATACTCCTTTACAGCGACGCGGGTGGGATCACCCATGACAGGCATTTGATCGACCGCAAGGATGGAACCCATGAACGGGCATGACAGATCGTTCCAACCGTGCGCGATGAGCACGCGGAGCTTGGGATCGGCGGCGACGGCCTGACGTAGTTGGGTCACAGAGCCGGCACGCAGGGCATCTCCACCTTGCCACCACTCGTTCACCTGGGAGGAGAGCGCGTTGTACTGCGCATCGGTTTTCCACCCTACAGTGTTGGTTACAAAATTCACCATGGCCTCTGTAGTCGGCGCGATGATGGCGGCCAGGATTGGATCATTGGCGTTCTGTTCGGGCGCGTAGGGAAAAGGATCGAACGAGGTGACGTTGGAATCGTAGACGGAGCCGAGCTTGCCTTGCTCGCGATACGCCTCGCGCAGGTAGGCGCCGGTTTCCAGGCGGCCTCCGGAATTTTTAACGAATTGTGGATCGAGCCCGGTCAGCTCTGTCACATGCTGGATCATGGCTTGGCTGGCGGCCGGATTGGAGCGACCTTCAATCAAGGCGGTAGCGTAGAGCCCTTCGGTATAGGCGATCACGTCGGCCATCGCTTCTGGTGTGAGTTTGCCCTCGCGCTCCAGGTGTGCCGCGGTGATCGGCGGCAACGTGACCATCCAGGGAATGGGAGAGAGGTTTTGATGAGTTTCGATGGTGGGATTCAGATATGGCGAAACCAACACCACTCCGTTCATACCGACGCCAAGTTGCGACTGCAGATAATACGTGATGCGGGGACCGCGGAAGCCGCCATAGCTTTCGCCGACCATATATTTCCGCGAGGTCATGCGATTGTTTTTCGCCAGCCAATCGTAGATCACGCGCGACAGATAGTGGATGTCGGGCTCGGTGGAATAAAAATCCTTCTTGGTCTGTTCCTCCGGGACCAGGGAACGGCTGTAGCCGGTGCCGATGGGATCGATGAAGACGAGGTCAGTGAACCCAAGCCAGGTTCCAGGATTGTCTGTGAGCGTGGGCGGCTCAGATGGGCTTTCACCTTCATTCGCGAAGTTGAGATGCTTGGGACCGATGGCGCCGAAATTGAGATAGACCGATGATGCGCCAGGACCGCCGTTGAGCGCGAAAGTGACTGGGCGATCCGGTTGATCGACGGTGTAAGCGGTGTAGACCACGTCGCCGGTAACTTTTCCCTCCGTGTCACGCACGGGGAATTTTCCAACGGTGACGGTGTAGTGGAGCGTTTTGCCGTCGAGCTGAATGCTCTGGGCGACGTGTGCGTCTGCCGGCAGCGGAGGGAGAGCCTGCTTGTCAGCGGCGGATTTGTCGGCAGGGGGAGTGGATTTACTCTTGTCGGCCTGTGCAGCGTCTGCAGGGGCTTTATCGTCCTGCGCGCGGGCCGTGAGGTATGGCGAAATTGTGAACAACATTGCGAGGCATGCAAGGGCTGCGCGCTTGCGGACAGTAGCCGTCAAAGTTAGATCCATCTGGATATCATAATCCGCAGCCGCGGAGAGGCTACTTATGGATGGCTGAACGCCTCCGTCGACGTACTTGGGATCAAGCGCACCGTGACAATTTCGTGCGGATGAACGGTGAATTGAAACTGATGCGCGCCAGAGAGTGTCAGTTGCGACTGATCTCTTTCGACCGCATCTGTTTGCCAGGCCTGTTGCAACTGCAGCAGCGGTACTTCGACAGTGATTGTGCGGGGTGCGCCGCCCAGATCGAGGAAGCGCAGGATGGTGCCCCTACCGTCTTCCGCGGGCTTCCAAGCGGTCAACACAAGGTTGGGATCGTCTGCGCGCAGGAAACTATCCTGCTTGCCGTCGAGCGGCCCCGGTGTGTCGAGGGCTTTATCCTGTGTGGTGATTTCATCTTTTTCCAGCGGCGTCATTTCTTCCCAGCCGAGACGACTGAGTTGAGCATCGTCGGTCGCAGGCGCGCTGGTGATGATGTAGCGGAAGCGGAAATGTCCGCCCTGGCCGGCGCGATAATTCGTGTCCCAATAATTATTCATGACGTAAGAGAAGATGGTTCCGGTGCGCGTGCCAAATTGGGTTGGCCACTGGCCGCGATTGATATCTCCCAGCGTGACCAGCGCCGCATCGAGCGGCATCACGGTGGCGGAGAGGCCATTTTGTTGTGCGGAAACCCAGTGCTGCACCGAGAACCATTCATGCCCCGCGCCGGGATACATGTCCTTCGCCGGATCAACCACTCCGTTCTGAATTTCGTACTGAAATTGAGGATGGTTCATCGCGAACGGGAAAGCAAAATAGACGCCTTCCTTGGTGTCGACCTCTTTCTTGGTGAGGTCTTCGACGAATTCAATTTTTTTGTGACGATCGAAGAGGCGAATTTCCGTCGAGATCCGTGGAGTGTTGACGTCGTTGCTCTCCAGCCGAGCGATCAGACCGTAGGGCGTGCGCGTGACGGATACCAGATGTCCATTCTGCGCACCACGAACTTCGACCTCCGGCTTTGGATAGGCCTGGCTGTACTGCAACAGCGTGTTCGGCGCTTTGTCACCGCCAGTGACGTAGAGATATTGGCCGAAGCGATAAGGACTTTTCTCGTCGACTAGTTCACGCTGCAATTGTTTGTCGTAGATACTGCGGATCGCGCCCGTCGCCGGGTCGAGTGTCACGCGATAATACGGGCTCTCGAACTGGGTGGTCTGCGTGGCCGCTGCCGGCTCGAGCATTTCTTTCGTGTCGCGCAGGTGATAGACCTTGTAGCCGACAGCGGGTACATTCTCAGCAACAAATCGCACGTGATGGAAATTCTTGTTGCCGTTGAGAACTTCGACCGGAACCACCTGGTCAGTGCCGGTGTCGACCAGTTCCTGGTTGTTGTTCAGGTCGAGCGAGACAATCCCACTGCGAGCCCAGTTGAGCGTATTGAATACGATGACGTTGCCGGATCCCGCGGAGATGGAATTCGCAATGCTGGCCATGCTGTTGCGAGTAATAAAGTCGGCCAGGGCCGCCGCCTTGACAGGGTACAGTTCTTTCAACGCAAGCTGCTCGACGGCCTCTCTACTGGTTGGATCCGAGACGCTGTTGTAGGAAGTCCAGGTGTGCTCGTCCGCCAGGATCATGTTGGTCCACATACGACGCAGGCTCGACGTGTCGGCGGCGTACTTCGGATTGACCAGCGATGTGAGAGTGGCGAGTTCTTCCGCGGAGGGCGCGCGCGCTTCATTGCCACGTTCTAACGCTGCGGAAGAGGCGTCGGCCGCCATGCCATCCTCCCAATACGGACCGCCGTCCCCACTGACGGTAGGAATGTCATTGCCAAATTGTTTGGCGATGTTCTCGAGCGCGGCGTGGAATCCCGAGTACTGAATGTGCGGATAGGCGTAAACGCTATCCCACTGTTGCGCCAGTGTGGCCTGCTGCGGGAACAGGTCTGTATTTTCTACCTGCGTCCCGAACAGAATGGTGGCGTCGGCGTGATAGCTGGGGTGCTGATACATCTGGAGGAAGAGCGGCAGTGTGTCGTGACCGGTAGAGAGCGTCGGAGGCAGGCCAAACATGAATTGCATTTGCATGTAATGCCGCGAGTACCAGAGCATCACTTTCTGGCCATCAGGCCCTTGCCACCAAAAAGGAGAATCCTCATTCAGGTGGCCCTGCAACAGCACCGGCGCACGATAGTTATTACTGCCGGAAAACAGTTCATGAATTCCTGCCGAGGCGAGAATCGACGCGTACGACCAACTGAAGGAAGGTACGTCCGTGATGTTGGCGTAGTTGAAGGGCGTGCTGTGCTTGCGGCTGAAATTGGCGCTGTCATACAGCGAGCGAATCAGAGTTTCCGCGGTAGGAAAGCCAGTGAGCAGGTTGGCATATTGTGCTGGCAGGTAGAGTTGCTGCTTCTCGATGGCGGTGATGGCGCGCTGCTGCTCCGCCGGCGTGCGCGTATCAAAATACTGTTGCAGCGGCCAGTATCCGTCGAGGCTGAAGCGGAAATCAGGATGCTGCGCGATCAGATGCATGGCTTCATCAATAACGCGGCTATGGATGGCAGCCACTTTTCCCTGGTAGTCGGAATAGCCGACGTCGAGATGAATATGAGGCACCAGGAACAGCGTCCACTTCTTTTGCGGGTCGATGAAAGTTGTTTCGTGCTGCTTGCTCCAGGAAACTTCGGCCGCAGTATGCGCGGGGAATTCTGGAACCGAGAACGTAAGTTTTTGCTCGCCAAAATCCTGGCTGCTCTGAAGGGTCTGATGGTAGCGCTTACCGGCGACGGTGAGATCGACGGAAGCGCCCGCTTGCACGGGGTGCGGATCGCGCAGGATCACGTCGACGGCTTCTTCCAGTCGACCCTGCCGCTGCTGATAAAAAATGGTGGGAAGAATTTTGGCAGAGGCGTGGTTCGCGGCGGACGATTGCGGACGGCGATCAAGCTCGATGGCGTCGTAAGTGAAGCTTGCATCCGCGGGCAGGGCTGCATTGGGCAGCGATGGAGGAACTGTTTCCACCGCCTGCAGGGTAATAGTGTTTTCCCCGCGATGCAGATAGTTGCCGAGAAAATCAAACTCGACATCCGCATGAGAAAAGGCTGCATAGAAGGCTTCGCCTTGATCGCCGTTGGATGTGTCGAGTTTGGGCTGCAGATAAAACGTGCCATTCTTGCCATTAATCGCGACGCGCAGCGCGGGCACGCTGGAATTTTCAATCAGCAGCGCGATGTGGAATCGATAGGACGGGGCAGGTGTGTTGGCCAGCGAAAATTGAATGGTCCAGGGGGCGGATTGCGGTCCCGCCGGCGTGGAAGCCTGCTCGACGCGCTGGGTCGCGTACCAATCCTTTGAGGCGGCGCTGGTTCCAACGATGAACCTGATCGGCTCTTGCGGCGTGCCCGCGGCCAGATCTACCGAGGAGCGATTGAATTCTCCAATGGTGAAGACGGCTGTTGGCGATGCGGCTTGCGCGTGGGAGGAAACGAGGAAGATAAGCGGCAGAGTGCAAACGATGGATCCCAGGAGGCATGCTGGCTTCAATTTCATTCTTCACTCCAATGATGCATTGGCGCGCGTACGCGGTAATGGCGAAAGAGCTAGACTGCGAGCGCGCGGAAAACTTGTCGACCCACTCCGCCAGGAGCTCAGGAAGCGAATGCCTGGGTTGGCGTCGAACTAGAATCCAGTGGCGCGGATGGCAGCGTCGATCCACTGCAGCAACAGGTGAGGCGCGCATCCGAACAGGACTACACCGGCGGCCAGTAAAACAACAATAGCCTGGCTGAGAATCGGCGTCCTGATTGTAGCCGCATCGGCGGATGCATTGGCAACTCGGTCGGATGGATTGGCGACGTAGATGCGCTTGAGCACCTGCAGATAGTAGTAGAGCGAGACCGCGCTCATTGCGATGGCGAGAACGATGAGCCAGAGCAGGCCGGGACCGGAATGGAGCACCGAGACGAAGAGATAGAACTTGCCCAAGAAGCCGGCCAGCGGAGGGATGCCGGCAAGCGACAGCAGAAAAACAAACATGCACGCCGAGAGAATGGGAGCGCGACGGCTCAGTCCGTCAAAGTTCGCCATGCGATCGCCGCCGGTTTGTTGTTCGACGATAGCGACTACGCCAAACGCTCCCAATGTGGCCAGCGCGTAGGTGAAGACATAGTAGAGAAGCGCGCTTAGACTCTGCTGCGTGTGGGCCACGATGGCGAGCAGCATGTAGCCGGCGTGCGCGATGGCGGAGTAAGCCAGCAGGCGTCGAACACTGCGCTGAACGATGGCAACCAGATTTCCCAGCACCATGGAGAGCGCGGCGACTCCAGCCACCACCGGGGCCCAGCCCGCCGTGAAGTGCAGCCAGGCCGCACTGCCTTCGGCCCCAGCAAAACCGATCGCGAGCACTTGAAAGAAGATAAAGAAGCTGGCGACCTTGGAACTCGACGCGATGAATGCGGCGCTGGGTGCGGGCGCGCCCTGGTACACATCCGGCGCCCAGAAATGAAACGGGAAGGCGGCGACTTTAAAGCCAAAACCAATCACTGTAGTGACAATGGCGATGAGCAAAAGCGGGTTCAGCGGCGAACCTGCGGACGCGTGGATGGCGTCGGCAATGCGCGCCAGGCTGGTCGAATTCGACAGGCCGTAGAGCAAGCTGAAGCCGAACAGCAGAAAGGCGGCGGACATTCCGCCAAATAAAAAATACTTGAGCGCGGCCTCAGAGGAATGCGGACGGTGCTTATCGAACGCCGTGAGGATGTAGAGCGACAGGCTCAGCAGCTCCAGCGAAATGAAAATCACCAGCAGGTCCTGGGAGCTGGCCAGGAACATGCTGCCGACCGTTGCGACCAGGATCAGCAGAACAAATTCGCCCACGTGATCGGTGAAGCGCGAATTCGTGGCCATCAGCAGAGTGACGATCGCGAGTACCAGCAAAGCGATCTGGACGAGATGAGTCAGAGGGTTGGCCAGCAGCGTTCCGTCCAGAACGTTCGCCTGCACGGGAAAGAGAACAATGCGAGCGATGGCAACGATGCAGCCAGCCGATCCGAGGATGGCGGCGACGGTGAAGCGGATCCCCAGGGGCCGCGTGCGCAGCCACAAAAGATCGACAGCAAGCGCGATTAACGCAGCTACGACCACGATGACCTGCGGCAGAGCCAACTGCCAGATTTGCGCGTAGTTGACGGAGTTCATCGCCAGCCCCCTTGGCGCAGGCCGTTGAACAGTGGCGAATTCAGCGCGGGGACGATGATGTTCAACAACATTTGCGGATACAGCCCGACAAGGACGCTGGCGACGATCAGAATAATGGCGCCGAGCCGTTCGGGAATGGTGATGGGCGGCAGCGGTTCATGCGGCGCAGCAGGTGGGCGGCTGGCTTCTGCAAAGAATGCTTTCTGCATGGCGCGCCAGATATAAGCGACCCCGACAACCAGTCCCAGGCCAACGCAGATCGTCAGCAGCGGATACGAATGCCAGACGCCGATCACAATCATTAATTCCGCGACAAATCCGCTGAATCCGGGCAGGCCCATACTCGCCATACCGGCCACGACAAATGTGACGGCGGCGAATGGGATCGCCTTGTTCAGGTTCATCGGGCCAAGCAACGCCAGCTCGCGTGTGTGAGTGCGGTCGTACACCATGCGGCCGACCACAGCGAACATCAGCCCGGCAAGAATCCCGTGGGAAAACATCTGAACGACGGCGCCTGAAAGCCCAATCTGGTTCAGCGTCATCAGGCCGAGCAGGATGAAGCCCATGTGGCTGACGCTGGAGTAGCCGATGACGAATTTGAAATCTTTCTGCACCAGCGCCACCATGGCTCCGTAGACGATGCCGATGACGGCGAGCACCGCGAACACATCGCGCCAGGAGCCAAGGCCGAGCACGTGGAAGCCCCAAGGACCCAGGCCGAGCGGAAAGAGTGTCATGGCGACGCGTAGGCATCCGTAGGCACCCAGCTTCATGACCACGCCGGCGAGCAGCATGGAGGCGGCGGTCGGCGCGGCAACGTGTCCGGTCGGTGCCCAGGTGTGGAAGGGCCAGAGGCCTGCCAGAATCGCGAAACCAACAAAGACCAGCGGGAAGGCCCACATCTGGAAATGCGCGGAGAAGGGAAACACTGCTAGATCGCCCAGCGCCATGGACTTCGCACCCGCGACGACATAGGCAGCGATCAGGCCAATCAGCACCATGGCGCTGCCAATGAAGGAGTAGAGCACCAGCTTCATGGCGCCATATTCGCGGCGTGTCGAGCCCCAGATGGCGATCAAAAAATATTTGGGGATGATGACGATTTCATAGAAGACGAAAAGCAGCAGCAGATCGTAGCTGAGAAACACGCCGTAGACAGAGCCGATCAACAGCAAGTAGAAGGCGAAAAATTCCTTGGCGCGATGTTCGATGTTCCAGGAAAACAGGATACCTGTGACGGCAATGATGCCGGTCAGCAGCAGCAGCACCAGGCTGATGCCATCCGCAGCGAGGTGATACCGAATGCCGAGCGACGGAATCCAGGAGACATCGGTGACCGTGAACATTTCGCCGCTGCGATGCTGCAGGAAGGCCGCGAACGTGATCGCAAACGTGACCAGCGCCGTGACAAGCGCCAGAAAACGCGCGGCCGCGGCGTTGCCTTTCGGCAGCAGCAGGAGCAGAAGCGCTCCGAGAAACGAAATGTAAATCGTCCAGGCCAACATCGTTAAAGATCCACGTTCATCTTTCGACTAAAACTTTCGTCTGACTAAAACTTGAGTTGCAGCACCATCTGCATCACCGTACTGTTCACAAATCCCAGGATCAGCTGGGGATACAAGCCCAGCACAAACATCAATGCAATTGCGGGCGCCAGCGACAGTCGCTCCACGGTCGTCAGGTCAGGCATGGTCGCCCATGTTTCGTCGAGCGGACCCGAAAAAACTCGCTGCAAAATTCCAAGAATAAAGATGGCCGTCGCCAGCAGTCCCAGGAGAGAAATCGACGTGGCCCACGATACCAGCGGGAACGACCCTTTAAAGATGAGAAATTCTCCGACAAACCCATTCAGTCCGGGCAGGCCCAGGGACGAAAAGAGGGCGATGCCCATCAAGCCGGTGAATACAGGAATCGCCTTGCGCAGGCCGCCAAAGTCGTTCAATCCGCGCAGTCCGCCCGAGCGCTTTTCCAGCATGGCAACAAACCAGAACAGCGTTGCAGCGGTCAGCGCGTGGTTGAGAATCTGCAGCATTACACCGTTCATAGCCGCATATTTTTCCGTAGTCAGGGCGGCATCGCCACCGGTAAATTTGACCACGGCGAAAATCGCCAGCAGGCAGTAGCCGAGGTGGTTGATAGACGAGTACGCAAAAATTCTCTTCAGATCTTTTTGCGCCAGGGCGGCGTACGCGGAAAGAACAATGGTGGCGACCGCGAGCCATAACAGTGGCGTCAGCACCATCTGCATCTGTGGGCCAAAGATAGGCAGCAGGATGCGCAGGAAGCCGTACAATCCCATCTTCGACATGGCGCCGGTCAATACGATGGTGGTGCCGGTCGGTGCTTCCGCGTACGCAGAAGGTAGCCATGTGTGGAAGGGAATCAGCGGTACTTTGACCGCGAAGCCAAGAAACGCGCCGGCAAACAGGATCAACTCGACGTGGCGCGGAGTAAAGCGGTGCCATCCGAGTTTCGCGATGACCTCCGGCATTAGCTGCCCCTGCTGCGCAAGAGCCGCCAACTGGATGAAATCAAACTTTCCTGTCGCCAGAAAAATAGCAAGAAACGAAAGCAGCATGGCGATGCTGCCGACCATGGTGTACACCAGGAACTGCGTAGCGGCCGCGGTGCTGCGCGATCCTCCCCACAGCTTGATGAGGAAGAAGGCAGGAATCAGGCTGAGCTCCCAAAATATAAACCAGTGGAAGAAGTTCAGCGCGGTGAAGGTGCCGAACAGGCAGGCCTGCAGCAGCAACATCAGCGAGAAATAGAGTCCCGCGCGCTCCTGAATTTGTGACGACGCCAGAATGCCGATGGGAACCACGATCGAAGTCAACAGCAGCATCAGCAACCCGAGGCCGTCGATGCCGACGTGATATTCCACACCAAGAGCAGTAATCCACGGCACTTGCCGTTGAAACTGCAGCGCGCCGGAAGCGGAATCGAAGTGAGCCCACAACAGCAGCGTGATGACGAGGGCGAGGAAGCTAAAGGTGAGAGCGAGAGTGCGCGCGATCTGGCTGGTGCGACCAAAGGAAAGTACGAAGAGCGCGCCGACTACAGGCACCAGGGTCAGGACGGTGAGCCAGGGGAAGGCGTTCATCGTGTCGCTCCCCACAGCAGAAAGCCTGCCAGAGCAATGAGCGCGATGCCAATCATGCGGAGATAACTTTGCACGCGGCCGCCCTGCAGCAGCGAGAGAATTTGTCCTCCCCGCGACACAGATTCGCAGCCTTCATCGAAGCTGGCGTTGACCACCTTGGTATCGAAGAAATTGTCGATCCACGCGAACGCGAGCACGAGATGCGAGACAACTTGCACGGCTCCATTCCAGACCCAACGATCGAGCCAGTCACAGATGCGCGACCAGGCGGCATTCAGTCGAAGCAGCGTCGCGGCGTAGAGTGCGTCGACGTAGAAGGCATTTCCGAGCACAGTAAAGATGTGTGGCTGCAGACGTCCGACGGCATCCGCAGCGTCCGCGCTGACAATCCGCTTGCGACCATAGAAATACCAGCCCAGCCCCAGGCCCACAAAGACCACCAGGGAGGAGGCAATCATCACCGTGAACAAGCCAGGCTCGGAAAATCCGGAGACGCGAACCGTTGCCGGCGTGCCGCTGAGAAACGAATGGAACCACGACCACACCGGGGTATCGACCAGGCCCAGCAACAGTGCGAACGCGGCCAGAATCGTCAGCGGAATGGTCATGACCGCGGGGCTTTCGTGAGGGGCGGTCGCGGCGGGTGTCCCATGATGCGCGACTGTTGCCGATGCCTCCAGGCGCGACGGGCTGGCAAAGACGTAGTAGACCTGGCGAGTCATGTAGAAGGCGGTCAGCAGCGCGCCAAAAGCGCCCAGATAAAACGGGACTTTAGAGATGCTCCAGGTATTCGCGGCGTGCAGAATTTCATCCTTGCTCCAAAAACCGGAGAAGAGAGGAAATCCGCAGAGTGCCAGCATTCCCACCGCGTAGGTCAGGAAGGTGATCGGCATCAATTTGCGCAGGCCGCCCATCTTGCGAATGTCCTGTTCGCCATTGCAGCCGTGGATCACCGAGCCCGCGCCCAGGAACAGCAGTGACTTGAAGAAGGCATGCGTGATCAGGTGGAACATGCCGATGGCGACGCCGCCAATGCCGAGGCCCATCATCATATAGCCGAGCTGAGACACGGTGGAGTAGGCGAGGATGCGTTTGATGTCCCACTGCGCGGTGGCAATCAGTGCTGCAAAGACCGCCGTAATCGCGCCCACCCAGGTGACGACGATCAGCGCCGTGGTCGGCGTAAGCGCCAGGCCGGGCCCCGCGTGAGCGCTCATCAGCGGATACACTCGCGCGATCAGGAATACACCGGCGGCAACCATGGTGGCTGCGTGAATCAGCGCGCTCACCGGGGTAGGACCTTCCATGGCATCCGGCAGCCAGACGTGCAGCGGCACCTGGCCGGATTTTCCCGCAGCGCCGCAGAAGATGAGCAGCGCAATTGCCGTCGAGGCGGCCATTCCCACTGCGGTAACGTGGGTCACCATGGCGGCCAGCGCAGAATGTTCCAGGCATCCGGCTCCGCCATCGTAGAACAGCAGCGTGCCGGTCTGCGCATAGAGCCATGCCATGCCGATGAAGAATCCCAGGTCGCCAATGCGGGTGACGATGAAGGCTTTTTTTGCCGCCGCCGCCGCTTCCGGCTTGTGATACCAGAACCCGATCAATAGATAGGAGGTAAGGCCGACCAGCTCCCAACACATAAACAGCAGTAGCAGACTGTTGGAGATGACGACGCCCAGCATAGCCCCGGCAAATAGCGCCAGGAAACAGAAGAAGCGGGTGAAGTTTTCGTCATGCTCCATGTAGCCAATGCTGTAGATAAAGATCAGCAGGCCTACGAAGGTGACCATCACCAGCATCACAGCAGTGAGCGGATCGAGCATCCAGCCCAGCTTCAACCACTCATGGCCAAACTGGAGCCAGCAAAAATCGACAACCTGACGAGTTTCCAATCCATGACGGCCCAGCGAAAGAACATGGGCAAAGGCAATCACGGAGAGCACGAAGGAGACCGACATAGAGCCGATGGCGAGCGCTGCCGCCAGAACGCGATTGCGCCGGCGCAGCAACGCGCTAATGCCGGCGGCCACAGTCGGCAGCGCGGGCACCAGCCACAGGTTTTGAACAATCCAGGTCATCGGGTCTCGGATGGTCTCAAGAAGGTTGAACAGCAGTGGAAAATCTGCGCTTGGTTTCGCAGTCAAAGTTTAGCGTTCAAAAATAGTGCACAACAAAAATCGTTCGGTCCTGTCTCAACCTTTCATCGAATTCATCTGGTCTAATTCCGTGGTTTTCGAATGGCGATAGACGGCGAGGATAATGCCCAGGCCGACGGCAGCTTCCGCTGCTGCGATGCCGATAGAAAATATGGCAAACATCACGCCGGTGAGCGCTTCCGGGTGCGGTCCGTAGCGCCAGAAGGCGATGAAATTCAAGTTGGCGGCGTTCAGCATCAGCTCAATTCCGATAAGAACGAGAATGGCGCTGCGGCGCGTCAGCGCACCCGCCAGGCCAATGGAAAAAATTAGAGCAGAGACGAGCAGGTAGCTGCTCAGAGAACTCATCCGGACCTCCGCTTTTCATCCATCGCCAGGATCACGGCACCGATCAGCGCTGCGGTTAGCAGCAGCCCCATAATCTCTAATGGCAAAACATATTGGTGCATCAGCGCGTCGCCGATCGGCTTGACGGCAGCTTCCGCGTGCGGCGGTGCAATGACGTAAGGGAGGCGGCTGGAATGTATCGCCCAACCCAGAACGGCAAACACCAGCGCGGCAATCAAACTCCCAGAAAACCAGAAGGAAGAAAAAATCGACTCGGAAGTTTGCGTCGGATGCTGCGTCATCATAATGACGAACACGGCCAGAATGGCAACTGCGCCGACGTACACAAGAATCTGGGTGAGGCCAACGAATTGCGCGCCCAGTTGCAGATAGAGGGCCGCCAGCCCGGCAAAACCCAGTGTGAGGGCCAGCACACAATGAACTAAATTGCGAAGCGCCATCGCTGCCACGGTTCCGGCGATGGTGATGGCGGCAAGGATGAGGAAGGTCGCTGTCATGTCAGGTTCGACGAGTTCTCCAGTGTGGTTCCAACTCTTTCAGTGACCGACGATCAGACTGTCACAGCCCGCATACCATCGGCAGTGACATTCATCACGAAAATCATTCGGCAAAGCGATACGTTCTGGCGGCAAATTTCTTTCCCTGCTTCAGGCCGCGACTGAGCAGAAAGGCTGGAATCAGCAGCACCACCGCGCAAACCAGCCAGCGTACTACGCCCGCCGGCATAAAGTGCCAGAGGCCCGCGACGAACACATTGATCAACGTCATGGGCAGCATAAATTGCCAGGCGAAACTCATCAGCTGATCCATGCGCAGACGCGGCAGCGTGCCACGAATCCAGATGAAAATCACAATCAGCAGCAACAGCTTGGCAAAGAACCAGAGGTACGACGGAATCCAGGCGAGGAACGAAAACGGCGCCGCCCATCCACCCAGGAATAGTGTGATGGCAAGGCCGCTGGTGGCAAACATGCCCAGATATTCGCCGAGAAAGAAGAGGGCAAACTTGAAGCCGGAATACTCAATGTAGTAGCCGGCGATGATTTCCGATTCGCCTTCCGGCAGATCGAACGGGGAACGGTTGGACTCAGCGGTTGCGGCGATCATGAACAGGTTAAATCCCGCAAATCCCCAGGGCGTGAAGACGAACCAGTGCGGCCAGATGCCGGAGTAGCCGGTCTGCATGTCGACGATGGACACAGTGGAAAGCGAGCCGGCCGCCATGATCACGACGATGGAAGCGAGCACCAACGGGACTTCATAGCTGATCATCTGGGCGATTGCGCGCATGGCGCCGAGGAGCGAATATTTATTGCGGCTGGACCAGCCAGCCATAAACACGGCTAGTTCCACCAGCGTTCCGACCGCGAAGAAGAACAAAATTCCGGCATTCAGATTCGCCAGCACCATGTTGCGGCCCACGGGCAACACGGCGTAAGCGAGAAATGCCGCGAGCACCAGCAGCACCGGCGCCATAAAGTGCACCATCTGGTCGGCAGTGCGGGGAACCAGGTCTTCCTTGGTGAGCGATTTGACACCATCGGCAAGCGGCTGGAAAAAGCCTGCCGGTCCGACGCGATTAGGACCGTAACGATTTTGAATGCGGCCCAGGCCTTTGCGCTCCAGAACTGTAGTGACGGCAAACAGCAGAGCGAACACCAGCACGATCGCGATCACCGAAAGGATGACATTCGCAATCGACTGCAACCCTGCAGGCAGGTAGCTGGTGAGGCGATGCTGCACGATGATGCAGATCTGATCAGCTTGCTGAATCGGGGTCAGGATCATTTCTCGCTCGTCGTCGGAACAGGCTGATGGGCAGGAGCCGCCGAACTGGCGCCGTTGGCGTTGGTCGTCGGCGTGGCGGCCTTGGCCTCCGCTGCAGCCTTGGCTTTCGCGGCTGCCTTGGCTCGTTCGGCAGACAGGGCCGCATCAACAGCGGCGGCTTCTGTGGGGTGAATTTTATGGTAATGCTCGTTCGACTTGGCGAGCTGCTGCTTGTCCCATAGCAAAGCGCTGAAGCGATTCGTAGTGCTCAACTCGTAGTCGGTGTCCATCTTGATGGCATCGAAGGGACAGACCTCGACACAGATCTGGCAGCTCATGCAGACGGAAACGTCAATGTTGAAAACCTTGGGATAAAACTGCGGCTTGCCCACGGCATCCGGCTTTTTGTCTATGCTTTTTTCAATGAAGATACATTTCGGAGGGCATTCTTTTTCGCAGATGAAACAGGAGACGCAGCGCAGTCCTTGTTGCCAGTCTTCGCCGTCGTACACCAGGAAGGGAAAGTTCCGGTACGCCTCAATCTGCGGCAACCGCTCTTCAGGATACTGAACAGTGGTCAGTCGTTTTTTGCTGACGTAGCTGCCCAGAAAATTTCGGGCTGTTTCCGCCAGTCCTCGCAGTATGCCTTCACCGAACACAGAGTCAACCTCGACTTCAAAATTCCAAACATTGAGACCGCGCAGCGCCCACTAACGATCCACTTCGCCCATCACGATATCAATACTTCCTAAAATCACCACCACGTCGGCGACATTATGGCCGATGCACAGCTGTTCCAGCACCGTCAGATTCATCATGCAGCAGGAACGCACGCGATAGCGATACGGATTGGCCGTGCCATCGCTCACCAGGTAAAAGCCAAGCTCGCCTTTGGGCGATTCAATGCGACCGTAGGCTTCACCCGGCTTCGGCTTGAATCCGCGAATCTTTGTCTTCGGATCAATGATGGGGCCCTCCGGAAGATCTTTCAGCGCCTGGTTCAGAATCTTGACGGACTCGCGCATTTCCAGCAGTCGGACCATATAGCGGTCGTAGGTGTCGCCGTGTTCGCCCATCGGAATCTTGAATGCAAAGCGGTCATAGATGCCGTACTTGTCCACTTTGCGCAGATCGTAATTCACTCCGGAAGCGCGCAGGATCGGGCCGGTGACGCCGGCATTGATGGCCAGTTCTTTCGACATGACGCCGACGCCCTGGGTGCGAGCCATTAGAATTT
>JAZKAG010000238.1:19676-24915 GCA_040389265.1 Acidobacteriota bacterium
CCCCGAAGCGCATGTAGTTGCACATCATGCGCGCGCCTGTCAGGGATTCGAACAGATCCAGAATCGTTTCGCGCTCGCGGAAGGCGTACATCAGCGGCGTTCCGCTGGCTCCCATGTCCTGGGTCAAAAATCCGATCAGCGCGGAGTGATTCAAAAAGCGAGTCATCTCCGCAGTTATGACGCGAATATATTCAGCACGCTCCGGAACCTGAATGCCGGCCAGCTTCTCCACCGCCCGCGCGTAAGCCCAGTTATTGGTGAGCGAACAAATATAGTCCAGGCGATCGGTGTAGGGCATGGATCCGAGGTAGGTTTCGTGCTCGGCGATTTTTTCGTGATTGCGATGCAGGTAGCCAAAGACCGGCTTCAACCTCATCACGCGCTCGCCATCCAGCACCACATCCATACGGAAAACGCCGTGGGTGGAGGGATGCTGCGGACCCATCGACAGCTCGAGCAATTGACTCTCGCCGGCACCTGCGGGGGAGGTCGGCTGGATGCGGACGGGCTCGGTGGCTGTGCTCATTGCGCCCCCATTACGGTGCGATGCTGGCGGGCGCGTTCCAGGACTTCGTCATGCGCCGTCGGCTCATACTCGTAATCGTCCGGCTCGACGTAGTCCCTGCGCATGGGATGGTCTTTGAAACCGTCCCACATTAATATGCGGCGCAGGTCAGGATGGCTGTCGAAGATCACGCCGTAAAGATCGAAGATTTCCCGCTCCTGAAATTCCGCGCTTTGCCACACCGGCGTGAGAGACGGTAGATGGACCTTCTCGCCGCGATCTTCGGTGCGCATGCGGAGAATGACTGGGCCGTGCTTTTTCTCCATCGAAAACAGGTGATAGACGACTTCAAGATATCCGATGGTATGGGATTTCCGGACCTCTTCAACTTCCTGCTCGACCCCATCAACAATCTGTTTTACTTTTACTTTTTCTGAAGTCTCTTTTCCGGGCCAGTCGATGCCGGTGACGTTGGAGCAGTAGTCGAACCGGAAAAGCTCGGAATCGCGCAGGAAGGTGGCAATGGCGACGGCATGTGCAGGATCGATCCACAAAGAATGCTGACCCGACGGGCTGGGGTTGGGAATGATCTGCAGCACGCAGCCGGGTATGTTCGCCTCTAGCTCGGATTTAATTGTTTCCAGCGTCATCCGTCCCCGCTAACGAGATATTGACCAGAGGCGGGTGCCAGACCTCTGGATTTTCTGGTGGTTCCAAATCGTGCTCGCCAAACTGCGGCACGACGAATTCGCTGGGAGCTTCGGCCTGCAAATGGCGAGGCCTGTCGGCTCCCGTGAGTGCTTGCTTGTCGATCAGTTTTTGCAGTGTCATCAGCGCGTCGATCAAGGCTTCTGGACGTGGCGGACAGCCTGGGATGTACACATCGACAGGGATGTAGCGATCAATCCCTTTCAGCACGTTGTAGCCCTGCTTGAACGGGCCGCCGGAGATGGCACACGCCCCCATGGAGATCACATACTTGGGCTCGGCCATCTGGTTATAGAGGCGAACCACCTGCGGAGCCATTTTCTTGGTGACCGTGCCGGCCACAATCATCAGGTCCGCCTGCCGTGGGGAGGGACGAAACACCTCCGCACCGAATCGAGCCATGTCATAGCGGGCCATGCTGGCGGCAATCATTTCGATCGCGCAGCAGGCCAGGCCAAAGTTCAGCGGCCACAGGGAATTCTTGCGGCCCCAGTTGTATAGCTCCTGCAGCGTGGTCGCGACAATTCCTTGCTTTCGCAGTTCAGTTTTCAGCTGCTCATCCATTGGAGAAAACCTTGTGTGTTGCGGTTGGTTCGAACCTGAACATCCCGGGTGCAGCGTTTGTGACCGGTGAGCCAATTAGCTCCAGATCAGCACTTTTTTCTGATACGCCCAGACCAGGCCTTCGACCAGCAAAAGCAGGAACACCAGCATGGCGATTCCTGCTGCGAATGTCAGGCCGGTAAAAGCCACGGCAAAAGGCAGAAGGAAGACCGCTTCGACATCGAAAACTAGAAAAATAATTGCATACAGATAGTAGCCGGGATTGAACTGAATCCAGGCATCTTTCGGTGATTCCAAACCGCACTCGTAAATCGAATTTTTGCTGGGCCCCGGCTTCTGCGGAGAAAATTTCCATGCCCAAAGCCATGCCAGCGCCAGCGGCGCAACCGCGAAACCGACACCCGCAAGCAGCAGCACGAAAACAGGGAAGTAGGGGCTATTTGTCATACTGTCTGAACCATTTACAGCCAAACCAGGGAGGTTGTTTTCTGCTCGTTTTAGTCGATCTTGCCTTTGCCTGACGGTCGCGCCGAATCGAGGCATGCGGCTTCGAAATACATTTCCCCGCTTTTGCTTTTACCGTACCAGATTCACACGCCGATGCGAACCATTACGTTCAGGCTACGCCTCGATTATAAAGTTGCGTTGTGATGGCGCGCACATCTGGAGCCCCTTTCGTTGTTGCAAGATGAGGATGGACGAAGGGAAGGCAATGAGAGAAGAAAAAACAGTCATTCTGGATGGTAATGAAGCCGCTGCATCGGTCGCGTACCGTATGGCGGAAGTGATCGCCATTTATCCGATTACACCCTCCTCCACCATGGGCGAATGGGCCGATCAGTGGAAGGAAGAAGGGCGCAGAAATATCTGGGGTTCGATCCCCATCGTCGCCGAATTGCAGAGTGAAGGCGGAGCTGCGGGCGCCATGCATGGAGCCTTGCAGGCAGGAGCGTTCAGCACCACATTTACCGCCTCCCAGGGCCTGTTGCTGATGATTCCCAACATGTACAAGATTGCGGGCGAATTGACCTCGAATGTGATTCATGTGACGGCACGCTCCATCGCCACCCATGCGCTTTCGATCTTTGGCGACCACTCGGATGTGATGGCCTGCCGGTCGACCGGCTACGCCATGCTGTCGTCGAATTCTGTGCAGGAAGCCGCCGACATGGCGCTGATTGCGCACCTGTCCACGCTGGAGGCGCGCATTCCTTTCCTTCACTTCTTCGACGGCTTCCGCACCTCGCACGAAATCAACAAGGCCAAGGCAATTTCCGACGAGACAATTCTCGCGCTGTTGGAAGAAAACTATATCGCCGGCCATCGCGAGCGTGCGCTCAGCTCCGATCGGCCAATTTTGCGTGGTACGGCACAGAATCCCGATGTATTTTTCCAGGCGCGCGAAGCCTGCAACTCCTATTACCTGGCCTGCCCCACGATTGTGCAGGGTGTCATGGATCGCTTTGCCGCGCAAACCGGGCGCAGCTATCACCTGTTCGATTATGTCGGCGCCAGGGATGCGAGTCGCGTCATCGTGCTGATGGGCTCGGCCTCTGGCGCCGTCGAAGAAACCATCGATGCCTTGAACCAGCAGGGAGGAAAAGTCGGCCTGCTGAAAGTCCATCTGTATCGTCCCTTTGCCGTCGAGGCGTTCCTCCGAGCCCTGCCAAAGACTGTTCGCTCGATCGCGGTACTGGATCGTACCAAGGAACCGGGCGCGGTGGGTGAGCCGCTCTATCAGGATGTGGTGACCAGCTTCAGCGAAGCGTTCGCCAATGGCAGCGCGCCCTTCGCCCAACTGCCGCGCATCATCGGTGGGCGCTATGGATTGTCGTCGAAAGAATTCACCCCGGCCATGGCCAAGGGCGTGTTCGACGAACTGAAGAAGCCGCAGATGAAAAATCATTTCACCATCGGCATTCAGGACGATGTGACCCACACCAGCCTGGCGTACGATCCGGAGTTTTCGACCGAAGATCCTCGCACCGTCAGGGCGTTGTTCTACGGGCTCGGTTCGGATGGAACAGTCGGCGCGAACAAAAATTCCATCAAGATTATCGGGCAGGAAACGCCGAATTACGCCCAGGGATATTTTGTTTACGACTCGAAAAAATCCGGGTCGGTCACCACCTCGCATCTGCGTTTCGGGCCGGATCCCATCCGTTCTACATATCTGATCAGCAAAGCGAATTTTGTGGCATGCCACCAATTCTCCTTCCTGGAGAGGATGGATGTGCTCGAAGCCGCCGCCCCCGGCGCGGTCTTTTTGTTGAATACACCGTACGGTCCAGAGGCAATCTGGAGTCATTTACCCAGAACGACTCAGGAGACAATCTTAAAGAAACAGTTGAAGTTTTACGTGATCGATGCCTATACTGTGGCCCGCGAAGCCAAGATGGGCAATCGCATCAATACCGTGATGCAAACCTGCTTCTTTGCCATCAGCGGGGTGCTCCCCAGCGACCAGGCAATTCAGCAGATCAAGAAGGCCATCCAGAAGACCTATGGCAAGCGCGGTGATGCGGTGGTGCAGGAGAATTATGCTGCCGTCGATGCGGCTGTGGCCCATCTGCATCAAGTCAAGCTGCCGGAAAAAATTACAGCAACATTCGATATTTTGCCGATTATTCCTGCCGCAGCTCCCACCTTTGTGCATGACGTGCTGGGTGCCATTGCTTCCGGCCACGGAGACCTGTTGCCGGTAAGCGCCATGGCGGCGGGCGGTACATTTCCCACCGGGACGGCCAAGTGGGAGAAACGCAATATCGCGCAGATGATCCCGGTATGGGACAAAGACTTGTGCATCCAGTGCGGAAAATGCGTGCTGGTGTGCCCTCATGCTGTGATCCGCGCCAAGGTGTATGACGATGAGTTGCTGAAACAGGCGCCGGCAACGTTCAAGAGCGCCAAACCGAAGTGGCGGGGCATGGAACAGGAGCAATACACGCTGCAGGTATCGCCGGAAGATTGCACCGGCTGCCGCATCTGTGTGGAGGTCTGCCCGGTCAAGAGTAAGAGCGAAGCCAAGCACAAAGCCATCAACATGGAAATGCAGGCTCCCCTGCGCGAGGCGGAAGTGGCGAACTGGAACTTCTTCGAGTCGCTGCCTTCGGTCGATCGCAGCCGCCTGGCCCACACCCAGGTGAAAGACATTCAGTTGCTGCAGCCATTGTTTGAGTTCTCCGGCGCCTGCTCTGGATGCGGCGAGACACCGTATATTAAGCTGCTGACGCAGTTATTCGGCGATCGCCTGTACATCGCCAATGCGACGGGATGCTCCTCCATCTATGGCGGAAACCTGCCGACCACTCCCTACACGGTGAACCAGAGCGGTTGCGGTCCGACATGGTCGAACTCCTTATTTGAGGACAACGCCGAGTTTGGCCTGGGCATGCGGCTGGCGCTCAATCAGCAGAAGACGTATGCAGAAGAATTGCTGGTCCGCCTGACCCCCGTGGTGGG
>JAZKAG010000239.1:0-230 GCA_040389265.1 Acidobacteriota bacterium
GTCTGGATGCCGTCGTGAGGAAGCGCCAGAATCTCAAGAGACTCCAGAGCAATCGTATCTCCGGGTGGGCTGACAAGACGCGAATACGGAAGCAGTCCCGTGACTTCGCCTTCCCGCCATTCCACCATCTTGGTTGGCCCGGAACCACGGTCGACAAACAGCGCGACTCGTCCCGCGAGGATAACGAACATGCCTGCAACCAGAGCACCTTTTTTTGTCAGGACCTCGCC
>JAZKAG010000239.1:278-15956 GCA_040389265.1 Acidobacteriota bacterium
GGGTGCTATTCGCCGCCAGCCAAGCCAGTTCATCGCGAGGCGCCGAGCCAAGGGTCTTGTGATTCGCTAGCCGTTCGATAATGTCCATCGGTTACACTCGCCTGGAATGGCTCAACCCGGGGCTGATTGGGCTTCGATCTAAAGTACCATTGCGACTCAGAAAAATGCGCGATTAAGCTGCGTGAATCGATTTGCGTCGTCTGGCTATCGATCATGCAACCCAACTGGCTCGCCAATAATTCCGCAATCTAGGGACTGGCGGATAAATGGGGGAATGTGGGTGGGAACTTCAAACTCCGCCATCAGCAGCGCGGGCAGCGCAACCAGAAACCGAACACGAGTCTCCACATCGCGGAAAACGAATCTTGATGCCGTGACCAACAGCGTGACCATCGAGGACAGACAACATGAGCAGCCGCAACCATGCGAAGAGAGTAATGGCGAGCACGCGACGCCCCTGCATCTCCAGCGCATCGCCGCAGAGATGCGCGCAGCGATACATTTGAAACAAAGTGCCACCCAGAAACACCGAAAAGTCAGACCGCCTCTAGCTGGCCTTGTGGGTTACCATGTTTTGATTACGGTATGGCGGAGAGGGTGGGATTCGAACCCACGTTACCTTGCGGTAAACACGCTTTCCAAGCGTGCGCCTTCAGCCACTCGGCCACCTCTCCAGACAAGGGCATTGACACTTGAATCTACCACATGGGCAGGAGTGCGTGCATGTCAGTGGAGGGTATGCGCCGGCGAAATCAAGGTCAGCCGTCGCTTAAATTTGTTGTATAGGAGGAGTCTGCCGTTGACCGAATGACTCTGACGATTGAGCAGAGATTAGGAGCGTGAAACCGCTGATCCGGATAGCAATCATTGCCATGCGAAAACGCTTGATTTTTTGAGAAATCTTGGGGCCGCAGCGGTATACTTTGCTATATGCCAAAATATTCCGTCGTCGTTCCATTCCATAACGAGGAAGAAAGTGTCACCGCCCTCTATGACACTTTGAAAGCCGTTATGGAGCAGGTGGGGGACACATTTGAGCTGATCTTTGTCGATGATGGTTCGACGGATCGCACTTATCGCCTGTTGGAAGAGATCACGGCTGTCGATAGTCGCGTGATGGTGGTGAAGCTGCGCCGCAATTTTGGCCAGACCTGTGCCCTGGCGGCTGGTTTCGATCATGCCCAGGGGGATTACATTTTGGCGATGGACGGCGACCTGCAGCACGATCCGTCGGAGATTCCGAACTTTCTTGCCAAACTGGAAGAGGGCTACGACGTGGTCAGCGGATGGCGGAAAGAACGCATTGACAATTTCATCATGCGCCGCATTCCTTCCCGTTGCGCCAACTGGTTGATGGCACAGTTATCGGGTGTAGACATCCACGACTTTGGAACGACCTACAAGGCGTATCGCAGAGAAGTGATCCAGAATATTCCGCTGTATGGGGAGATGCACCGCTTTATACCAGCGTTGGCGTCGTGGTACGGCGCATCGATTTGCGAGATTCCCATCAAGAACATCAATCGCGAGCAGGGAAAATCACACTACGGTATTTCGCGCACCTTCCGGGTGTTTTTCGACCTGATGACGATTCGCTTTTTGCTGAAGTACATGTCGCGACCGATGCACTTCTTCGGCTCCCTGGGCGCGTCCGCCATGGTGGGAGGGTTCGCGCTGTCTCTGTGGCTGCTGATTATGAAGGTGCTGACGCATCAGCACATCATGGATCAGCATGGTCCCTTGTTTGTCGTCGCCGGCGTTCTAATTGTGGCTGGCATCCAATTGCTTGCCGTCGGCCTGATTGGCGAGCTGCTGGTGCGGCACTTCTATCAGGGCCAGGGGCGTGCTCCCTATACGATTGACCGAGTCATTCGCTTGAATGCATCGGGAGAAGCCAGCATCCTGCGCGGAGAGTAATTCTCCGCGCTGCACCCCCCGTTCCAACTATTCGAGACAGCCATGAAAGCCATTCAAATCGACAAGACCGGTGGGCCCGGAGTGATCCACGCGGTCGAATTGGATCGTCCTGCGCCATCCGCTGGACAAGTGCTGGTGGAAGTGAAAGCCATCGGCGTCAACTTCATCGACATCTACTATCGCGAGGGCGTCTATACCGCGCCATTGCCGCTGACGCTTGGTCAGGAGGCTGCGGGAGTTGTGGTGGAGGTCGGCTCTAGCGTGGAGCGGTTTCGAATAGGGGATTGCGTGGGTTGGTGTACGTCGCTGGGCGCGTATGCCGAATTTGCTGTGGTCCCCGAGGCAGCGCTGGTTGCTGTGCCCGCCAAGGTGACGTTCGAGCAGGCTGCCGCCAGCCTGTTACAGGGCATGACAGCGCAATATTTGAGCACCACGACGTTTCCTTTGAAGTCTGGCGACACGGCGTTGTTGCATGCGGGCGCCGGAGGGGTGGGCTTGCTGCTAACCCAGATGGCGGTCGAGGCAGGAGCGCGCGTCATCTCTACCGTCTCGACGCCGGAGAAGGCGAAGCTGGCGCGCGAAGCTGGTGCGCAGGATGTGATTTTGTACTCGCAGGAAGACTTTGAGCCAGCGGTGAAGAAGATCACTGGCGGACGTGGCGTAGATGTTGTTTATGACTCAGTTGGCAAGGAGACCTTCGAGCGATCCTTGAAGTGTCTCCGACACCGTGGGATGCTGGTTTTGTTCGGCGCTTCGAGTGGTTCGGTACCTCCCTTTGATCTGATTCAGCTTTCGCGTGGGGGATCTCTATTCCTGACGCGGCCCAGTCTGGGACATTACGTGGAAAGCAGGGAAGAACTGGAGGCTCGTTCGGCGGATGTGTTTGCTCGCATCGAACGCGGCACTCTCAAGCTGCGCATCGATCGCAGTTTTCCGCTGGCCGAAGCGGCGAAGGCGCAAGAGGCTCTGAAATCCCGCGCGACAACAGGGAAGTTGATGCTGGTTCCATAGATTTTGCACATCCAGATTCTGTACATTCCTCACCCAAAACTACGGCATAGTCTGGCAAGATAGTGGACGTCAATACAGGAAGACAAATCTACGTCGAATGTCATCGTGACTGAAAACGAAGTCGAAGTTGTTGAGAAACTCCGAGCGAAGGGCGAGTGCACAACCTCACTTGCCATGACTCAGGAACTTTTGAGCCGCTGCCCGGATGATGCCATGCGGACGAGGCTGCTGTTCAATATTCTCTACTGTTCGACGCGGCTCGAATTGAACGATGTAACAGATGCGGCTTTACGCAGTTAGGATGAGCTTCCCGAGCCGGAAATGTCTCGCATCTTCGTCGATCTGATTCGCGCGAATTCCGCTATCGATCTGGGCAGGCCGCAGGAGGCCCTGTTTCTGATCGACCATAATCTTCAAGCGGCATATATGCAACGCGATGATTTTCGAATCCACAGATACGATCATTTCGCCGCTAAAGGAGAAGCGCTAAAACGGCTGTCCCAATACAGTGAGGCGCTTGACTGGCTGGTCAAGGCCCCGGGGCCTGTATTCCAGTGAAAAGGATACGACCAACCACGTTGATTACCTGCATGTTCGCTGGATGACGAATGAAATACTTCGCGACAAAGCATTCTGCTTGTTAGATCTCAATAGATTCGATGAGGCTTATGAAGTCGCAAATGAGCTGCGCGAGCGTGAAGAAGGGGACATGAAAACTCTCGCTCTTCGTTACATGGCATATTGCAAAGTGAGCCTAGGGAATTACGCAGAGGCGCTCAAACTATACCAAAACATCCAGGAGAGGCTTCCTAGTCGTCTGGTGGAGGCCGCGCGGATACAGGATGAGGTCCAAATCTGCATGGATGCCTTGGGTAAGATTGCCTGCCATCAGTAGGCCGGAGATCGACCGGAGCGAAGCGGCTTGAATGTCGAGGTTGTCGAGGTATCTACCAACCTGCCGTGTTGTTATAAACATTGCTGCTGCCTCGCCTCGATTTCAGTCCACAGCATTTCACTGCCAAGCAGTACCTGAGACTGAGCGGCTAGGTTCGCCGAAACAGCGACCACATGCCGCGTTTTTTTGGCGCGGCAAATTCTTCGTCTTCTTCAAAGGCGCGGGCAGGCTCTGGTTGTTCCGGCAACCCTTTCCCTTCAAACACCGCTTCCGGATTTTGCACACACAGGCGTTCCGCAGTTTTTTCTCCGTAGTGTTGCGAGAGGAACTCGAAGGCCTTACTCATCACCGGCGGCCGCGACGTCGTATTGTGGGCGTCGGTGGCGATGATGTGCACCCAGCCCCAGTCGAGAAGTTCGCGGGCAATGCGCTGCGGGCCACGTCCAAATCCTCCAGTAAGTGAGCCGGCGGTCACCTGCACAAGGCAGCCCATACGCAGCCACTGCGCCAATTTTTCCGGCTTCTGCATCAGAGTCAAATTGCGTTCCGGGTGGGTGAGGATGGGGACCATTCCGGCAACAGCCATCTCATAAAAGCTGGAAGAGATATTTTGCGGAATGCCGAAGTCCGGAAATTCCACCAATAAATATTTTTTGCCGTTGACCGTGTATTTGCTCGGATGGGTCAGGGCGTCTTCAATATTGTCGAAGCTCAGATGGAAGTCGCAACCGAGGCCGAGAGTCAGTCGATCGCCAAGCTTCCTTTGCAGCTCCGCCATCAGCGCAGCATTTTCTTCCGGACGAAACGCATAGTCACTGTTGGCGTGAGGTGTACACGCGATATGGGTGATGCCATCTTTGATAGCGATCTTCGCCATCTCGAGCGAGGTCTCCAGATCCTTGGCGCCATCGTCGAGCCCGGGCAGCAGGTGGTGATGAATGTCGATCATAGTTTGCCGAACGGCTGGTCCTGTTTCAATCCTGTCCTGCCAGGGTTGCCACCATCGATTGAAAGATGCGCAGCCCGTCTGCCGAACCCAGCAACCCTTCGCTCGACCGATCCGGATGCGGCATCATGCCCAGCACATTGCGCCCTTCACTTAAGATGCCGGCAATATTCTGCAGGGAGCCGTTGGGGTTTGCCTCTTGCGCAATTTCACCGGCGGCCGTCGAATATCGAAAGGCAATTCGACGCTGCGTCTCCAACTGCTGCAGTGTGGCTGGGTCGCAGAAATAATTTCCTTCCATATGGCCGATTGGAATCTTGAGAACTTGGCCTTCCTGCAGCAGGTGGGTGAACGGGGAATCGCTGGTTTCCGTGCGCAGATAAACTTGTTTGCAAATGTATTTCAATCCAGAGTTGCGCATGAGGGCGCCGGGCAGGAGACCGCTTTCTGTCAGGATCTGAAATCCATTGCATATGCCCAGCACCAAGCCGCCCGACGCAGCGAATTTCTTTACGGATTGCATAATGGGCGCGAAGTGAGCGATGGCGCCGGTTCGCAGATAATCGCCATAAGCGAAACCGCCGGGCACAAGAATTGCATCGCAGTTCTCAAGCTGTTCGCTTTCGTGCCACAAAAAGACGACTGGCTCACCCACCACTTCGGAGATTACGTGGTAGGTATCGTGATCGCAGTTCGATCCAGGAAAAACAAGCACGCCAAATTTCATTTGCATGTAGTTTATCAGCGGATTTCGAGTTGCTATCATCACAGAATTCCGCGGCAGGCTCGTCTGGGTTACCCGGATGTGAATGATCTGAAATCCGCAAGATATTAAGGTGGCCGGCCAATTTTTCGCCAGCGAGGGACGTACAAATGGAAGGGCCACAAATTCGGCGATCCAATCTGCATCCGGCGAGGCTGGGACCTCCGACGGCGAAAGCTGGCCGAGCGCTGCTGCATTGGTTACGGGCGACTTTCATCGACGCTGTTCTGGTTGGGCTTCTCTGGTGGATCGGATTATGGCTGCTGCACGTTCCACTGGCACTGCTGTGGGCCTTCATCGCCATGCTGGTGCAATTTATTCCTCAGTTTGGTGGGATGCTGGCGTTGATTGGACCCAGCCTGACTCTGCTTTTCACGGGCGGCGGCTGGGACAGATTTGGCCTGTTACTGGGTCTATACGCGCTGATTGTTGTGATCGATCAGATTGGGTTGCAGCCCTGGATCATGAAAAAAGCAACTCGTGTGCCCATCTGGGCGTCGATCCTGGTGCCAATCCTGATGGGGATCCTCATTCCCTTCTGGGGAGTGCTGCTGGCGCCTCCATTGTTGGCGGTCATTTTTGCATTTCGTAAGCCTCAGGTGAAGAAGGCGTAGACTAGCCACGCGGCTCAATCAGCGGACTTAAGCAGGACGTCCAGCGTGGTAAAATCAGGGTTTGTGCGGGCGGCTTGCGACCGCGCCAGAAGCTAAAATTTCCATTCGAAAGCAGTTCACGAGGGTCTTCCATGTCCGGCCAATCAAAATGGGCCACCATCAAGCATAAGAAGGGCGCGACCGACGCCAAACGGGGCAAGATTTTCACGCGCCTGATCAAAGAAATTACCATGGCTGCCAGAGCCGGCGGCGGAGATCCCGACGGCAAT
The DNA here is from genome assembly GCA_040389265.1 of Acidobacteriota bacterium. Lineage (GTDB taxonomy): Bacteria > Acidobacteriota > Terriglobia > Terriglobales > Acidobacteriaceae > JAKAAZ01. The sequence continues at coordinate 6,694 of JAZKAG010000239.1, forward strand.
CCGCGCCTGCGCGGGGCCATTGCCGCTGCCAAAGCGGAAAACATGCCGCAGGACAATATCAAACGCGCCATACAGCGCGGTACCGGTGAGTTGGAAGGCGCGGCCTACGAGGAGATCACGTTTGAGGGCTATGGTCCTGGCGGCGTGGCTGTCATCGTGGAAGCGACCACCGACAACCGCAATCGCACCGTGAGCGAAATTCGTCATGGATTTTCAAAGAACGGCGGCAACTTGGGTGAATCGAATTCCGTGTCATGGATGTTCTCGAAGAAGGGCCTGATCTCCGTCGCCAAGTCGGCCGCGGGCGAAGACAAGTTGATGGACCTGGTGCTGGAGGCGGGCGGCGATGATATTCGCGATGAAGGCGATTCGTGGGAAATTATCACCGAGCCAAACGCGTTTGAGGCCGTGTTGGCAGCTGTGAAAGGCGCGAAGATCGAGACGCAGATGGCCGAAGTGACGATGCTTGCCTCCACCTACACGAAACTCGAAGGGACGGCAGCTGCGCAGATGATCCGCCTGCTGGAGGCGCTGGAAGATCAGGACGATGTACAGAACGTTTATTCCAACTTCGACATCGATGCCAAACAGATGGAAGAAGTCGCGGGCTGAGGAAGACCTGTCCTGGCGCACGTACATCAAAATGCGGACGGTCTCCGGTTAGTCAGTCAGGGCGATGATCGTGGTACGTCGGAGCGCTCTTGAAGAAGCCGATGTTGGTGCTCGCTGCCTTTCTGCTGGGCTTGGTGCCGGTATCTCATTCCCAGACAGGTTCCTCATCGCTTGCGCCGAATGCAGGCAACCCTGTGCCGACCCGCGTTTCAAGCGGCGATTATGTTTCCAATGTGATGCAGCGTAATCCGTGGGACCGCGGAGTTTTTTTTGATGGCGGATTTGGGACCTCGGGCGAGACCAGCGATCACTTTCTAAATGCAGGCGTGCGCATCGGAAAAGTTTTGACGGATGCAGCCGGGCCGGGAATTCTTCGCGGACAGTTCGAGTACGCGATCGAATTGATCCCATACTGGCAGGCCTTCACGCCGAAAGAGACCTACACGCTGACCAACGTCGATCCGCCGCGCCAAGTAACTACAGGAGGGACCTACAACGGGCTAAGCATGACGCCTGCAATTCTTCGCTGGAACCTGGTTCGCTGGAAACGCGTGATGCCATGGCTGCAAGGTGGCGGCGGTCTAATTTGGACGAATCATAAATTTCCGCCGAATGGTTCCAAAGGTACAAGTGTTTGGAACTTTGAGCCGCAGATTGGTGTAGGCGTGCATTATTTTGTGAAGCCCAACCACGCCATTACGTTTGGCGCGAACGCGGTCCATATTTCGAACGCCAGCCTGGGAGACTCCAACCCAGGCGTCAACGCAACAGTCCAATTCCAAATTGGCTACACCTGGTGGAAGTGACAATCGCGTTTCGATGAATACCACGGAATCCATAATCGAGTGTGTCCCAAATTTTTCTGAAGGCACGAACGTCGCCGCAGTGCGAGAGATTGTGCATGCCATGCAGGTGGACGGCGTTTCTTTGCTGGATTACTCGCTCGATCCGGACCACAATCGCTCGGTCGTGACACTGGCGGGTGCTCCCGGACCGGTGATGGAATCGGTTTTGCGGGGGGTAGGGAAGTCGACCGAGTTGATCGATATGACGGCGCAGCACGGCGTCCATCCTCGCATCGGAGCGGCGGATGTGGTTCCGCTGGTGCCGATACGCAATATTTCTTTGCCGGAATGTGCCGCGCTCGCGCACCAACTTGGCCAGGAGATATGGAAACGCCATCATGTTCCGGTGTACTTCTATGAAGCGGCGGCGCTGCGGCCAGATCGACGATTGCTGGAGAACATTCGCAATGGGCAGTTCGAGGGATTACGGAAAAAAGTACAGCAGGACGCGGCCAGCCGGCCCGATGTCGGCGGCCCATCCCTGCATCCAACGGCCGGGGCAGTTGCCGTCGGTGCCCGACAACTATTGATCGCTTGCAACGTTTTTCTCACTACTGGGAACGTCGGTATTGCGCGTTCCATTGCGCGGGACATTCGGGCAGCCAGCGGAGGTCTGGCCGGGCTGAAGGCAATGGGCGTTCTGGTCAGCGGAAAGGCGCAGGTTTCGATGAACATCACCGATTTCCATGCGACCCCGGTCAGCAAGGTGTTTCAAGCGGTGAAAGACGCCGCAGCTCAGTTAGGAACGCAACCAGATCGAGTGGAATTGATTGGATTGGTACCGGAAGCCGCCGTCGAACCGGGCAGTGAATGGATGGACCTGGCGACCAACTTCTCCGTGGCGCGGACACTGGAGAGTAAACTGGAAGCTCCAATGATTTGGCCATAATTGGTTTACAAGCGGGCGTTGCCTGTGACTTTGGCAGAAATTGCGCGTCGAAGAGGAAAGCGCAACGATATCGAGGGCGGCGAAGGGCCGTATCCAAAAGTTTTGAGGAGATGGACATGAATCGTTGGAAAAAAGTTCTAAAGTATGGCGCGGGAATGACCGCCCTTGCGGCGTTGACGCTCTCGGCCTCGGCGTCTCAGTTGGCAACCGAGTCCCAGGCTGCAATCCCCAAGGACGTACAACAGTTGATCGTGGTCGATTACCAGGCAATGGAAAATTCCGATATCGCGATGAAGCTTCGCGCCAAAGTGTTGCCGCCAGAACTGAAACGGCTGCAGGATGCATTGCAGCAATCGGGTATGAACGTCAACCAGAGCGTTGTGCAACTGGCATTTGCCTCCTACCGAATACCAGCCGATGTCTCGCCGCGAATTGTCGGCATCGCGTCGGGCCAGTTCCCGGTGCAGCAATTCACCGAAAACTTTAAGAAGCATCACGTCAAGGGAATCCTGGTACGGAACGAAATGATTTACCCCATGGGTAATACGGGATTGAGCGTCGTGTTTCTGGACCAGACCACCATGGTTTTCGGGTCGCTGCAAGCGATTCGGGATTCGCTGGACGCCCGTGATGGCATCCGTCCAAGTTATCTGACAAATACTGCCATGCAAAGTCTGATGCCGGCGCAGCAGGATGAAGCCGTGTGGAGCATCCTCGATCAAAAGGGCACCCAGGAAATGATGAAATCGGTGCTCGGACAGGCTGCGGAAGTCGCCGACTACAGCACAGTGAAGAACAGCCTGGTAGGTTCCCGGTACATGATGGACTTCAATCAGGGGGTTAGATTTTCCCTGGATGTAGTTACACCCGATACGGTTAGGGCGGCCACAATGTCATCCCTGATGGGGGCTGCAGCACTGATGGAAAAAATGAACGCCACTCCCACCGAGAAGCAGGCGATCGCCGCGACGAACATTACCTCCAGCGGTAATGTTCTAGAGGTCCGGTTCGCCACGTCGGATGATGAGTTCGCTTCACTGCTGAACTCTCAGCTGTTTCAATCTGTTATCCACTAAGCCGAACGTGGACGGCAACGCATTTTCTGCGATGTCGCCCACATTCTCAGTTCGCTGACGCGTAGCTATTCTTCGAAATCGCCCATCTGCATGGTCAGATAACGCTCGTAGCCGAGTTCACTAATCTGGTGAACCTGCGCTTCGAGCCAGTCAACATGATCTTCTTCATCTTTCAGAAGCTTGACGAATAAATCGCGGGAGCCGTTGTCTTTTTCTGCCACGGCCACCTGGATTGCGGCGTTATATTGTGCGACGGCAGAGATCTCCAGCTTCAGATCACTCTGCAGCATATCCTTCACCGTTTTGCCGACTGTAAGATCGAGCGGCTGCATACTGGGTGTGGCATCCAAAAAGAGAATGCGTTCCATCAAGGACTCTGCATGTTTCATTTCGCCGATGGATTGTTTCTTGATGTAATCGGCGAGACGATCGTAGCCCCAGTTTTCACACATCTCCGCGTGCAGGAAGTATTGATTGATAGCGGTGAGTTCTTCCCGCAGTGCCTTGTTCAACTCTTCGATGACTTTAGGAGAACCTTGCATATTGGCTGGAGTGTAACGCGTCGTGCACAGTCTTGCCAATGCAAGACGTGTACAGAATCTGTAGGGCGCAGATTCACGCCTGGTTGGCCGGTAGTGCTGCTGCGACCGGGCAGGCCACGCAGGAGCCGATTAGCGTGAACCGACCGTTTCGGCAGTGGTAGGATCAATCACGTTTTTGATTTCTGCCACGGAGTTGGCTGGAAATCCTCCGCGCTTGGCGTGCTCACGCACCATCTCTTCATTTGGAGCGATATACACGCAGTAGATCTTGTTATCGGTGACGTAACTCTGGACCCATTGAATCTTCGGACCTAGCTCCCGCAGGACTGAGCATGATTTTTCCGCAACCCCCTGCAACTGCTCTGCCGACAAAGAACCCGCGCCTGGTATTTCCCGTTCAATCAAAAATTTTGGCATACAAATACCTCCTGCTGGAGTGGAGTGCAAACTGGGGGGGACGATGCGGTGTGCACGAAGGTTATTCTAAGCCAATCGCCATAAGTTGGTAGGATGGCACTGTCTTCGACCGGGAGTTCCATGCGGTATTCATCGCGAATTTTTCCTACACGCCGCCAGTTTCTGCGTCGGCTCGGAATTATGGGTCTAGCCTCGTCGGTGCCTGGCAGAAGCCTTTTCCGCGCTACGCCGGCAATCGGCTTGAATGCACCGCGTAGCACGGCAGCTGCGCCAGTGGTCAAGAATCGCGCGCCGCTTGCGGCCAATGCGTTCTATCTCCTTCCTCTTGGATCGATTCGTCCGCAGGGCTGGCTGCTGGCGCAGTTGAAGATTCAGGCGACTGGGCTGAGCGGACACCTGGGTGAAACCTGGCCAGATGTGGGGCCCAACAGCGGCTGGCTGGGGGGCACAGGCGAGTCATGGGAGCGTGGGCCCTACTATCTGGATGGCTTGATTCCGCTAGCGTATCAGCTCGAAGATGCCCGGCTGAAATCGATCGCCCAGAAGTTTGTGGACTGGACGCTGGAGCACCAGGCGCCGAACGGCATGATCGGTCCAGCCTCCAACGATGACTGGTGGCCTCGCATGGTGATGTGGAAGGCGCTGACCCAATACGCGGAGGTGACAAATGATCCGCGCGTGATCCCAGTAATGGAGAGATATTTTCGTTATCAGCAGCAGCAACTTGCCACGCGACCCTTGCGCGATTGGGGCAGGTTTCGTTGGCAGGATGAAGTGCTGAGCGTGCTCTGGCTCTACAATCGCACCGGCTCCGCCGAGCTGCTGGCGCTGGCGCGACGACTGAAGCAACAGGGTTATGATTGGCAGGCCCAGTATGAGAATTTCAAATATATGCACCGCATCACCAAAGCATACCTGGCGCAATACAAACGCGACGGGATGACAGAGGTGGAAATGGCGACCCATGGGGTGAACAATGGGCAGGCGTTGAAAGCCGGTCCTGTGTGGTCGCTCATGTCAGGCTCGCCAGACGATCGACGTGCTGTGCTGCAGATGATTGCCGAACTGAATCGATATCATGGCTTGCCGAACGGAATGTTTTCCTGCGATGAACATCTGGCCGGGCTCGATCCATCGCAAGGTTCGGAGCTGTGCACGGTGGTCGAATCTATGTTTTCGCTGGAGCAGTCATTGGCGATCCTGGGCGATGTGTCTTTAGGGGATCGCCTCGAACGGCTGGCTTACAATGCTTTGCCCGGCGCGCTGACCGACGATATGTGGGCACATCAATATAACCAGGAACCGAACCAAGTAGAGTGCAGTCTGCACCAGAAGCCATGGACGACAGACGGGCCGGAATCGAACCTGTATGGACTGGAGCCGAACTTCGGCTGCTGCACCGCAAACTTCAGCCAGGGATGGCCGAAGTTTGCCGCAAGTCTGTTCATGTTGTCCGGCGACCAGAACACCAGCGCACAGGATGGGCTAGTAGCGGCTGTATATGCGCCTTGCGAGGTTCTCACCGTCGTGCGAGGAACGTCGGTGCAGGTGGTGGAAGAAACGGACTATCCGTTCCACGGATCTGTTCGGCTGACCGTTCGACCAGATTCGCCGTTACGATTTCCATTACGGCTTCGTATTCCAGCCTGGGCGGCGGGAACCACAATTCAAGTGAATCGGAAAACTGTGCCCGCACCGCTGGCTGGAACGTTTGCCTGCCTGGAGCGCACATGGAATCCAGGCGATACAGTTGAAATTAATTTCCCAATGAGGCCGACGGCGTCGCGATGGTTCCAGAACTCGATCGCGATCGAGAGGGGACCCCTGGTTTTTTCTTATGGGATCGGGGAAAGCTGGGTGAAACTGCGCAACCGAGGAATGACCGCAGACTGGCAAGTCTTCCCGACGGACACATGGAATTATGCACTGCAGCTGGACACAACCTCGCTGACGGAGAGCATTGCGGTAGAGGAAAGCAGGGTAGAAGAAGGCCCGTTCACACAAAAACACACGCCGGTACGCATGACGGTTAACGCACGACAGCTTGTCGAGTGGCGCGCGGAGGATGGTGCGGCTAATCCGCTGCCCGCTAGCCCGGTGGCGAGCAACGAGCCTGCGAAGACGATCACGCTGATCCCATATGCGGCCGCCAAACTCCGCATCACAGCGTTCCCACAAAGCAGGAGCTAGGCCGCTGCGCCCGTATTTACTGAAAATGAGAGGGTTTATGGTGCGCCCCGAGAGATTCGAACTCCCGGCCTTCTGGTTCGTAGCCAGACGCTCTATCCAACTGAGCTAGGGGCGCACAAGGGTGTGCGTACTTCGGTGAAAAGCAGCAATTTCTAACTTATCAGGAGGCGTGTTTCGGCGCAAATCATTACGCTGCTGGGCTGGTATTTCCATCGGGTACGGCTGCCGGAGGTGGGGGCGGAGCAAAGGCAGAAATCTGCTCGGTGACGGAGAGACCGGCGCGACGAAGCAATTGAAAGACGACGGCGCCGCTAAGCCGGGTGGCGTCATACTCTACCAGCACGGTTCTGTCGGTCTGGTTGAGGCGCACCCGACGAATTCCGTAAACATCGTAGAGCTCCGCAACGGCGCGCATGGTGTCTTCAGTCGGGTGCTGGGCGTAGCGAAACTGGATATCGATGTTGGTGGTCATACATCCATCATAAATGGCGAAACGGCCGAGGGGCCTTGCATTCAGGCGTGCCGCTCAGTTATCCAATCTGTCAACGCTTCGCGTTGAGGGTCGCAGACAGGGTGCGATAGATTTCCGGATCGTTCCAATCTTGCGCGCTGACGTATTTGCGGACGATATGCCCCGAACGGTTGATCACGTAGGCTTCCGGAATTTGCACCGTGCCGTAGCGATGCATCACGTCCTGGGAGGGATCGAGGACTGTAGGAAAATCGACGTGGTAGGCCGCCAGAAAATTGCGATAGGCCTGCGTGTTTTCGTCAATACTTACGCCGAGAATATTTAATTGCGGCAGTCGCTGGTGCAGTGCCATAAGGGAAGGAAACTCTTCCATGCACGGAGCACAATAACTGGCCCAGAACGTGACCAGCACCACCTTGCCGCGATACTGGCTCAGGCTAACGGTCTGCGCGCCGTTGTGAATAGTGAAGGCTGGAGCTGTTTTTCCAAGCTCGCGCGGCAACTGGCCGCGGTTACATCCGGTCGCAAACATCAAGGCGCCCATCATCAACGTGCATGACATCCAACGCCCGATTTGCCTGGCTATCAACTTCTGCCGTCTCTGCATGTCATATCTATGATACGAATTTGTTGGATGGATACGAAATCCGAAATGACTTTTTTCCCAGCACCGGCAGAAAGTGAGCCATCGCAGCCGCAGCTTTCGGTGATGATTCCTGCGCGGAATGAAGCTGCGACGATTCGAGAATGCCTTGTTTCCCTGGTCAAGCAGAGCGAAGAGGACTTCCTGCTGGCCCGTGACTGGGAGCTGATCGTTGTCGATGATGCATCGTCGGATGCTACGCGTCAGCTTGCGACGGAATTCGCCGGTGTGACCGTGCTGGAAGCGCCGCCCTTACTGGAGGGTTGGACCGGCAAAACCAACGCCCTGTGGTATGCAGCGCAGCAGGCAAAAGGGAAATGGCTGCTGTTTACAGACGCGGACACCGTGCATGAGCCCGGTGACCTGCGTCGTGCCATGCACGAAGCGGAGCGTTACAAGGTTGCGATGCTTTCATATTCGCCTCGGCAACTCGTGCGTGGCGTGTTGCAGCGGACACTGATGGCGTTAATCTTTGCTGACATTGCTCAGACCTATCCACCGCGCCTGGTGAACCTTCCTGACTCGCGCGTGGCGGGAGCAAACGGACAGTTCATTTTGATTCGGCGAAACACGTATATGCGTGTTGGTGGACACAAAGCGGTTCGCGGTTCGCTGATTGAAGATATGGAACTGGCGCGACATACCAAGCACGCCGGAGAAGCGCTGCGGCTACGATTCGCCGCCGATGCCGCGAGTACCCGAATGTATGGATCGTTGGCGGAGACATGCGCCGGATGGAAAAAGAACCTGGCACTGCTTTTTCCGGATGCGTTGACGCGTGGCTTGTGGAAGGTTTTTCAGACTGCCCTACTGTTCGGCCTGCCGCTGCTGGCAATTTGGCTCTACCTTACCGTGGCGCGTACTCCGGTCATCTGGGCCGTGGGCTTGTGGTGGGCATGGAGGGTGCGGGTACATTACGCCAACACCGCGAAAGCGCATTTCCCGGTCGCCGACGTATTGTTGTCCCCGCTGGCGTTGCCCTTGTATGCGTGGCTGCTCATGGACAGTTGGGTGCAGCAGCACGTCCGCCATCGAGTCATGTGGAAAGGCCGGGAGTACAAGGCGTAAGCCCTCGCAGGTCGGTCACTGGCAGAGAAATATTGCGTCAAGACGGCGGGTCCATGAATCCAATATGCTAGGTTTATGGTGCTTTTGACTCGCAAGGCGGAGTTTTCCGCAGCTCACTACTATTGGAACGACGCTTGGTCGCTGCAAGAGAATGAGAAAGTGTTTGGCAAATGCGCCAATCGCAACGGCCACGGACATAACTACACCCTGGAGGTAACGGTCGCCGGAGAGGTTGATCCGATATCGGGGTTCGTTGTCGATTTGAAAGCCTTGAAAGATGTAATGGAGCGCGAAGTTATCCAAGTGTATGACCATCGACATTTGAATTTGGAAGTGCCTGAATTTCGCACCCAGATTCCGACCACTGAGAACATTGCGATCGCGATCTGGAAAAGACTGGAAAAGAAGGTCGTGGGGGCTCGATTGCAGCGCGTGCTGGTGTATGAAACGCCGGACCTGTTCGCGGACTACTGTGGAGAATGATGAAAGCCTATTTGTCGCGACGGTAC
>JAZKAG010000240.1:0-5899 GCA_040389265.1 Acidobacteriota bacterium
TCCGTCTTTCAGCAACAGCTGATCGCAAGCGGCGTGCCGGCGTTTCTGCGCCGTCCACGGGGACGCGACATATATGCGGCGTGCGGTCAGCTGAAGCGAACCGTCGAATAGCCGCGGCCGACTACCACCTGTGGGGATGATTCTCAAGCAAAAACATCTCCGCCCCGTGAGGCCCGACCGTGGCATGAAACTCGTGGTTGAACTTACCGACGTCCTTCTGCCGCCAAAGATCGCGCACCGTCCGTTTCCCGTGAATGCCAAGGTCGGACCAAAGCGCAACCACCGGCGCCGCATGGTCGCCTCTGTTGAATAAGCCAACAGCGATAGAACCGTCTTCCATCGGCTTCGACCATACTTCAAGCATTCCGTGCCGCGACGCCGGCGCAGCTTGTTTTCCCAGTGGGTCCTGATTCACGGCGATTATTTCAGTATTGGTGAGCAAGCTGAAGGTAAATGGATCCAGTTGCGTCATGTCACCGCCGAAAATCAGGGGCGCATCCATCAACGACCACAGCGACATGTAGGTGTACTGCTCATTGTGGTTCAGCGGAGTTGGCATGAGACCTTCGTTCCAAAGGATTTTCCCAATCAGTAGATTGTCGGGATCATTCCATCCTCCTGGACCCGCCCACTTTTCGATGCCGGCCTGCCCGAAGCCATAGGCGGCCAGATTCTTCCAGAGCGTACTTTGCGGTGTTTCCAGGGCGCCTACATCACCTGTGGTTCGCCAGAAATTACCACCGACATCGCGTCCCCACTTCCACACATCTCCGTCGCCGTACTCACACAGGTTGTAAACAAAGTCGCGATTCTGCTTGGCCAACTCCGCGCCCATCAACTGGTACGGCTTCTTCAACTCATCCACGTCGTTAGTGTTTTTCATCAGCTTTCGATAGGAGCAAAGATCGTACTTGAGAAGGTCGTAGCCCCACTGCGCGAACAAGTGAGCATCCTGCGCCTCGTGCTGGTAGCTGCCCTCAAAGCCGCCGCAGGTCAGCGGGCCAGGAGAAATATAGATGCCGATGTTTAGACCCTGGCTGTGGACGTAGTCGGCCAGCGCCTCCATGTCAGGAAAGTTCTGGTTGGAGCGAAGGTTTCCATCGACATCACGCGGCGCGCCGCTAATCATCGGATCGGACGAGGAGGGCTTGATGTTCCAGCCGTCGTCGATATCAATGAACGAATATCCATAATTCACCAGGCCACTCGAAACCATGGCGTTGGTCTGTTCACGAACCATGGCATCGCTGATGTTGAGGTGCACCATGTACCATGTGCTCCAACCCATCGGAGGAGTCAGCGCAATTTTGTCGCCGGCAACAATCCGAAAATGCCTCTTTGCCATGCCCAGAGAGTTTCGCGCCTGCAGCGTGATGTCGAAGTTTCCAGGACGTGGGAGCACGCCGCGAAGAATGCCGGTCGCCGGATCGAGCATCAGACCTGCGGGAAGATGCTTGGCGGAAAACGTCATCGGCCGATCGCCGGTGGCCGGAATTCGATACAGCAGTGGATGCCCGGGATGGACACCGTAAATCACGGGTCCATTGATTTGCGGCTTGGGCGACGGCGGAGGCGTCAGGATGTCACCCGCTGCGGAATCTTGAGCATGCGTGGCGCCGCAGACTGCCAGAAGGATGAACGCGGACAGAAATGAAACCACTGCAGCCGATCGAGACCGGCGAATGAATTGCCTCATGGGAACCGTCTCCTTGGAGTCTGTCAACGAGTGTAATGGAGTTCTGCGACGAGTCGCTCGCTGGATGCGATTTCTTCTCGGCAGGGCTTACGCTCGCGCCTTGGGGATAGCCTCTTCCCATCGACCCTGCGCCTTCAGAATCAGCTCCACCACTTCTCGCGCCGAACCCTGGCCACCGTTGGCGCGAGTGACGTAGTGGCAAATTGCTTTCAGCTCCGGCGCTGCGTTCCCCACGGCAACTGCCAAACCTGCGAGCTTCGACACCGGCATGTCGGGCAGATCGTCGCCAAGGTAGGCGACTTCGTCGGCGGTGACACCGGCCTTCTGCATGCATTCTTCAAACGCTGCGATTTTTGTGGCTTGGCCGAGATAAACATAGGAGACCGATAGCTCGTCGGCGCGTCGCTGCACCGCAGGAGACTTTCTTCCGGTGATGAACCCGGTTTGGATTCCCATGATGTGAGCCAGCTTAATGGCCAGGCCATCCTGCGAATTGAAGACTTTCAACTCAGCAATGCCACCGTCATCGGGCAACGAAATGAGACAGACACCGCCGTCGGTCAGCGTGCCGTCAATATCCATCAAAAATAAACGAATCTTTTTAGCGCGTTCCAGCAGCGAAGGGCTTGGCGAACTTGTATCAGGCATGCTGCGATTTTATCGCGGAGGGGCGAGGCGCCAATCTCGTTCAAAGGGTGACAGAAATCTCAATTAAATTGCGGTCGGGGTCGCGCAGATAAATCGATCGAAGCTTTCCGATGGCGCCGTCACGTTCGACCGGGCCTGATTCGATGTGAATTTTCTGCTCAACTAAATACTCGATTACGGTGTCCAGCGATGTCGTAGTAAGGAAGCATAGGTCCGCGGAGCCGGGAGTGGGATGAGCAGCTTTGGGTTCGAACTCATGTCCGCGCTGGTGCAAATTCAGTCGCTGGATTCCGAATGCGAGCGCCTTGCGCCCGTCCACCTTGATCAGGTCCATGCCTAAAACTTCTGTATAGAAGTCCACGGTGGCATCGATATTGGCCACAGTTAGAACCAGGTGATCCAAGTGCTCCAGAACGAATGCCATATGCGTACCATGCTAGAGCATTTTCGCGGCCCGTAGCGCGGTTTCGAGAGCTATTTCTGCCCCCGTTGGCTGGTTGGCACAATCTTGCGGAAATCTGTTCTCTAGTTCAACTCAGGGACTCGTGTCATTCTCGAACCGAGCAACTCCATGCCAAGGGTCGTGGGTTGTCTGGAAGGCGACGGAGCCCAAAGTCTACCTGGATTGCCACATCGCCGGGCTTACCCGGATCAACGTCGCTTCGCTCGACGGCACGCCAACTCGCTGGCTGGAATCTGCATTCTAAGCCTTGCCTGCGACACCGCGAGCCGTCCATTGCAACGGCGCTACTGCTCCAGAATTGTGAAGAGTGGCCCTTTCGGTTCAGAGCGAGAGAACGTTTTGCTGATCGACCGGAGAGAGGTTCCAATTCGATCGGATGCATAGAAGAGTTGACCCGCGGTCAGCGGCCCCGCGACGCGGTAATGTCCAATCCACGCCAGGCCCATCGAAGCCACACAACCGCATTGCGAACAGTCCGGATCTCCGCCGAACTGGCAGGGAGTGATTTTTGTTTTCAGGTCGGCTGAGATGGTCGTGGTGGTACGAGCAAAAATGCACTCCTTGGGATCGGCAGGGGGCGCGAGCATCTCGCGGATCACACCTTCCCGCATGTCAAGCACAGGATATTTCGCGCGCAGTCTTATCAACTCTGCAGCCACGAACGTGCGCTGTTGCGCGGTCAAAATCTCGGGACCGGTGGCTCCCCTTTGCGGCGTGAACAAGCTGAACCAGATCTTGCGGATCTCCGGACGAGCGCTCCAAAAGCGGAGAAACTCTTCAAGATAGCCGGGACGATCTGCAATGTTGCCCGTGATCGTGGAGTGAATCGTCACCCTGGCCGCCGAAATATTTTTCAGGATTCGCTCATATGTCGCAGGCTTGCGGCGCTCATCGTGTTCTGGTTGCAGACCGTCGATCGAAACCACCACGTTCAGCCGCTTAAATTGTTTCCAGTGCGCCGGAATTTCCCGGAACGCGCTGGTGACGACCTGTGCGTGAACCTTCCGCTTTTCCAGTTCGGGCAGCAGCATTTCCAACTCGCGATAGCGGACCATCGGATCGCCGCCGACCAGCGAGACATGCAGGGGCTTCTCGCGATCCACGACGGCGAGAACTTTGTTCACCAGCTCGGTGCCCTTAAAGTCTGAAAGCTGGCGCAGCTTGGTATCCCCGCCGAGGTGCGCCTCATCGAAGGCGTAGCATCCCGGACACCGCAGCGGGCACTCCTTGGTGATCTCAATGGAGAGACTCGGTCTATGACCGGCCAGAATTCCTGCCCACGCTTTCCATACTTCTCCAGTCTTCATCCAGTTCCCCCTTACGCATGGGATGCAGTGTACAGCCTCGGGACTCTCTTACGTCAGGAGAATTCCTCTATTTAATATTTTGCGCGGGATAGAAATTCAGCAAGATGGAAACTTCTGTGCGACCCATATCTGCGCTTCCCCAAAATGGGGGATGATCGCAATCGAGGTGGGCGCATTCGCGAATAGAAAATTCAGCGTTCGACGAGGACGGATTGAAACACTGCAGATCGAAGAGCTGAGGGTCGATCATCTGACGAATCGGGAGCGAAGGACGTATCGGAAGAAACTAACGTCGACGCTTCATCCGGCGAAACTACTTGTGATACACCAGCCGCGGCCCGCTAACTTGCTGCACTTTCAGGTTGATCCTGACTTCCACGTGGTCCTCGATCCGGACGAACGGGATACCTTTATTCATCCCATACTCTTTGCGATTGAAGACCAGCACTCCCTGAATTTCATCTTCGCCACTCTGCTTGGCAGGGATGGTTAACTTCAGCTTCTCATTCCGGGTGACGCCGCGAATGGCAAAATCCCCGTCGACCTCAAACGTTGTGGGACTGGTCTGCACCACCTTGGTCGAATGAAACGTGATGGTCGGATATTGCTGAATGTAGAAAAAATCTTTTCCCTTCAGCTTGTTATTCTTCATCCCGCTTCCTGTATCCACGGTGGCCGCTTGAATTGCGATCGTGAGAACACCGGAGGTCACGTCTGGGGAAGCGAACTTTAGCGTGGCGTGCCACTTGTCAAACTTCCCCACGATGGCCACCGACGACTTGACCGAAAATCGGATACTGCTGTCCGTTGGGGTGACGGAGAAAACCGGCTCTTCCGCGCGGCATAGCGGCGGGAACAAAGCAACGGCAAGGGCGAAAATCATCACGGATCGCATGGCTCTGAGTGTTCAATGTTCTCACGACAATTGTCAACTTAAACCCGCGGGTCTGAAGCGGATCGTCTGGCTTTTATCCTGAAGGCTTAGATTCTTTGTCGCGGAGGATTCCATGTGTCCTGCGATTGCCATCGAATTAGGCAAGGAGGTTCAACATGGCTCTCAGCTTTGCCACAGATATTCGCCCGTTTTTCCGAGATGGAGACATCCAATGCATGGAACCCGCAGGGGTCAAGCTCGACGATCCAAAATGGATGTGTGTGCCCGCCAACGCACAAAGTGTGTATGACCAGCTTGCGAGTGGCCACATGCCTCCGGACGCGCCCTGGCCGGCCGATCACGTTTCACTTTTCAAGAAGTGGATGGAGGCGGGCTGTCCGGCGTAACAGAAATCCCCTTCCGGTATCACCAGACGGTAGAGCTTCAACTAGCTTGCGGCGACTTGCCTGCTTCAGGCGTTGCCACTGCAAGCGCGAGAATGGCGGCGGCGAATAGGAGTGTATCCGCAAAGTAGTTGATGCCCTCCACCTGGGCCATCATGCTGGGGTCGAGTAATTGCATGATCAGGATTGGCCCATAAACGAAAACAACAAGCAGCACGATCCACGTGCCGAGCCAGCTGGCGGCAGCGCGTGTTTTTTTGTTCAGCAGAATGGCTGTCCCGGCGATGACGAGAATGGCGCCCGTCACGATGCCGATGAGTGGACGCGCGGGAATATACGCGGGCATGATTTTCGCTAGGGGAACGCCGGGGCAATGCAAGGGGTGCAGAAAATGCTCGACGCCGTAGAAGATGGCGGTGATGCCGAGGATGATGCGGCCAACGGTGACCAGCTTGCTTCGATGGGGTCCACGCATCACACTGGCGGCGAGCAGCCAGCCTCCAGCGC
>JAZKAG010000240.1:5909-6296 GCA_040389265.1 Acidobacteriota bacterium
ATAGTTCGCGCAGCAGGAGCGCCCACGCAAACCTGTTGTGCGGGGCGGCGAGAACTCCCGGCAGATCCGTCATGACGACGAAGAGGAACATCATGATGCCGAAGAGCAGGCCGGACCAGAACACTTGAATTTTGCTCGCGATGCTGAGGGCGGCCGCCATCAATGCGACGCCGACGAGGTAGGCCCAGAGCAGGCGGAACGGCATGTAGTTCGGCACGGCGGGCAGCACGAAGGCAATGTTCGCGAGATGGAGAGCTCCGAAGACGGCGAGCGGGATGGCGAAGCAGAGGTTGGTTGCGGCGACGAATTTGTCGAGGCGATAGGCGCGCGCGATATCAGATTTGGTGGTCCACAGGGCGATGAGAAACAGCAGGACGCCGGCGCTGC
>JAZKAG010000240.1:6370-12981 GCA_040389265.1 Acidobacteriota bacterium
GGGTGCGGGTGTTGCCGCTACGTGGTTGGTCCAGCGGTCAACATTGCTTCGAATTGTACAGCGGGGGGGCGGGAGGCGGAGTCTTCAGGGTTGGCAGCGATTTGTTGCAGGAGTATGCGGAATAGTTGAAGGTTTATACGGAAAAGTTGAAGGATTATGCAGGATAGTTGAAGGATTATACGGAAAAGTTGAAGGATTATGTTGGGCGCATTCTGCGCCAAGTCTTGTTTCTTCTGTTGGATAGCAACGACACCTAAAGCTTTTGCGCGGCCAACGCGTCTTTTTACTGAAAAAACGAATCAAACCGCTACTTGCGAGCCATCCAGGCGACCCTCTGCTCAGGCCGAAAGTCCATAAATGTGCCGTCGCCTTTATTTTACCAATTTCAGTCGAGTGAGAACGCCAATGGAAGCGACGCGCGGAGGGAAGGCCCCTGTGCGTCATACACTATTTTATTCTATGTATGTCTCGGATTCCTTTCGCGGAATTTTCCGGCTCAACTGTGGCTTGCCCGAACGATGCTCTGAAATCTCCGAACCGTGGAGTTTGACTCGGGTGGACGGCGCGACCGACTTGCGGCATGCGGCACCGCTTCTGTCAGGGGAGAGATTTCAGATAGACGACGATGGCGCGGGCATCCTGGTTTGTGAGGGTGTAGGCCGGCATGGGAGGCGCGGCCGGTTTACCGTTGGGCGCAAGGCCGGTGGTGAAGAAGTGGACGAGGCCCTGGTCGCCCCAGGACTTCCACAAAGCGCTGGTGCGCGTGAGATTGGGCGCGGCGGATGCCCAGCCGGGAACGGGATGCAGCGGCTGAAAGTCGAGGACACTTCCCTTGAGCCAGCGGGTTTTGTCGGGAGCTCCAGCGACGTGGGGAGTGTGGCAGTCGCCGCATTTGCTTACCTGCTCCACAAGGTAGCGGCCACGCTGGACGGCGGCGGTGTTGGTCTGCGCATGACTGAGGAGGGGGCAGGGCAACAACGCACCGCAAAGAAACAGGCTGAACAGGACACGACGCATGGGTGTGATTCTCCTGACGATGCAATTTGGCGGAGATGTTGCGAAGAAGCGGGTGCGACTGATTCCCTATCCTACTTGAGTTTTGCCGAATCTGGAGACGGCGTGGTGGGGAGGAATTGTTTTAGGGATGCGTGGGGTGGTTGTTGCGTGTCGCTGGTTTCATTCAGGACGCGAAGTCTGGGCAGGTTGTTTCGATTCCGCTTTGGGATCCAGGAACTTTTCGGTATTTTTTGCGGAGGTTCCCAACGCGTGCATCGTATTTCGGTAACTTTTTTGCAGGGCATTGCCCGTGGAGTTTCCGGCCACAGAAATCGCATCGGCCGTGTTCCCTTCACTGTTTCCCAGGGCATCTGCGGTCGTGCTGCTGACGGCGATCACTCCCTGCGCTGGATGCCGCCCCGGATTGAACCATGCGATTTCAGTTGTGGGAAGCGCATTCAGCCTATCGATCGGCGCCTGCGGAAAATCCGTCCTCGACATCTTCTCTGCCAGCGGCCATTGCAGAGACGCAATCCAGAGGGAGCCGTTCATCGGCTTGCCCACTTCTCCCAGGTTGACAATTTTGCCGATGACCACGGGCCTGACATCTTCGCACACATCACTGCCGCAGCCACGACGGCACAATGCCTGGTTGAGGAAGGAAGCATGTTTGCCGGCGGAGATCCAAACTGTCGCTCCGTGTTCTTGCGCATGCAGCGTGGAGGCGCGAGCAATCTGGCTTACATCGCACACTGTATCCTGGTGCGCTGACGCAAACCAATAAAGAGCTTTCCACCTGGCACTGGAAAGATCAGGACTGGAAGCTCGCACAAGAACGGATACATGTTCCGTGTCCAAAGGGTGCCCATGCGGACCGCAATCTCGACGCCACAAATCGTAATAGTGAATCTCCACCACCGGCGCTGATTCCTGTGACAATTTCGCCGGGAGCACCTGGCCATAGATGGTGGCGTTCTCCGCCTCCACTTTCGGAGTGCTTAGGCCCGGGACAAAGTCCGCGGGAACGCCGGAACAATCCGCGGGATGCATCATAAAGCTGGGAGCGAATTGGACAAGCAGTGATTGTTCGAGCGCGTCGCTCAAGCCATCGCCATCGCTGTCGAGGTGGGATTGGGCAATATTGGATTGCGTTGCGGGCGGAGAACTCTGCGCCCGCATTGGGGACGGAAGAGTCAACGAGACAAACAATGCCGCGAGGAGAAGGCGAATTGCAAAACGCATGTGCTGGATAAGATGATTCCGTTCGGACGATTGTTGCACACAGGAAGGATACAGGTTTCTCTGGAGTACGTGGTTTGCCGTGGCTGGCGATGCGACCATGAGATGAGGTCAGGCTCTTCGAATTCGCCCACTCAAGCCAAGAGAGAGCTTGAATGGGAATCTGCAGGGAAATCAATTGGCGAATGCGTGGTTTTTTTGCGTGGCGCCCCGCGATACAGTGCAGTGAGGGATCAGTTGATGCAAACACTGCACTTCAAAACATCGGCGGATTTTCGACATTGGCTGGAGCAGAACCATGCCGAGGCCGATGGCATATGGTTGCGGATTTCCAAGAAGGATTCGCAGCAGACTTCCCTGACCTACGCTGAAGCGCTGGATCAGGCGCTTTGCTTTGGCTGGATCGACGGCCAGAAAAAACCCTTCGACAAACTGTCGTGGCTGCAAAAATTCACGCCGAGGCGCCCCAAAAGCGGTTGGTCGAAAATCAACACACAACATGCCCAACGACTGATCCAAGCCAAAGCCATGACCCCAGCAGGGATGGTAGCCATTGAAGCGGCAAAGGCCGATGGTCGATGGGAAACCGCCTATGCCTCCCAAAGGAGCGCTGTGCCGCCGGAAGATTTTCTGAAGGAGTTGAGGAAAAATAAAAAGGCGCAGGCGTTTTTCAAGACACTGAACAAAGCCAATGTGTATGCGATTGTGTATCGTCTGGAGACGGCAAAGAAGCCGGAGACGCGAGACAAACGGATGAAGACGATTCTTGCCATGCTGGAGCAAGGCAAAGCATTTCATCCTTAAGAGGCCTAGTATCCGGCTTCGCGGCCGTGGGGGACGGCGAGAATTACGATTTCTTTGCCGTCGTAGCGATAGAGCGCGATGTATGCGCCGTGGCCAAACTCAATCACCCACTCGCGGAACTCGGGCGGCAACTCCTCAATAGGACGGCCAATCTCCGGATGAATGCCGAGCGCTTTGACTTCCTGCCGGATGGTCTGGATGGCTCGCTGAGCGGCGTCGCGGCTTTTGGGAGCGAGAAATTCATAGAGGCGGGCGACATCCAGCAGCGCCGCGTGCGACCATCTTAGTCGTGGCATGCCGGGGGCGGAGCGTCCTTCCCTGCTTCCAGCTTCGCCAGCCATCTGTTGGCTTCACTCGCCGCGACATACTGGCCGGTCGCCTGGTAGTGGTTCCACGCGGCCATTGCATCCTGATAAAACTTCTCGCGTTTCTCTTCGCGCTCCACGTACTGCTCGATGGCTTCGCGCAATACCCAATGCGGCGAACGGCGACGTGACGCAGCCAGCCGCTGCACGCGCTGCTTGGTCTTGCTGTCGAGCTTGACGGTGGTATTGGAAACGGTGGGCATTACTCAGTGCTCCAAGGTATTCCCTAGAGTTACTTTTAGCAGAATCCGAATCTGGAACCACCCCACTCAAGCTAAAACCGGGCTCGAATGAGGCACCCGCAATCAGCAAAGCCCCCACATCTCAAAAGCGAGATGTGGGGCATCCGGGGACAATCAATTCGGTGGCTTCCAGTCTGCTGAGCGGGAGCGGAAGTGGCGCATGGTATTCGATTGTCTCTCCGCAGATTGGCGCGATCGGCGATACGTCCGTGATGGTGACACCCACGGCGACCACCACCTACGCACTCCACAATCAAATGACACTGCCGTTACATTCCTTTGACAACTGGTTCTGTGGGCAAGTTCAATCTCTAAGCCCATAGAGGTGTTTTATGAAAGACGTGTGGAGCAGCATGAAAACCGCAATCGATCGGCGTTCGTTTGTAAAGAACGGGCTAACCGCAGCAGCCATCGCAACCACCGGCATCGGACTAATGAACAGCAATTCCGCTGTACTCGCGGACGAAGAAACTGCAGCAAGCAACAGCCGACTTACCCGCGGAGATGCAGCCCTGCTGCGCTTCGCCGCGGCGGCAGAAATCATCGAGACTGACTTCTGGGTGCAGTACAACGAACTGGCAGGCATTCAAGACGCTGAGGTCCCGGGCGGAAGCGGGAATCCTGCCTTTACAGCTGCTCTTTCTGTGCTGGACGCCGACATGGCACAGTACGTCAAGGACAATACGGACGATGAAAACACACACTGGCGGTTCCTGAATGGATATCTGGCCTCGAAAGGCGCAGCGACAGTGAATCTGGAGCCATTTCGCAACTTGCCGGGCAGCACTGCGAAAGGTTCAAGTGGGAAGCTACGGATCACAAACCTGATGCAGCTTACGCTGGATACCAGTTGGTGGACTCGATACCGCAGCAGCAACCACAACCCTGACCTCGATCCGAACTTCGTGTTTCCGCAGGCGGTGCCGACACTGGCGGTCGGGCAGCATACGGCCATCCCCAGAGATGACGCCGATACCGAAGACGCGAACTTTCTACAGGCAATTGCGAATACTGCAGGGTTCCACATGCCGACCATCGAACAAGGCGGCAATAGCCTGTACCCCTCGATGGCACAGAGAGCCACCAGCGCAGAAGTTTTGCGAATTCTGATCAGTATCGGGCCAACCGAGACGATGCATTTTCAAACCTGGTCGGACAAGGCAGGCAACGCGCCTCCGTTGAAGGCCATGGATCCCAAGACAGGCGTTTGGGTGACGTTTCCGAATCTGAATAAGAGGCCTTTTGGCGGTGCGGAATTTCAAACCAACTTAATCATGCCGGAGCCGTGCCCATTCCTGAGCCGCAAATTGCCACGATGCTCTGTCATACGTCCAACGGAAACCATGGGAATCGCCAAGGGTGTGGTGAAATTCCTAACGGACATGGGACTGTTTATGGGTCAAACCGGACCGTTTTTTAACTTGTTGAACAAGCTGGCAGACGAAGCCGATGCAGCCAGGCGAGGATTTTAATTCTCTTTATTCTTTGACCCGACAATACTGAACCTAAGATGATTGGGAACCGGCCGTAGCGACAGGCATGTGAAGCAGAGATGAAAATGTGGTTGCCTGAAGGGTCGTTACGGCGGGTAACCCTGCCGGACCGGAT
The DNA here is from genome assembly GCA_040389265.1 of Acidobacteriota bacterium. Lineage (GTDB taxonomy): Bacteria > Acidobacteriota > Terriglobia > Terriglobales > Acidobacteriaceae > JAKAAZ01. The sequence goes on from JAZKAG010000240.1 coordinate 11,625, forward strand.
TTGTTCTCGAAGGCGCAATTGCGGCGAGATTTGTGGGGAGCCTCGCAGCGGAAACGCCGGAAGATTGAATTCCTGGCCGCGTAGTAAGCGCTAGAAAAGTTCAATCCCATATCTCAGGGGCGAAACATGGGCAGCCGGCATAGGAATATAAACCGGAATACGTTCTCTATACATCTATGAAATCCGGTGGTCCACTCACGGAGTTGGTTGCCAACGAATTACGATCGTTTCGTTTTGAACAAACACCTTCTTGAATGCCCAACAACATCGATAAGTCCCGGATGCTCCGTCGAGTTCTGGCTTGATCTTATCCGGAACGCCTTCCAACTGAGGACTAATCGAAAACATCAGTTCCTGAAGCCCGTCATCGACTGTCACAACGACCTCAACATCCACTGTTGTTTCAAAAAATGTAAATTGATCCAATCCACTCGCTCCGGACTCGGAGTAATAATGTGCTCCCATCCGATACAAGGGCGCTGAGTTGGTCCCCTTTGGCGGAAGGTTAATCTCTTTGCCGTGTATATATCCCTCCGCATCCACTTTGAAGTCGCCCTTCTTTATATGATATTGCTGCTTGTGGGTTACCTGATCCTGACAATATAGATCTTCCACTGAGCCAACGTCTGTGGGCGAGTCACTCCAGGCAACAACCTTGTGTTCATATTTTCTGTTTTCATTTGTGAAATTCTCTACAGAGAACGAAGCGTCCAAGAGAAGCGCCACTTTATCGGCATTATCTCTAATGGATTGGATGGTCCACTTCAGGCAACACTGCCGGCGGATGACAGTTTCTTTGAGTATTACGTCGTTAACAAAACTTCGCAGCTCCGGTGGCAGGCTATACCCATAGATAAATGAAAAAATGTCCTTAGTCGCTTCGCGAAAAAACAACTGTTTCAGAATAGGATCGACAGCTATCGCAAGGAACGTGGCAATGAAAAGAGCATCAAATAAAGCGCCGGCAGCTTCCTTTAGCGGTTGATTGTGACTAATAAGGTACCTAGCGCAGATTCCGCCAGCCAGGAATATTGCGGCGAGTAATGACAACAACCACTTGGTTTTGATCAGCCAATTAACCACCTCTTTGGATTTACCTGTCATAAGCCACCGATCAGCAGGACATCTTTATTTCTCCTTGCCTGCGCCTTTCCCCAACAGTATGCCTTAACGACCGCTCGGTTCCACCCGTTGTGTCTCAGACAACGAGTTAGTGTAGAAGCACTCAGCTGTCGTGAACTCCGATTTAGTTCTACAGGCCTAGCGTGGACCAGAGGGTGTCTACTTTGGAACTGGTGGTTTGATCCATGCGGAGCATTTCGGGCCACGGGCGGGTGAAGCCTTCGGCGGCCCATTT
>JAZKAG010000240.1:12991-15899 GCA_040389265.1 Acidobacteriota bacterium
TCTTGTGGCGTCGATGCCCATTTTGGAGCCGTAGTTGGGCAGGCGCGAGGCGTGATCGAGCGAGTCGATGGGGCCGAGGGTGAATTGAATGTCGCGCTCGGGATCGATGTTGTTGGTGACGCGGAGGACGACTTCGCGCATGTCCTGCACATCGCAATCTTCATCGACAACAATCACGCACTTGGTGAACATGGCTTGGCCGAGCGACCAGATGGCGTTCATGACTTTGCGCGCTTGGCCGGGATAGCTTTTGCGGATGGCGACGATCATCAGGTTGTGAAAGACGGCCTCGACGGGCAGATTGATGTCGACAATTTCTGGAATGGTGAGCTGCATGAGCGGCAGAAAAATACGCTCGACGGCTTTGCCCATCCAGGCGTCTTCCATGGGCGGCTTGCCGACGAGGGTGGCCCCGTAGATGGGGTCGCGGCGATGGGTGATGCAGGTGATGTGGAAGACGGGATAGTCGTCGGGCAGCGTGTAGAAGCCGGTGTGATCGCCGAAGGGGCCTTCGGAGCGGAGCTCGTCGAGGCGGACGTAACCTTCGAGAACGATTTCAGAGGCGGCGGGAACTTGCAGATCGACGGTCTCGCACTGGACGAGCTCGACGGGCTTTTGGCGGAGGAAGCCGGCGATGATGAATTCTTCGACTTCGGGTGGCGCGGGCACGATGGCGGAAAAGGTGGTGGCGGGATCGGTGCCGATGGCGACGGCCACCTGGAGGATGTCGCCGGAAGGTTTGGTGCGGACGATGATGTTTTCTTCATTCCCACCCGCAGTGTTGTTCGCAGGCAGGGTAGCGCCGCCGGCGGTTTCTGCCATGCGGGCGACGCGTGCGGCGGATGCGGCGCTGGAATTGGCTGCGGCGCCGGAGTTGGCTTCGGCGGATTGGCGGAGGCGTTCACGATAATGTTCGGCGGCAACTTTCTGGCGCTGCCAGTGCATGCCGGTGGTCTGGCCGTCGTAGACCTGCATGCGATACATGCCGACATTGCGCTTCCCTGCCGGATTGCCTGCGGCGTCGACTTTTCGCGGATCACGGGTGATGACGCAGGGCAGCGTGATGAAGCGGCCGCCATCCTGAGGCCAGCATTGCAGGATGGGAAAATCGAGGACGCTGAAATTTTCGCGGAGGATGACTTCTTTGCAGGGCGCGTCTTTGGCGGCGACAAGCTTGGGGAAGAATTTTCCCATCTCGGCGAGCATGGGCAGCATGCGCACTTTGTCGAGGAAGCCTTCGGGGGAGCGCAGGTTCATCAGCTCGCGAATGCGGTCGGCGACGTCGTTCAGCAAATCGACACCGAGGGCGAGGCGCATGCGACTCTCGCTGCCGAATTGATTCATGAGAACTTTGGCGCCCGGATAACCTTTGACATTCTCGAACAGGAGTGCAGGACCGCCGGCGGTGTGCGTGGGAGGGCCGAGCTTGGAGACGCGATCGGCAATTTCGGCCATCTCCAGGATAGGATCGACCTCTGCTGTGATGTGCTTCAGTTCCCCGGCCTTCTCCAGTGCCTTGATCCAATCGCGCAAATCGCTGTATGCCAAGTGAGTCGCCTTCCTGCCGCGAGCTGCATGTGCGGTCGCGTGCCGTTCTCATCCTAATACGCTGCTAGAAAATCTTCGGAAGCAGGTTGCCTGGGCGGGCACAATTCTGCGCTGCGTCGACTCTCGAAATGGATTTGTTCATTGCACGCATGTCGATTGAAGCAGACGAATCATGAATGCTGCGCGAGTGGCAACCGCATATGGCCTGCACAGCCACTAAGCAATGGGGCGAGGGTTTCGACTCGCCTTCCGCGCTGAAGCGTAAGAGGCGCGAATCACAATTTTAAATCCGAGGAGCAGCAAGTATGTCGACCAGCAAGGTAAATACCCCCATAGAGTCCACCATGTCCGATCGCGCGTCTGACGCGGTGGAGCAGACAAAGCGCAAGATTACGGAATTTGGCGCCACCGCCGCCGACAAGATCGACCAGAACCGCTCCGTCGCGGCTGCGGGGCTGGAAGGTGCGGCCGAAACGCTGCACCAGAAAGCGGATCAATTACACCAGGGCGGAGAGAAGGTTTCGGACTTCGCGCATTCCGCGGCAGACAAGATCAGTGCGACCGCCGATTACGTTCGTCAGAACAACTTCAACGAGATGCTGGAGGACGTGCAAGCGGTGGTGAAAAAGAATCCTGGACCGGCGCTGGCCGTGGCTGTTGGGCTCGGTTTCCTGGTGGCGCGCGCGTTCAGCCGCGATCGCGGATAGGCAGGGACGTCGATGGCGACACCCGAACGTTCCATTAGTGATGTCTTGCAGGACATTGTCGGAAACATTCAGGACATTGTCCGCTCGGAAGTGCGGCTGGCGAAGAGCGAGTTGCGCGACGAGACCACCAAGGTAAAGGCGGCGGCACCGCTGCTGATCTTCGGAGCTGTGGGCGGGCTGCTGGCCGCGTTCTTTCTGGCGTGGGCCGGGTACGATGCGCTGGCGCTGGTTCTGCCGGGCTGGGCAGCGGCTTTAATCGTGGCCGCAGTTCTAGGACTGGTCGGAGGCCTGACGGCATCTGCCGGCGTGAAGGCGCTCGAAAAAGTGAACCCGCCGCAACACACCATCGCAAGCGTGAAGGAGAATGTGCAATGGGTCAAACAGCAAGTCAAATAGAAAATCATATCGAGAACAAACGCGAAGACCTGGGATCGAATTTGCGGGAACTGGAAAACAAGGTGAAGTCTGTGACCGATTGGCACCACCAATTCGAAAGCCATCCCCTGGTGTTTCTAGGCGTGGCATTTGGGGGTGGCGCAGTGGTGGCTTCGATGTTCGGGGGGCGGCCTGCGGAGCGGCGGCGCTACTCAAGTCTGGGTACGGAGACGCGTTCCTATGGAACCGACTCGGCACCTCGGCCGCAGCGGCCTGCT
>JAZKAG010000240.1:15909-19629 GCA_040389265.1 Acidobacteriota bacterium
ACGGGCCATGGAGAAAGCCACGCAAGCCTGGGAGAACCTTCAAGGCGCACTTGTCGGCATTGCTGCCAGCAAGGTGAAGGACTACGCCGATGGACTTATTCCAGGATTTTCCGAGCAATACGGGCAAGCGGCAACAGAAAACAGCCATCGAGGTTGATGGATGAAGAGTGCGCGCTCTGGCTCAATCTGGGCGCGCTTCCTTCTTGTTCCTCTGCAGCGCTGCCGCAGGAGAAGAGGGTTCGACGCAAGTTTCCGTACCGGCGCGAAAGCCTGACATCCACCGGTCTAAATAGGTATGGGCACAGACGCCACCGCAGAGATGTTTACTCTCCGCACTATGGGCTATCCCGTTATCCCACGGATTCAACTTTAATGTTGGCTGGCTGCCGCTGGAATCGAGCACCGGCGCGCACTCGTTGGTGGCGATCCACCACTTTTCATCCGCAGGGCCTTGCGTTTTGCCACAGACATCACAGGTGAAACGTTCGATCCAAGCCATGGAATGCTCTATATCCTATCTGGAATATTCCGTACGATTTGATCTTGATGAGACGTTGGCAAGCCTGGGCGCATAACGCCGTGTCGGGCTGAAGAAGCGTATCAGGATTTATGCACCGGGAGCCCCTGTACGTTCGCGTTTTTCGAATGCCGCGAGCGATTCGGCTGCAGCGCTTTTACCTCTGCCACCGGGTTAGAACTGGTGCAGGGCGTCCATCAGGTAGAAAGCCAGGATTCCCAGCGTAACCAGGCCCTCTGCACCGCCGAATATCCGGATCAAGTTCTCAACTGGCTTGACCCGCTTCATAATCAATTCCTGCTCCTGATGCTGCATGGTGGACGTCTCTTCGAGGAAAAGCTGATCCTCTTCAGCGCGGGTAATAGAGGCTCGATACACAATGAGAGCCAAAAGGATGAATCCTAATGCCCCCCAAACGGTCCAGATAACCAATACGTAGCTCATACGATGACCTCGCGATCGGTTGAATTGTTCCGGCGTCCGCGCCGAATTCTCGACGCTCCGCGCGCCGACAGCACTTTCGCCTGTATCGTACTCCCAAAATTGACTGGGCGGGTAGGAGATTCTGTGCATCAAAACGGGCTTTCTGGCATCAACATATAGGTGGTGTGGTGGGTCGATGTGGGCTTTCCGCGCGGACTTTCGGATTGTTTTGCTGCCCAATTCGCCGTATCATAGAGAAGTAGAAGAAACTCGAGGGCTAACCAAAATGGCAACGACGACGCAAACTCCAACTACTGAAGCCGTCAAAACTCCCCCGGTAACATTGACCCCAGAGGCGATCAAGAAGGTTCGCGAAATCATGGCGACCCAGGATCCAGTTCCAGCGGGATTGCGGCTGGGCGTGGTGGGCGGCGGTTGTTCCGGCTTCCAATATTCCATGTCGTTTGAAAACCAGTCCGGCATGATGGACAAGGTGTTGACTTTCGACGGCCTGAAGGTGTTCGTCGACTCCACCTCCCTGATGTACCTGGGCGGTTGCGTGGTGGATTACGTCGAGACATTGGAAGCGGCAGGATTCAAGTTTGAAAATCCGAACGTGAAGAGCACTTGCGGCTGCGGATCTTCTTTCAACGCGTAAATTCCAGCACAAAGATTGCGGAAGGGCGATGTATTCGCAAGAATATGTCGCCCTTTTTGCGTAATCTGGCCGGAGGACCCTGGGCTGGCAAGTCTGAGCGGGGAAGTGTCCGGAATGATCGCAGACAATCCCTCAGCCTTCAGTACTTTGAGGTGGACTCTTCGACTTCTTCTTTAATTTTCTCTGCTTGTCCCGCCGCTGGCAAACGCTGGCACAGAAACCGTTGAGCCGCACGGCCAAGGGTTTTTTCTAGATGCTGCCACTGCGCTAGAAGGGATTGGATTGATTCTGGCTGGAACTGGAATTTGAGTTATCCGATGAGCCGTTCGAGCTGGAAGGAGACGAGCCGAACCCGCTGCTGCCCATACCGGTACTTCCGCTGCTCGATCCAAATCCCCCGCTACTGGACCCGAACCCGCCGCTCGAAGAACCAAAGGTTCCGCTATTCGATCCTGAGCCGGTGTTGGAGGAGCCAAACGGGCTGCCGTTGGTTCCGCCTGCTGTTGGAGACATGCCGCCCGCCGGTGTGCCAATTCCCGCCCCCGGAACCTGGCCGTTGCCCTGGCCCATCGCAGATGTGATCTCTTCCTGCGGGTTGTAGACAAACTGCCACTTGTCGTAGATCTTCTTCTTGCGATAGACGAGAATGGCTCGCTTCTTCAACGGAACCGTCACCCCTACGATGGGGCCAACGCCGCCAGCCGCGGCATTCAGGCCGCCGCCCGCTGCCGTGCTGCCCGGCAAGCCGGCTACGCTGGGCGAGCCGTTGGCGCCGCCAAACGATCCGCCGCCCTGGGCATTGTTGGAACCGAAGGCGCCGCCCGAATTCATTCCTCCGGAATTCATGCCTCCCGAGTTCATTCCGCCGGAATTCATTCCTCCGGAGTTCATGCCGCCCGGGCCGTTGCTCATGGGCGCACCAAACGGAGATGCGCCGCTGTTGTCTCCGGAGTCCTCATCGGCGCCACTCGCGTCCTCCTGGTCCGTGTCCCCGCTTGCCGCGACGGACGGGTGCTGCCCGGGAGTGGTTGGCGATGCGGTTCCATTCGGCTGAGTCGCGGTTCCATTGGGTTGAGTCCCGGCGGGGCTGGAGCCGGAGTTGGAGCCGGAGCTCGCGGCGGAGCTAGAGGAGTCGCTGAAGAAATTATCGTTGCCGTTGGAGTTGGAGTTATTGCTGAAGCCGCTGCCGCCCATCGAGGAGCCGGAACCGGGCCCGGACGAAGAGCCAAATGTGCCGTTGGATGCGCCCATGGGACTATTGCCGCCAATACCTCCAGTCATGCCGCCCGCGCCCGGGACTCCGGGAGCGGCTCCATTGACGCCGGGCATGCCTGCGACTCCCATGGCGCCGCCGGCCTGGGTCACCTGCCCGAAGAAGCCCATGGTGACCATCCGCACCTGGCCGAGGTGCAGCAGCTTCCAGTCTTTTTTTCCGGTCATGGGATCGATGTAATCCTGGCGGAGAAATTTGATCTGGTTGGTTTCCTTCAACTGAGAAACCGAGGTGGGATAGCTGCCGAACTTGCGGTAATAGAGCTGGATGGCGCGTTTATATTGCTCTCCGCGATGGATCGTTTCCGCTTCTTTTTCGCGCTGAATTTCTTTCGCCATTTTGGGGGCGGCCAAGGCCAGCCCGATGAGAATGAGGACAAATAGAAACAGCAGGCCGAGCAGCAGATATCCCTGCTCGCCGGCGCGTGGATTGGGCACTGTGGCGCGGTTTTTTTGCGAATGAACCAGAAACGTCTCCTTCTATAAAAATACGCTGCAGGCGCGGAAAAGTCGCGTCGACCTCGGACGTATACGCAGTCTTGTCACGGTTGCATCGGGATCGCTCTCGGGCAACGCAGTTTGATGTGGTGAAAGGTGCGGTTTTGATGCGGTGAAGGTGCGGCTGCACGCCATCAATCATCCGGCTGTCTGCGCGCGAGCGTGGCGGCTACCGGGACAGCACCTGGTTGGCGGCGCGAGCCCCGCTTTCCATCGCGCCATGCACCGTTCCCCAGTTTCCGGTGGTATCGGTGTGTTCCCCGGCGAAGAAAAGCGTTGACTCGACTGGCTCGCTGAGCGCGTCGGGAACATGCAGCGCGCCGGCCGGCAGATAGCTGTACGAGCCGAGGGC
>JAZKAG010000241.1:0-13732 GCA_040389265.1 Acidobacteriota bacterium
TGGTGCGCTGGTCCAGCACATATTCCAGTTCTTCGTTGCCGCGAGAAATTGCATTGCCAACGATCACCAAGTCAGGTCGCGGCTGCAGGTTCTTTTCAGAAAACGGCTGCGCAATGGGAATATGAAGCTGCTCCAGCAAATCCGACATGGGCGGATACGCGGCCTTGTCCGACCCGGTGACGCGCCATCCCTGCAACTGCAACATGCCGGCCAGCGACGCCATGGCGCTCCCGCAGATTCCAATCAAGTGCACGTGCCGCGCCGCGTGCGCAGCCTTTCCATCGCGGCTTGTCTGTTCAGTTCCGTTCATCGTGATCCTTGCTTGCACATCACCGATGGCTCAAACCGCAGCATCGGCGCATTCGTCAGATCCAGCTCGCTTTCAACGCCGATCGGCACTGTAATATTCCGTTCGAGCACATGGCCGGATCGAAGTCCAATCGCAACCGGTCCATCGAAATCCTCCAGCACACGCAACAAAACCGCATCCAGCAATTCATCCGCATTTCCAGGCTGCACGCAATCGCGCATTGGGCCGAAGACAATGCCGCGCACATCGGAGAGCTTTCCCGCCAGTCGCAATTGCAGCAGCATGCGATCCATCTGGTACGGTTTGACTCCAATGTCCTCCAAAAACAGAATCGTCCCCGCTGTCTGGATTTCGTACGGTGTGCCCAGCGAGGCGACCATCATCGAAAGACAACCGCCATAGAATTTTCCTTGTGCGCGACCAGCCTTCAACGTGCGCAAGCCGGCTTCCGGTCCAACCTGCCACGAATGATTCTGCCACAGCGCAGCCTGCCAGCTCGCTCGCTCGACCCCATTCGGTCGCGCGAAGTCTCCAGCCGCCATCGGCCCATGAAACACAACCAGCCCCGTCTGATCGTGGATGTAGGTCTCCAGGCTGGTGATGTCGCTGCACGCCAAAAAGATTTTCGGCTTGCGCCGGATGAGCTCCAGATCAAGTCCGCTCAGCAATTCCGCCGATCCGTAACCGCCACGGTTACAAATGATCGCTTTGACCTGGTCATCTGTAAATGCGGCGTGCAGATCCTCCAGTCGCTGCTCCGTTGACCCGGCGGAATATTGTCCATGGCGCTCGAGTGCATGCGTTCCCAGCTGCGGCTGCAGCCCAAGCCCTCGTAACGACTCCATTCCCGCTTGTACTTTGCTGGGGTCAAACCAGCTGGCCGGCGAAATCAGCCGTACGTGATCTCCCGCCTGCAAGGCCGATGGCAGAACCGCAGGCTTCCGCGCTGTCGATGCCGCGTTCATACCAGCAGGCACTCCCCATGGGCGATGATCTCCGCCGGTCCGGTCAGCATCAGGCTTGAATTGTTCTTCGGCCACTCAACCGTCTGCGGACCGCCTTCCGCAACCACCGTCAGCGTTCGAGCCGTGCCTTTGAGTTCCATGCTGGCCGTCGCTGAAGCCGACGAACCCGTCCCTGAGGAGAGAGTCGGTCCCACCCCGCGCTCAAAAATGCGAAACTCAATCCGATTTGTATCCGTCACACGCACAAATTCAACGTTGGTTCCTTTTGCGAAATCAGAATGCGTGCAGATCTCCGCTCCAACCTTCTGCCACGGTCTGCCGGCACAGGAAAAGTCGTCGGTCTCAACAAACGTCACAAAGTGGGGATTCCCGACCCACACATCCGCGCCGATCACCGCGGTCCCATCCCGCAGCGTCACCTTATGAGCCTTCGCGGTTGGTATTCCCATCTCCGTGGAGATCAGATATCTCGGCGCGCTACGCTGCAGGATGCGACAGCGGCGCAATCCCGCGTGGGTGCGAATGGAGAACTCGCCAGCCTCGTCTTCCTGGGCCAGGTAGGCAGCCACGCAGCGCGTGCCATTGCCAGAGATCTCTCCCTCCGAACCGTCCGCGTTGAACAATCGAATCGAATATCCGCCGTTATCCCCAAGCGTCAGATATTCCACTCCGTCCGCTCCCACACCCATGTTCCGATGACACAGCGTTCGCGCCACCTCGCCCAGGCGATGTTCCTCGACCGGCTCATCGACGATCAAAAAATCATTCCCGCACGCATGTGCTTTGATGAATCGAATCAAGTTGTCTCCTCAACCATTCTTGCGCTCTCGGAAGCACGCGCAACATAGCGCCGATCCACAATCGCATAGTTTCCGCTCAGCACCCGCGCAATCGCTTCCGGATAGGCAATATGTTCCTGCTCCAAAATGCGCGCCGAAAGCGCTTCTTCATCATCGCCCGGCAGTACTGGAACAGAGCGCTGCAGCACGATCACGCCATGATCCAGCTCCTCATCCACAAAATGCACCGTGCATCCCGAAATCGCGACGCCATATGCAAGCGCCTGCGCCTGCGCATCAAGCCCCGGAAACGACGGCAGCAGGGAAGGATGAATGTTCAGGATTGCATTCGGGAACGCCGCGATAAATTCCGGCGACAGCAAGCGCATGTATCCGGCCAGGCAAACCAGGTCCACTTCATGTTCGTGCAGGCACGCGACGATCTCAGCATCCTGCTCGGCCCGCTTTCGCCCGCGCGCCTCAACTACCCGTGTCGCCAGCCCGCGCGCTCTGGCAGCCGCAATTCCAGCGGGTTCGGCGCGATTGGAAATGACAATGGAAATTTCTGCGTCTTCAATCTGGCCGCGATCAATGGCATCGGCAATCGCCAGAAAATTGGAGCCACGACCGGAAAGAAGAATGCCGAGATGCTTCATCTGCAGTTAGTTGTACAACACCCGGCGGTCGCCCTTGATAATTTTTCCAATCACCGCATGCGGCTCGTTGGCGCGATCCAGCAGCGCTTTCACGCGCTTATATTTGTCCACCGGCACAACGCAGATTAAGCCGACGCCCATATTGAACGTTCGCAACATTTCGTCCTGCTCCACGTTGCCCAGCGATTGCAGGTGATCGAAAATCGGCAGCACCGGCCACGAACCCAGTTCCACCGTGGCGGAAACATGCTTGGGCAGGATGCGCGGCAGATTCTCCGTGATCCCTCCGCCGGTAATGTGCGCCATCCCCACCACCAGGTCGGCAGCCGTCAGCTTGCGGATGATGTTCAGATAGCTGCGGTGCGTCTTCATCAACGCAACGCCGGCTTTTTCGTGCAGCTCGTTCACGTACTGGTCCGGCGTATACTTCGCCACCTGGAAAAACAGCTTGCGTGCCAGCGAGTATCCATTCGTGTGCAGCCCGGTAGACGGCAGCCCGACCAATAAATCTCCCGGCCGAATCGCAACGCCCGTAATAATTTTGTCCCGCTCCACCACGCCAACAATAAAACCCGCCAGATCGTATTCGCCGTCATGGTAAAAGCCCGGCATCTGCGCCGTTTCTCCACCAATCAGCGCGCAGCCATTAGCGCGGCACGCATCCGCCATGCCAGAAACCACCTTCTCCGCCACGTCGCCATCCAGACTGCTCGACGCCAGGTAGTCCATGAAAAAAATTGGTGTTGCCGCCTGTACGGCAATGTCGTTCACGCAATGGTTCACCAGGTCCGCGCCAATGGTGTGATGCATGTTCATCTGGAAAGCGACCTTCAACTTCGTTCCCACGCCATCTGCGCTTGAAACCAGCACAGGATTTTTGAAGCGCGCCGTGTCCAGCTTGAACATGCCGCCAAAGCCGCCAATCTCACTCAGCACCTGCTTGTTGAAGGTCCGCTGGGCAAGATATTTAATGCGTTGCTTGGTGCGATCGCCGCTGGAAATGTCAACGCCTGCATCGGCGTAGGTAATCGAGGAAGTTGGCTTGGATGAAGACTTACTTGGCACTGGCGTCGCGTTCCGGGGATGAAGGATGTCGGCGGGAAATGTTCTGAAACCGTATGACCCTTTCGCCCGAACTCTACGGAATAGTGGGGCAGTTCAAGTCGCGGAACACAACCATGCCGGGAAGGATCAGTGTAGCATCGCAAGCTGCTCTCTCCGGAATTTCGCAGCTGCTCCTATACTGAATATCGATGAGTCCATCCGTGCGTTCCATGCATCTTTCCCGCCAATTGCAGCAGCGCGCCGAGACTTTGTTACCGGGCGGCGTCGATTCTCCGGTGCGCGCCTTCCGCGCAGTCGGCGGCGAGCCTCCATTTGTCGTCCGCGCCAAAGGCGCCTATCTCTGGGATGCGGACGGCAATCGTTACCTCGACTACTTCGGTTCCTGGGGACCCATGATCCTAGGCCATGCCGCTCCGCAGGTGGTGCAAGCGGTTCAGGAAGCTGCCGCCCGAGGCGTCAGTTTTGGCGCTTCCACGCCCACCGAGGCCGACCTCGCCGAAATGGTGCATCAGGCGTTTCCATCCATCGAGAGGATGCGATTTGTCAGCTCCGGCACCGAGGCCACCATGTCGGCCATCCGTCTTGCCCGTGCATTCACCAGCCGCAAGTACTTCATCAAGTTTGAGGGTTGTTACCACGGTCACTCCGACGCGCTGCTCGTCAAAGCCGGCTCCGGTGTCGCCACCCTCGGTATCCCCGGTTCCGCGGGCGTCCCGGAGGAAACCATTCAGCACACCCTCGCGCTGCCCTACAACGACATGGCCGCCGTTGAGGAAGCCTTCTCCCGCTATAAGGATCAGATTGCCTGCGTTATTGTCGAGCCGGTGGTCGGCAATGCCGGCTGCATTCCACCGAAACCCGGCTATCTCAAGGCGCTGCGAGCCATCACTGCCCGCAACGGAACCGTCCTGATTTTTGATGAAGTCATGACCGGCTTTCGCCTCGCCCTGGGCGGCGCACAGGAGCGCCTCAGCATTCGGCCCGACATGACCTGCCTGGGAAAAATTCTCGGCGGCGGCCTGCCTTGCGGAGCCTTCGGCGGTCGTAAGGAGATCATGCGGCTGCTCGCGCCCCTCGGCCCGGTCTACCAGGCGGGCACGCTCAGCGGCAATCCGCTGGCCATGGCCGCAGGAATCGCCACAGTTGGCACCTTGATCCAGCACCGCGAGACGATCTATCCGCAGTTGGAGAAGGTTTCCGCCACCGTGGCCGATGGCGTCGCTGGCCTCGCCCGCGAAGCTGGAGTGGCCGTCACCACCAACCGCGTCGGCTCCATGTTTACCTGGTTCTTTACCGGCGATGCGGTCACGGATTATGACAGCGCCTCCCGTTCCAACACCCAACAGTTCGCCGCCTTCCACCGTGCCATGTTGCACGCCGGAATCTGGCTGCCGCCCTCGCAGTTCGAAGCTGCCTTCCTCGGCACTGCGCACGGAGAAGAAGAAATTCGCACCACCCTGGCCGCCGCCAAAACCGCCCTCGCCGCAGCCAAGTCGGCGTAACTGCGGATGCCCCATGTCCTCGCCTCTCAGGCACCCGCCGGCTCCAATCCGGTGACTCCCGGAACACTGGCTCGATACCGCTATGCCAAGGAGATGTACATGAACCCGCAGACACAAATTCAGCAATACATCGCCGCCCAACCGGAACCAAAACGTAGCGAAATGCAACAGCTCCATCGCATGATTCTCGCGTGGATGCCAACCGCTAAATTGTGGTTTTTAGACGGAAAAGACGAGAAAGGAAAAATCGTCTCCAACCCAAGCATTGGATATGGATCTCAAACCATGAAATATGCCAATGGAAAAACCAGGGAGTTTTATCAGATCGGCTTCAGTGCGAATACATCCGGCATCTCCGTCTACATTATGGGAGTGAATGACAAGAAGTACCTGGCAAAGACATTTGCGCAGCAACTCGGCAAAGCCAGCGTCACGGGGTATTGCATTAAATTCAAAACACTAACGGACATAAACATCGACGTTCTGAAGGCGGCGATCCAGTATGGAATTGAACAGACAACCATCCAACATTGATCTCAACTTGGGTCGAGGAACTGCCGCCCCACCTCTCGCTGGCGCTTCTGCCGTCTACCCGGTTCTTCCTGAGGACATCTCGCAATCAGATTTGCGCGGTCATCAGGAACGACGGAGTCCACTCGCCGAGGCCGTGGATCCAGCTGGTTCCCGGAACGGTTCCACAGGAATGCGCTCGTAACGTACTTCGAGTACCGTCAGGGATTCTGTCCCGCCCGGCGCTTCCAGAACGATGCTGTCACCGGCTGCCGACCTCCTCAACGCGCGCCCCAGCGGGGACACCCAACTGATGTGGTTGCGATTCAGATCGACCTCGTCCGTGCCTACGATGCTCACCTCTCGCTCCTCTCCCGCAGCATTGGCAAAGCGCACGGTCGCTCCAAAGAATGCCCTGGTCGCCGCCTGCCCCGATCGCGCCGCCTCCGGGTCCACCACTTCCGCGGCTTCGATTCGCTTCGCCAAAAAACGAATCCGCCCATCGATCTGCCGCAGCCGCCGCTTGCCGTATTGATAATCGGCGTTCTCACTGCGATCCCCGTTGCTGGCAGCCCACGCCACCACCTCCACCACCGCCGGGCGGTCCCGGGTCACCAGAAAACGATATTCATCTTTCAAGCGCTCCAGTCCGCTCGGAGTGATGTAGTTCTTGACCGGCGTCGCGGGCTCGTCCCGTTGGGGGTGTCTCGTTTGCCCTTTCCTCATCTCGTAGTCCTTCCGGCGCAAATTCGGTGGCGTAGACAATGTATTCCGATGACCGCGAATCGAAAATGCCGTAGCTCATCCGCGTTCATCGCAGTTCATCTCTGGCCCTGACTGATTTTTTCACGCATTCCGCTCTCTTCGCGACCCTATCCAGCATCTGCGGGCAAGCGCCGCCACATGCCTCCTTCGCAGATCAGCCATTGCGAAGCAGATTCTCCAATCCCCGATCCTTTCGCGCGATGACACTCTGCAACTTTATATGCCACCCAGCCATTAGCATGAGAAATCATGAGGCCTCAGCATGGAGGAACCAAAGTCGATCTGGTGGGCGTCGGCCTCAACGCCACCGATACCGGCGCTCGCGGCCACATCGTAACCGTCCAGGAAATTTCCCGCCTCATGTCCGATAGCCCACGCTATCACCTCGCCGACTACGCCGATCCCACCTGATGTCTTTGCGCGCCTCGCCCGAATGGTTCTACAGTATCCATGTCGGTCGCCCACCCTGGGGGACGCTCCTCATTGGCGGCCGCAGATTATCATCTGTTTGCTGGGGGGTTGCCCGTGGAATCTGAGGAACAAACCATTCGCGAATTGCACTTGACCTGGATCGATGCCGTCAACGCGGGAGATCTCGCCCGCTTGCTCAGCTCCATGGCCGACGATGTCCTGTTTCTCGGCCCGGGCGAAACCCCGTCCGGCCGGGATGCATTTTCCCCCCGCTTTTCGGCCGCGCACCAGCAGGCTCGAATCCATTGCTCCAGCGAGTTGCAAAACGTCGTGGTGGTCGGCGAAGTCGCCTACACGCTCAGCCAGGACATGCTATCGGTCACCCCGCGCACCGGCGGAGAAGAAATGCGCTTTGCCGGATATCGCAGCACCATCTACCGCAAACAGCCCGACGGCCATTGGCTCCTCGCCCGCGATACCCACACCTTGTCACCCGTCGCGACGCTCGAGCCATGAGCATCGCCATGAATCGCTCGTTGCCCGGTTCAAGCCATCCTTTGGCTTGAGCGAGGATCGAAAAAGCTCGTCATCCTGAGCGCAGCGAAGGCTGGGACCGAAAACTATGTCACCCGGAAAAATTCGCAATGCTCGTATCGCCGTGCGTGAGTTCTGTATCAGGGCACGGCTTCAGCCGTGCCAAAAATTCTCTCCCGTCTCCGGGCTTTAGCCCCTGAAACATTTTGGACCCCAAAAAATCCGGGTGCCCCATGTATCGCCTCTGACGCACGGGATGAACGAATACCGTCATCCCAGCCGGGCAGAGTTCCCCATGCAAGCCTCCGTTTCCGGCAGAGCACCAGGATCATCTCCGTCCGCGCGGAAGCTGCAGCGCTCCACCCACGCAGACATCCCCCTGGCAGGTGCGATAGTCTTTCATCGAAGGGGACCATGCATGAATCGCAGAGACTTTCTCATCGGAGGAGCTGCCGCCTCAACTCTTCTCTCCGCCGCGCCCTATCTTTTCGCCGACCCGCTCGGTCTCCCGATCGGCTTTCAAAGCTACGTCGTTCGTAACTCCATCGCGACCGACTTCGCCGGCACCATGAAGAGATTAAGCGCTGCCGGATACACCCAGGTGGAGTTGTGCTCGCCCTACGGCTACGACGAATTTTCCAGCCTCCGCCAATATAAGCCGCAGCAATTGCAGCGCATGCTGGCCGACTGGGGCCTGGGCTGCATCTCCGCGCACTGGGCGGATGAGGAACTCTTTCAAAAAGCCGACGCCAGCATCGACTATGCCCATCAGTTCGGCATGACGCAAATGGCGATCGCCGCGCTTGGACCGTTCGACTCGACAACTCCCCATACCGTCGACGACGTCAAGCGTTACGTGGAGCCCTTCAACGTCTTCGCCGAAAAGGCGCACGCCGCCGGCATCGTCGCATTGCTGCACAACGAAGGGTTCGTCTCCCAGTACATCGATGGCAAACCGGTCTACGACATGATGATCGCGGAACTCAATCCCGCCACCACCCAATTGCAGATGCAGGTCTCTTCCTGGCAGCAGGGCTACAATCCCATCACCTACTTCCACAAGTACCCCGGCCGCTACCGCTCCATGCACTGTCAGGACTGGGTGAAAGACCCTTCCACCAAGTCCGGCTTCCGGCAGGTCGCGTTGGGCAAGGGCGTTGTCGACTGGAAGGCAGTATTCACAGCCGCAAAAATCGGTGGCATCAAGAACTACTTCGTCGAGCTGGAAGAGAATCCTGCGCTGCTGCCCCCCAGCGTACCCTACCTCCACTCCCTCAACGTCTGAACCCGCCTAGCCCCCAGTTGCCGGGCGCCCCGAGTCTCGTGGGCCCTAAACCGACCCCAATCTGGGTGCCCCAGGTCCCTCGCACTTGGGGACCTGGGATGTAGGAAGCTCCGCCATCCCGATCGCAGCGAAGGATCTGCTTTTCCCGCTCGCGCCACAAAAACCGAGGGTGCCCATTCAAGCCCTCCGTTGGCTTGGGTGGGACTGAAAAACTTCGTCATCACCCGATAGTATGAACAGCATGAGCAGACGAACCCTGTGGACGCGACTCGCACTCGCAGCCCTCTATTTCGCTGCGACGTTCTCCTACCTCTTCTACCTCAACCACGGCAACACCCTCTGCGAAGGAGGCAACGGTCCCCTGATTGAATCAATACGGCTGGCGATCGGCTGCACGGCGTGGACCCTGTTCGCCAGCTTTTGCGGCGCAATCGCTTCTCAAGGATTGGGAAGATTCTTCAACATCTCTGCGATATCTGTCACCGTCATTGTGGCGTTATCGGGATTCGCCTCCCTCCCGCTCTGGATCTACACGGGCTACGGACACTTTCGCTTCGAGAATATCGCTGATGTCAGCTGTTTTTTTCGGGAAGACGCTGGAATTGTGTTCTTCATTATCGTCGCTCCCGTATTGACGGCGCTAACATTCCTCTACGAATACCTCGCCCAGCGAATAACAAAGAAACCCACCCGCGCAACCTCTTAGCGAAGGAAATCTGCCGGGTGGCACGGGTCTCGTGGTTCTTAAATCCACCACAAATCTGGGTGCCCCAGGTCCCTCGCACTTGGGGACCTGGGAGGCCATTACTCCCATTAAAAAAATAACCATTCTCCGGATCACTCCCCGCAAACGAACTTCTGTGACTCCGGGTGCCCCATCCAGGCCGTCCTCTGGCTTGGTGGGATGAGGAAACATTTCGTCACCTTGAGTTCCGTATCAGGCCACCGCGTCTCTGCTGATGGCCAGGTTCTGTATCAGGGCACGGCTTCAGCCGTGCCAAAAAATTCTCTCGCGTCTCTGGGCTTTAGCCCCTGAAACGTGTTGGTCCCAAAACCGAAGTCCGGGCGCACCATGTCTCGCCTCGGAGACATGGGATGAAAGAAGGTCTGTCATCCAGACTGCAGCGAAATGATCTGCTTTTCCCACTCGCGTCAAAAAAATCCGGGTGCCCATTCAAGCCGGCGCGTTGGCTCGGGTGGGGATGGAAACGCCCTTGATGAGCGCATCGGCGTGTTGTCACAAATTTACGCTGTGGCACTCATCCTCTACTGCTGGGGGAGGCTTGCTTGACGAGTGTCAGTGCACAGCGAGGCAAGCTTGCGCAACCTCTTCTAGCAGCCGGTTCTTCTCCTCATCAGTCAGCTTATCTGGCTCAAGAACGACAACAACTCTTTTCAGCGTTCCACTGAACCTGAACGGCATTTTGTCAGCGTAGTCCTCTATCACCGGAGTTCCCATGTCCTCACCAATGTCGAATGTCTCATCGAGAGAGAATCGAATGGCGATGCTATGGGGAATACGCCCCTCCGCAACCTGTTTCTCGTCCACGAACAAAACGCCGGTTGCGCCCTTACCGTAGCCGCCTCCGTCATACCTGAACGCAATGCGCACCACATGATTGCCGGCAGGAATAGGCTGGTCAGAACGCACGCGAAACTTATGCTCGGCCTGGTTTGAAAATGCGTATGCGAACTCCGGCTTGCTGTCTTGCATCAGCAATCCCCATCCGCCGAAGCGGCCCCCGAGGGTTGCCAGGACACCGCTTGCGCCGCCCTCCGGAATGGTTACTTCAGCCGCCACCGTCCAGGACTTGTTCTTGAAATCCGGAGCGGAGCCTTCCGGGATGCGAATCATTCCCGGATAGTAGGTGAACTCCGAGCGTCCGCGGGTCAGGCTTGGTCGAATCCTTGGGTCGCCGCGCTCAGCAAAACTGGAGTCGAGCGGATAGACATTGTACTTCTTTGCTTCAAGGTCGAATGCCGCCTGGAGTTCCTTCAGTTTAGCGGGGTTCTTTTCCGCAAGGTTGTTCGACTGACTGAAATCCTCGTTTATGTTGTAAAGCTCCCACTTGAAATCATCCGGATTTGCCGTAGCACCGAACGTTTCCCAAGGCAGCCGCAGCGGCGTTGTACTCGCCATCCACCCGTCTTTGTAGATCGCCCGATTGCCAACCAGTTCGAAATACTGTGTGGTGTGTCGATTCGGCGCCTTCGCGCCATCGAATGTGTACATCAGGCTCGTGCCATCCAGTGGTTTCTGCTCCACTCCGTCCATCTCGTCCGGCGGAGTGATCCCGGCTGCCTCATAGATGGTCGGGACGATGTCAATAAGGTGGCTAAATTGAGAACGTATCCCGCCCTTGTCCTTAATCTTCGCAGGCCAGGAGATCACCATGCCGTTGCGGGTGCCCCCGAAGTGCGACGCAACCTGCTTGGTCCACTGCATTGGCGAATCCATGGCGAGCGCCCAACCGACCGGATAGTGGTTGTAGCACAGAGGGCCGCCCAGGTTATCCATCACCGAAAGCAGATACTCCAGGCTTTCTGGCACGCCGTTGCCGGCAGTACCAACCTCGTTGGTTGTACCCTGCAGACTGCCTTCAGCACTGGCGCCGTTGTCGCCCATGATGAAGATCACCAGCGTATTGTCGGTCTGACCGGATTCTTCAACCGCATCGAGCAACCTGCCGATTTGATTATCAGCGTGCGAAAGGCAGCCCGCATAGACCTCCATCATGCGCGCGAAGAGACGCTTCTGGTCCGCCGACAATGCATCCCAGGCCGAAAGCTGCTCAGGACGTTTGGTCAGCTGGGTGTTTGCGGGAACTATGCCGAGCTTGATCTGTCGCGCAAGTGTCTCTTCCCGTACCTTGTCCCAACCCTGGTCGAACTTTCCCTTGTACTTGGCAATCCAATCCTTTGGCGCATGGTGCGGAGCGTGCGCACTGCCTGACGCGTAATACAGCAGCCAGGGCTTGGTTGGGGCAAGGGAATTTTGCATCTGCATCCAACCTATGGCCTTGTCCACCGCAAGTTCGTCAAAGTGCTTTTCGCCGTGCAGTTGCTCCTCAGACTCGATTGGCCGAGTGTTTTCGAAGATCGGAGTGTGCCACTGGTCGGCATCACCGCCTAGGAACCCGTAGAAGTACTCGAAGCCCAGGCCGCTTGGCCAAAGATCAAACGGGCCTGCCTGACTCGACATCCAGTCCGGCACATTGTGCATCTTGCCATACCACGAGGTGTTGTAGCCGTTCTCCTTCAGGACTTCTCCCACACTGCCGGTGCTCTTTGAAATAAGCGAGTTGTAGCCTGGGTAGCCTGTGGCCATCTCTGTAATGACTCCGCTCGCGACGGAGTGATGATTGCGGCCTGTGATGAGCGCGGCACGGCTTGGCGAGCAAAGTGCAGTGGTGTGAAACATGTTGTAACGGAGTCCATTGTCAGCCAACCGCTGAAAGTTGGGAGTGTCAATCGGGCCGCCAAAAGTGCTGCTCGCTCCGAAGCCCACATCGTCCATCAGGATCAAGAGAACGTTTGGAGCACCGTCCGGGGCTTCAAGTCCCTTTGGAAAATCCGGAGTGGAATCTTTTACTGTGCGGCCGATCTTCCCTTTGAAGGGCGGCTCCGGATGTGGGAGGATGCTTCGCGAACCATTGGGGGTGCTGTTGGGAGGGGTCAGTGGCTGAGCCATGAGATTCTCCTTCGTCCAAGGCGAGTTGGACGTTTTCCCACCCTACATATACTCGCCTGCTCGCACAACCGGCAAGTAAAACAGGAAGTGACGACCGGATTTGAGCGCGGATGATTCGCAATCAACCTAAGTTGGCGGGTGGCTCAGATCTCAATTTGGCTCGGCAACCTGGGTGCCCCATGTCTCGCCTCTGAGACATGGGATGAATTAAGTTCCGTCATCCTGAGGACAGCGAAGGATCTCTCCATTTCGCCATCATCAGAAAAAAACCGGGTGCCCCATCCAGGCCGTCCTCTGGCTTGGGTGGGATGAGGAAACATTTCGTCAGCTTGCGTTCCGTACCAGGCCACCGTGTCTCTGCTGCTGGCCAGGTTCTGTATCAGGGAACGGCTTCAGCCGTGCCAAAAAATATCCCACCCATCGGGGCTTCAGCCCCTGAATTCTGTCATCCATGGTCGCGGCTGAGACCCGACCGCAGTGGAGGGACCTGCTTTTCCCACTCGCGCCACAAAAACGGAATGCCCCATGTCTCGCCTCTGGGCAAAAACATAGTTGACGCACCACGACGATGAGCCAAACCCCCAAACCAAAGTGCCTTGCCTAGTGTTGTCGTATAAGTTAACAAGATATTTTGGGGTTACGTAATTCCATTTCCCACAGGAAGTATTTAGTTTGCGAATACCCTCTGCTTCTGTTAAGTTACCTTATGCGGTAGGGACCGCTTGAGCACACAAAAACCCACCTGTGGCGGGTGGGCGTTTGTGAGGTTCTTAACTTTTGCGCTTGGCGCGCTGGCGTCTCAACAACACCAGCCTAGTTTGATTCCCCTCAAAAGTCAAGCAAAAAGTGATCGGGAAATCCCTGTCTCCGAGCATTGGTTTTCAATACGCAATAGAACAGGAGCATCTGCATGGCTATAAAACACCGATTCACATTGATGTGCGACGAAATAAGGCGAGAAGACAACGGCAAGTTCATTGTGTTGGGCTTGTATACCCCGAACATCAGTCTGATGTCTCTCCCAGCTATCCTTCCGGCACTGACATTTTTCCAGTATCTAGAAGCAGACCGACTCGGCTCGTTTTCTCAACGGATTTCCCTTAACAGTCTCGAAACGGGAAAGGTAATTGCTAGCAATACTTCAATGCTGAACGTTCAACCGCAGGCAAACGTGATCGCTCCATGGACGGTACTTAACGCTATCGGCTTCCGCAATGTCATGATTGACCGGGCAGGGGCCTACAATCTGAGCGTTCAGT
>JAZKAG010000242.1:0-9524 GCA_040389265.1 Acidobacteriota bacterium
TTCCGTCAATGGAGGACGGGGCACCGCCGGTCACCCGGCTCAGGATATTTTGGATATTGGCCGGGCCGGAAAATGTCGCGACTTCGCCTGCCTTGAGATCGAACTGGGCGAAGCTGTGGAACAGATTATTCCCCTTGGTGGCCTCGGCGAATTCGGCAAAAACTGCATGGCGATTCGCTGGCAAGACGACATCTTCGTCATCGACGCGGGCTTGATGTTTCCCGATGAGGAATTGCTCGGCGTCGACGTCGTTGTTCCCGACATTACCTACCTGATTGAGAACCGCGAACGGGTGCGAGCCATTGTCCTAACCCACGGACATGAAGATCACATCGGCGGACTGCCGTGGATTCTGTCTGAACTGCGCGTGCCCGTCTACGGCACCGAATTCACCCTGGCCTACGTGGAAGGCAAGTTGGAAGAGCATGGCCTGCTCGATGATGCCGACCTGGTTGAAATGGTGCCCGGCGAACCTTTCTTACTGGGCATTTTCAACATCACGCCCATCCGCGTTACCCATAGCCTGGTCGATTGCGTTGCGCTGGCGATTGAAACGCCGGCCGGGATTGTCATTCACTCCGGCGATTTCAAAATTGATCTCACTCCGCCGGACGGCCAGCCCTTCGATCTGCACGCCTTTGCCGAATATGGAAAACGAGGCGTGCTGGCCTTTCTTCAGGACTCCACCAATGTCGATCGGCACGGCCACACTCCCAGCGAACGCGCGGTTCGGCCGGCGCTGGATGAAGTGTTTGCGCGCACCAAGCAGCGGCTTTTCTTCAGCTGCTTTTCCTCGTCGATCCATCGCCTTCGCATTGCCACCGATCTGGCCATGGAGCATGGCCGAAAAATCGCCATTGTCGGCCGATCGATGCAGAACTCTGTCGAGATCGCGCAGGATTTCAACTATCTCGATATCCCGGATTCGCAGCTGATCGCCGCCGGACAGGTGAAGGATTACGCCCCGGAAAAAGTTTGCGTCTTCATCAGCGGTACACAGGGCGAGCCCATGTCCGCACTCACCCGCGCTGCGGTCGACAATCACCGCCAGGTAAAAATTGAACCGGGTGACACCGTCATCCTGAGCTCACGGGTAATTCCGGGCAATGAGAAAAGCATCTTCCGCATGATCGACCACCTATATCGCCGCGATGCCCACGTCATCTACGACGACGGCACCAATGGTTTGATCCACGTCAGCGGGCACGCGAGCCAGGATGAATTGCGTCTCTTACTGCATTTGTTAAAGCCAAAATTTTTCGTTCCGCTGCACGGAGACTATCGCCACTTGAAACTGCACGCAGAGCTGGCGGCGGAGTTAGGTGTGGTGGAGAAAATCCTGCTGCTGGAAAATGGCGATGTGCTGGAAATGACCAAAGATTCTGCGCGCAAACATGGCAAAGTCGCGGTGGGCCGCGTATGCATTGATGCCGGTTCTACTGCCGGCGTCGTGGAAGATGTGGTGATGCGCGACCGGCGGCATTTGAGTGAAGGCGGCATCGTGCTGCCCATCCTTGCCATTAACCAGACCACGGGCCGCGTTGAGAGTATGCCGGAGATTGTGACCCGCGGTTTCGCTGCCGGTGAGGAAGCGTTGATTGAACAGGCGCGGCAGGTGGTCGGGGCGACGCTCGAAGCCTCCAGCGCGGAAGAGAAAGCCGACTACGGAGTGATCAAGGAAAAAATCCGGCAGGATTTGAAGCGCTATATCCAGAAAAATACCAGCCGCCGTCCGCTGATCATGCCTGTGATCCTGGAAATCTAAAACAGCGCCTCACCCGCGTTTGATACAACTGAAAGAGTGAACGCTTCGCCCGATTCTAAAACTTCCTCCGGACGATTTCGTCGCACACTCTTCTTTCTTTTCGCTTGCCTGATCTTTTTACTCCTACTGCCTCTGCTCTTCTGGCCGAAGACGCGCGCCTATCTGCAGGCGATTTCAATCCTCGAACAGTTAAACGGCAAGCCGGTGCCGCCCCTGCTGCAACCCATCGCGGCGATGCCGGTAACCACGAGAACCCTCACCATCCCCTCCAGCGCTGGCGTCGTGCAAGCTCGCCTTTATACACCGACGACCGCGCCAAATGCCCCAGGCCTGGTTTTGATTCCGGGCATCCATTACCTGGGAATGGACGAGCCTCGGCTGATGGCCTTTGCTCGGACCATGTCGGCGTGTGGGCTGCTGGTGTTGACACCGGAGTTGCCGGACAGCCGCGACTACCGGATCCAGCCCTCCGATGTGCAGGCCATCGGAGATTCGGTGCAGTGGTTGCAAAATTCCACCGGCAACCGAGTGGGATTGATGGGCCTGAGTTTTTCTGGCGGCCTGGCGCTGATGGCAGCCGCCGAGCCGCCGTTCTCAAACGAAATCTCTTTCGTGTTTTCCGTCGGCGCGCATGACGATCTGCTGCGCGTGGCTACCTTTTACGCGACCGAGGCCGATCCCCTTCCTAACGGTGACGTGGAACGAGCCACGCCCAATAATTACGGTCCCTGGGTGCTGGAGTATGAGCACCTTGAAGATTTTGTTCCGCCGGGCGATGTCGCCGCGATTCGTCCTGTATTGCGCGCGCGCCTTTACGAAAATTGGCCGATTGAAAAACAATTGCTGGCCAACCTGACAGCCGCGCAGAAATCCGAGTATGAAAACCTTCTCGACCCGAAGAAGGAAGACGCCGCACTGTTCGCCTCCAACAAAAAACATGCGGCGGAAATGGCTGCGGTTTCTCCTGCCGGTCACCTCGCAGGGTTGCACGCGCCGGTCTATTTGCTGCATGGGCGCGGCGACACGCTGATTCCCTTCGCCGAGGCGGAATGGCTCGCTGAGGATTTGCCCCGCGGCAGCTTGAAGGATTTGCTGATCAGCCCACTGATTGCGCACGTCAGCACTAACACCAGCAAGCCCAATATTTGGGATGAATGGCGACTGGTGCACTTGCTGGCTCAGGTGATGGAACACGCCGAACATCCATGAGGATCATTTCTGTCGCGCAAATTTAGAGATTTTCATTATGCCAGTTCCTCGACCTGCGACGCGGTCTCGATGTGAGGTACAGTAACCACCATGCACTCTGTCGAGGGCAACAGTTCCTCTCCCGCTGAAAACACTGCAACTGTGCACACGCTGCCCCGGGTGCTGGGTCCATGGCAGGCAACAGCCATCGTTGCAGGCACCATCATCGGCAGCGGCATATTTCTTGTCCCGCGTGAAATGATGCGGGCCGCCGGCTCGTCCAATCTTGTCTACCTTGCGTGGATTGCTGCCGGCATTCTTTCCCTGTTTGGCGCCATGACTTACGCGGAACTGGCGGCGATGCGCCCGTTCGCAGGCGGTGAATATGTGTATCTGCGCGACGCCTACGGTGAGCTGCCGTCATTCCTCTACATGTGGACCTGGTTCGCGGTAGCCAAGCCCGCCTCCATCGCCAGCAGCGCCATCGGTTTGGTTCGCGTGTTGGGGATTTTTCCTCTGCTGACCTGGCTGGGAAATCCATTGTTACTCCACCCATTTCGGTTGGAGTGGGGGCAGATTATCGCCATCGCCGTGGTGTGGCTCATTACCGGCCTGAATTATCTGGGACTGCGCCGTGCCGGTGAATTTCAACTGATCTTCACGCTGCTGAAAGTCGCGCTGATCGCGGCCATTGTATTTTTCTGCTTCAACAGTTCGCTGGGACACCGCGGCAATCTCTCTACCATTTTTCCCGGAGCGACTGGCGGCCTTGCTGGATTCACAGTCGCCATGATCGCGGCGCTCTGGGCCTACGACGGATGGAACGATCTCAACATGGTGGCCGGCGAAATCAAGCATCCCGGCCGCTCGATTCCGCTCGCATTGGTCGCCGGAGTGTTGCTGGTCGCCTTGCTCTACATGCTGACTACCGCCGCGACTGGATATCTTCTGCCCGCAGCCGCGATTGCAAACTCTCCCCGCCCTACTGCCGATGCCATGCTGCTGGCCGTGGGCGCGTGGGGCGCGGGATTAGTCTCCGTCGGCATGGCCATCAGCATTCTTGCGTCGCTGAATGGAACCGTTCTCTCCGGGGCACGCATTCCCTTTGCCGCCGCCCGCGATGGAATCTTTTTTCGTGCCATGGCCTACATCCATCCCAGGTTTGAAAGCCCCTCCGTATCGCTCAATGTTCAGGCCGCCATGTCGACAGTTCTATTGTTGATGGTGGGGAAATTTCAAGCGCTGTTCGAGCTGGCCCTGCTGGGGGAATGGCTGTTCTATATGCTGACGGCGACAACCGTGTTTGCCTTTCGCCGACGCGAGCCGGAGCGGGAGCGACCCTATCGCGTTCCCTTGTATCCCATCTTACCCGCAGTGTTTGTGGCAGCAGCCGCGCTTGTGATTGTCTATATCTTTCTCAGCAATCTTCACAATTCCATCGGAGGCGTGATCGTCATTGCGCTGGGACTTCCCATGTACGTGTGGATGCGCCATCGGCGGAGCAACAACGGAGCCGTAGTTCGAGATGTCTGATGAAACTTTGAAGCAAACGCTCTCACTTTTTGTGAGAATTGATCAGGCGCTGGTATAGCTCGATTGTCTGGTCGGCTATGGCTGACCAGGAGAACTTTTCTTCGACTCGTCTGCGCCCGGCTTCGCCAAACCGCTTACATGTTTCAGGGTTATTCATCAGGTCAGAAATCCTGGCGGCGAGGTCGCGCGCGAACTGTTCCGCGTTCGAGGGAAATCCTGTCGTGGTATCCGCAGCAAACGGGACTAGATACCCTGTCTCGCCATCCACCACAACTTCGAGAATGCCGCCGGTGGCGCTGGCCACCACGGGAGCATGGCAGGCCATCGCCTCCAGATTGATAATGCCAAACGGTTCGTAGACAGAAGGACAGCAGAAGAGGCGCGCGTGACTGTAGAGCTGAATCACTTCCGGCTTGGTCACCATCTTCTCAATCCACACCACCTGCGGATGCGTGGCTTTAGCCTTGGCGACTTTCTCGCGCATTTCTGCGGCGATTTCAGGTGTGTCGGGCGCACCCGCACACAGCACGACTTGAGTATCGGACGGCAAATAGCGAATTGCGTCCACCAGATGAGTGACGCCCTTCTGGCGTGTGATGCGCCCCACAAATAAGACATAGGGTCGCGAAGAATCGACGCCATACTTGCTCAACGCGCTTGTATCGCTCGTCTGGTTATACTCAGCCAGATCGATGCCGTTGTAGATGACGTGAATTTTCTCCGGCTGCAGTTCCGGATAGACGCGAAGTATGTCGGCCTTGGTGCCATTCGATACGGCAATCACCGCATCGGCATCGAGAATCGCAGTGCGCTCCATCCACGAGCTCATGGCGTAGCCGCTGCCCAGTTGCTCAGCCTTCCAGGCGCGCAGCGGTTCCAGGCTATGCGTAGTCAAAACGAAGGGGATTTTGAACAACTTCTTCGCCAAAAATCCTGCCATCGAAACATACCAGGTATGGGTATGGATGATGTCAATCCTGGCCAGAGATTTCATCTCCAGCAGGTTCAGGCTGAAGGCCGACAGCGCGGTCTCGAATTTCTCCGGTGTTCCCGCGGCGAGCGCCTCCCACGGTTTCTCTCCGCGCACCTGCAGGTTCCCTTGATCGAGATGTTGATCGCCCCAGCAATGCACTTCGACTTCAATCGTCTTCGCCAGTTCACGGCTCAAATATTCGACATGCACACCAGCGCCGCCGTAGACGTTGGGCGGATATTCGCGCGTCATCAGACCTACTCGCAAAGCAATTCTCCTTTACGCTCTACACAGCTACGATGCACTTGCGGACACGTCGCGACTGGCGCGGCGCTACATCCTTCGCAGGAAGGGTTATTCTAGAGCAGTTCGATCGTACCTGGTAGTCGACCCACCATCACCCAGCCCTCTCCGACCGCATGTCCAGGAAAAAACCCAAGCTCGGCCAGAACTTCCTTACCGATCCCACCGCACGGCAGCGAATCGTCGAAGCGCTGGGGGATATTGCCTCCAGTACCGTGTTGGAGATTGGGCCGGGGCGGGGGGCATTGACCGACTTGCTGGCCACTCGCGCGCAAAACCTGATCGCGGTCGAGCTGGATCGGGCGCTCGCGCCGAGGCTCACAGAGAAATGGAACTCTGCGCATCACGTCGCAATTTTGCAGGCGGATATTTTAGAACTCGAGCTGGCGAACGTGCGAACGCTCACCGGCACCGCGGGCCACTCGCCTCTGGTCGTGGTCGGGAATTTGCCGTACTACATCACTTCCGACATTCTGCTGCACTTGTTTGCACAGGCGGCGGCGATCTCGCGCGCCGTTGTCATGGTGCAGGAGGAAGTTGCCGACAGGTTGGCTGCGGCCGCCGGGAGCAGTGCCTATGGAGTGCTGTCGGCCACCGCGCAGATGCATGCACACGTCGAGAAGCTGTTTGCTCTCCCACCCGAAGCGTTCACGCCGGCACCCAGCGTGACATCTGCCGTCGTCCGTCTCGACATGCATCCGCGCTTTCAAGAGTTGCAAGTCGCGCGAACAGAATTCATGCGATTCCTGCAGCTATGTTTTCACCAGAAACGCAAAACCCTCGCGAACAATGTAAAGAGTGCGGGAATCGCTAAAGCTGCCAACATTCTCGCTGCAATCGAAGAAGCCGGGCTGAGTTCCTCGATTCGAGCGGAAGCTGTTTCCCTGGAGGCGATGGCGCTCATCTTTCGTCGCCTACGGGGAAAGACTGCCTGAATAGAAAAAGCCGGCGATTGACTCGCCGGCTTTTCGATTGCGCAAACAGTTCCGGTTAGTGGTGGCCACCACCTCCGCCACCTCCACCGCCGCCACCCGCGTGGCCGCCGCCTCCACCACCGCCAATGGAGCCGCCGCCTCCACCGCCATGAAAGCCACCTCCACCTCCGCCGGAGGAGCCTCCGTGGAAACCACCGCCACTGGAAGCGCCATGGAAGCCACCGCCACTCGGGGCGCCGTGGAAACTACCGCCACTGGAGGCGCCATGGAAGCCGCCACCGCCAATGTTCCGTGCTCCCCCGAAAGTGCCGCCGCGGACTCCGCCACCTAAGGATGGAGCGCTTCCATGGAAGCTACCATGGGTTCCAAACGTCGCATGGTTGCCGAACTGGCTACGGTTCTGGAAAGCAGCAGCATTGGCGGCACGCGTGCTGTTGAATGCGGGGGCACGCATCTGCCTGGAAGTTCCATGCAATCCACTGACTCCGCCAACTCCGTTTGGAGCAGCCGCCAGGGCTCGATTGCCGGCGAGCCCTCGATTGCCCGTCAGAGCTGAATTTTGTCCCGCAGCTCCGCCTCGCAATTCGCTTCGCAACACGCTCGGTGGCGCACCCCTGACCAGGGCTGCATTGTGGAACGAAAGATTCTGTCCCCGCATGACGCTATGTAGCGGCTGAATTTTGGTTCCGTTGAATTCGACTGCCCGCCCGTGATTCTCCGCATGAGAGCCTTTTGCAAAGGCACGGCTGGAAATCGCAGGCGTCCCTACGTGAACGATGTTTTCACCCGGTCGACGTGCCTGCATGCCATTGCGCAAACTAGGCGGCGCCGCCGGCACATGGTACCCCGGGGGTGCTGAATAGATTCTGGCGGTACCGCGGCCCCAGCCCGGGTGCGAATGGCCGTAACCGTCACGGCCGGGATGGTGGTGCCAGTAGGGTCCCCCATAGTAGCCGCCGCCACCATAATAGCCGCCGCCATACGGATATCCCCGAGATCCCCATATGGTCCCGTACGGCGGATACCCATAGGGACCCCAAATGTCGCATCCTCCCGGCATCCAACCCCAGCCAAAGCTGCCGATATATGACCAACCCCCGCACTGGAACGGAAGCCATCCCCAGGGATATCCCGAGGCCCAGCTCACGCCAAAGCCTCCCACATTTACCCATGAGCCATATCCATATGGGTCAAATCCGGGGCCGGCCCCATACGGCTGCCACACCATGCCGTAGCCGGGAATCGGATACCAGCCGCCATAGGCGTCCAGATCGCCCCAGCCGTAGCCACCCTCCAGCATGCTGCCTCCGCCCTGCTGCGCGCGGGCCGTGGTCTGATCGGCCGCTTCCTTGGCGGCTTCCTCGTCACGCTGGTCATTCCACTGGTCAAATCCATTGGGGATAATTCCGTCGGCAATGGTGTATTGGGTATTGCCGGAAGGTTGAAATTCAATCGTCTTACCCTGGGCTACCTCGGTCGGAGTTTCACTGTTTGGCTGCTGTACCTGCACGCGTCCGTCGATCACCGCCACTCCGGCCGGATTAGAATCCAGACTGACGCGGAATGTGCTGTTCACCGCAGGCGTGACCTTGCGGTCGCCGAACTCCACGGTGAACGCCGAGCGAGGGTCGCTGCGCAGTTCGTAATAGACCAGGCCTTTCGGCTGCTCCAGCGTGGTCTCCAGCGTTCCTGTCGACGAAGCACTCAGACTCTTCAGATTCAGGGAGCTGTTCGGCGTGATGCGGGTGACGCTGCCGTCTTCAAATTCAACTTCAGCCCGTCCGTCCGGGCCGGTCTCAATTTGAGTTCCCTCGGTCAGCGGCATATTCATTACCGCGTGAGAGAACTCGGTCTGATTGTTCCGCACAATTTGGACAGTCCCCTCAACATCGCTTAACCGAACCACCCGGACATCCTTGGTGACGGCCATCGGGCCTGGAGCACCGGCCGAGGCTGATGGCTGGCTCGGTGCCTGGGCAGTCGAGGTCTGCGCGTTCGTATCGGTCGTGGTGTTGCCGGCATAGCATCGGCAGGCCAGAAATAAAAGACTGGCTGCCATAACCAGCAGCGTAATTCGTACCATGGACGTCCCATTGAGCGACGGGTTGTTGGCTGCAACTGAAATGGCGGACGAACGGACGGGCTTTGCTTGCAAACTTCGCATGGCGCACTCCTTACCCTGCCCTATTAGACACGAGATTGGCACAATAGTTGCGACCATTCCACGGCGGCTTGCGCCCAATGAAACTTCGCTGTCACCGTTTTGGGGCGCTACCCTGCGCCAATGTAGTCTCGGCGTTGTGAATATGGCAAATCGCCACCGCCAGCGCATCGGAAGCGTCCGTCGGTTCTGGAGGTTCGTCCAGGCGCAACAGGCGAGTCACCATGAACTGCACCTGGTCTTTATCGGCCCTGCCATAGCCGCACACAGCCGACTTGACGGAAAGTGGAGAGTATTCCGCAATCTCGACCTTACGGGTAGCCGCCGCCAGCAGGGCCACGCCACGAACTTGACCCAGCTTCAATGCGGTCTGCGAGTTGACGGCATGAAACACCTCCTCAATCGCGACAACTTCCGGCTGATGTTCACCCATCAGTTCCAGCAGGCGATTGAAGATGATGGTGAGTCGATGCGGCAGGCCATCGCGTTTGGAAAGGTGAATCGCCCCATGGCACACCGAGAACAGCTCGCCGGCCCGATCCCTGTCGACCACGCCGTATCCCGTCCATTCCGTGCCGCAATCAATTCCCAGAACGCGCATCGTGTGGGTTCCGATCTGACCTCGACATCGTTAACGGGAGATGCCTTCCAGAGGTGAAGACGCCG
>JAZKAG010000242.1:9534-23892 GCA_040389265.1 Acidobacteriota bacterium
AGCTTGCGAGGCATCCGTCCCGCAAGAAATGCCTGTCGGCCGGCAAGAACAGCGTGTTGCATGGCCTCTGCCATCAGCACCGGATTATCAGCGGCCGCAATTCCGGAGTTCATCAACACCGCATCCGCGCCCAACTCCATCGCAAGCGCCGCGTCGGAGGCAGTCCCAACCCCTGCATCCACGATCAATGGGACCTCCGTGATCAGTTCGCGAAGAATCCGCAGCGTGGTGGCGTTCTGAATGCCAAGTCCACTCCCGATGGGAGCTCCCAGGGGCATCACCGCAGCCGCTCCAGCATCGATCAGCCGCTTCGCAATCACAATATCGTCAGATGTATATGGCAATACTGTAAAGCCTTCCTTCACTAATACTTTCGTGGCTTCAATCGTCGCCAGTACGTCAGGATACAGGGTAGCCTGATCGCCGATGACTTCGATTTTTACCCAGTCAGACAGGCCAACTTCCCGGCCCAGGCGAGCGGCTCGAATCGCCTCTTCTGCGGTGTAGCATCCCGCTGTATTCGGCAGCAAAAAGTAGCGGCGCGGGTCGATAAAGTCCAGCAGGCTTTCCTTGCCGCGATCCAGGTTCACGCGGCGCACCGCCACCGTTACCATCTCCGCTCCGGAAGCTTCGATAGCTCGCTGGGTCTCCGCTCCGTCCTTGTATTTCCCGGTGCCGACGATCAGTCGCGACTGGAAGGCCTTTCCAGCAATGACAAGTGTGTCCATAACCCTATTGTAGAGCGCCTCGGCTCTCGCAAAACGCAATAGGTGGCGATGATATACTTCGGCGTCGGTCACGGTGGATTTGATAACACTTGAACTTCTTTCCAACCGGAAATTCGCAGCCCGGAGGTACTAATGCCATTGGTTTGCTCGCGTCTCTTGGTCGTTGGAGTGTGTGCCGCACTCATCGCAGGATGCAGTGCCGGGGGAAACATGAGCAGTGCGGGAGGGGGCACAGGTGGTTCCACCGGCAGTGGCGGCGGCAACGATGCCACCACGGTGACCATCACGTTTGTCGGTCCTTCCATCCCGAGTCTGGTCGCGGCTGAGATCGGAACGGGCGCCTTGGCGGCGAAGACGCTGAACGACAACACTCTGACTCTTTCAATTCCCAGCGGAACCAACGACTATTCCGTGGCTTACCTGTGTCCCGCACTAGTGAACGGACAATTGTCTTCACAGTTTGAGTATGTGTGGGAGGCAAGTATTGCCGACGGGACCTCGTTAACGTTTGCTTGTGCGTATCCGCAAAGTGTGACACCGACCTTGAGCGGTAGCCTGGATGCCAGCGCCATTCCGGGCGTGGTGTCGTTTCAGATTAACGCGCGGAATGGTAATTCGTTCGGTGACGGTGGCGGCGGCTTCAGCGGCGGTCCGGCGGGCAGCTTCAACGTCCCTGCGCCTACGGGTAGCGACAGGATTTTGGTGCTGGCAAACACCAGTCAAGGGGATGGCCCCGCTGCGGCAAAGAACTTCGACAATCAGACCGTTCCTGGTGCCCTGAACGGCGGTAATGCGGTTGTATTTGGGACGGCCGACGAAACGACGCCAGAACCCATCACGTACAACAATGTGCCTTCGGGATTTTCCAGTCCAAGCACGACTGTAGAGTTGGGTATCGGCGGCCCGGCACTGCCATATTCATATGCTGCTAACGCAACAACGCAATATCTGGCGCTGCCAGCTACCGCTAGTGAAAAAGGAGACGTTTACTATCTCGACGCGAGCGTGGCGAGCGCCAATCGCCCCTCCGCAGTCAACACAGAAGTCATAAGTTCCGGCGGACCAGTGTCCTTTACCTTTCCCGCTCCCTGGAGCTACGCCGGACCAACGCCGGCGGCATTGCCAAACTTCACTATGGATTACACCGGATTTTCTGGAAAGGCCAACGTTGCCCAGAATGCATGGATCTTCTGGAAGCCCGGAAACGGTGGAGGTTCCACGGAGAATATCCAAGTGGAAGCGACCGCCAGCTACCAGAACGGATCGACGACGCTTCCGATCCCGGACCTTTCGGGCGTGGCAGGGTTCTTCGCAGCTCCATCTTCTGGAACAAGAGTGGAGTGGAATGTCTGGATTCAGCAGCAGAGTTGGGGCCTGACGAGCCAGGTTCCATCCAATGCGATATCCAACGAGGTTTCAAACGGAGGCCAGTACACGGTGCCGTAGCAGCCCGTGATGAACGGGAACGTTCGAAAAAGATTCACTCAGAGGCGACGCCGAGAAGATGCTCCAGACATTGTTAGAAGTTTTTTCTTGACGGCTTGGGACGGGCAGCCTAATGGTTACTCAACTGATTTCAATGTGCATCTCGGGGACACCATGATCGACCGTCGAAAGCCTTTTCTCTCCGTCCTTACTCCCATTCTTGCTGGATTCGTTCTGGTGGGGTCGACCTCAGCCTCCACAAGGAAAAACGATCCCGGCACGCTGACAGCCCAGTCGACCGATGCAGCTACGCCTACGGATAAAACCACCTCCAGGAAAAAGAGCGAGAAGTCCTCCAAGGCAAACAAGGAAAAAGCGAAGTCTGATAGCACCAAGGCGACGAAGGAAAGCAAGAAAAGCGCCAAATCAACAGCAGCGGAAACACAACAGGAAGCCGCCAGGACGCCCGCAAAAACCGAGAGTAGAAAGTCTGCCTCTGAAGAGGCCAAGGCCGACGCTCCTGAAGCCAAACCGCAGCCCGCGCCTGCGACCCAGCACTCAGCCTCGACCCCCAAGAGAGAGGCAAAAGCGGCTCCCGCGAACACGGCTGTGTCCTCCAGCGAGATCGCGAGCGCGAAAGCGAGAGGGATGGTCTGGGTGAATACAGATTCCAAGGTGTACCACAAGGATGGAAGGTATTACGGCAACACCAAGCAAGGAAAATTCATGACCGAAGCGGACGCGCAGAAGGCCGGCTACAGACCCGCGAAGAAGTAAAAACGCTCTGCCAAAAGTTCGCACAAAGCCAACGGCCCGATGTCTCCAATGAGACACCGGGCCGTGGCCGGTGAGTGGTTAGATTGACTGGAGGCATCCCCGCAGGTGGGCCTCGACGATGGTACTTCTTGCCGTCAGGACTGGCGTAGGACGCCTTAAGCCCCAGTCACCTCACGTGATTTGCTACAACTACCTTCAATATTTTTCATTCTCTGGATCGCCCTCCTTTCCCGTGTAGGGATACTATGGCGCGAATTGGGGGGCTGCGTCAAGACCGCCAGGTCGCGTCCTTCGCCAGAAATTCATGCGCTGGAAAAAACGGTGCCATAAAGCGATTGATTGATATCTGCTGCTTTTGGCAGCCATGACCACACCCCTGGATTCGTCGATGTCGTTGTCCCCGACAGTTACTTTGGTGCAAGGCAGAGTGCAGAATTTCATACAGCGCCTCCATTTCCTGTTGCAATCGAACCATCCACTATTTTCAAGCTGAAATCTTTGCGATTGCACCAAGTTGATTCCTGAACATGCTGGCGGACGTTTATGGCGCACCTACTTGAGATCTTCGGCGAGGGCGGCACCGCGGACAGATCCGCACCGCTGCCCGGCGACCTGCAGCAACAGCTCAATCGCCTGCTGCTGACGTCGCCATCACTCAGCGAGCTCTACTCCCGACTCAGTAAGTTTCTGCTGCAAACTGTCGCCGTCGATGGCATGTGGCTGGGCTCGCCCGACGTAAATGAGCAAGTGCAGCATAGCTATTCCGCCGGTGACGGGGTCGCCGAATTCCTCGACGGTGAAACCATCCGGCTGGACGAGAACGCCGATAGTCCCCTGGCTCATGCCTGGCGCACCGGGACGCCTCAATTCGCATTGGATTGGACGGTCACGGACAATCTGGTGCCAGGTGCCTTCTGGCGCGAGCGGGGATTGCGCTTCGGCTGGCGATCTTCCTGCGCCATCCCGCTGTCGGGAGAGAACGGCAAACGCGACATCCTCATCCTTTACAGCAAGCGTCCCAGGTTTTTTGGCAGAGAGTACATTCGGCGATTTGTACTGCAGTTACATACCTTGCTCGGCTTTGCTCTGGAGCGGCTGCAGATGCTGGAAGCAACCACCAAGGATCAGCAGACGCTGGCGCTGTACAAAACCGCGATGGATGCCTCGGCCAACGGCATTCTGATTGCCGAGGCCCCGGATGACTTGCCTATTCGTTATGTCAATCCGGCCTTCGAGCAAATGACCGGCTATAGCACAGAAGAAATCCTCGGAAAAAACTGCAGGTTCATGCAGAGCACGGACACAGCCCAGCCGCAATTGGAAACCCTTCGTGAAGCGATCCGGCAGGGGAAGCCCTGCACCGTGGAGCTGAAAAACTATCGCAAAGACGGAACCATGTTCTGGAACTCTCTCAGCGTTGCACCGGTCCTGGACCAGACTGGAGTCGCTACCCACTTCATCGGCATCCAGAAGGACGTCACCGAGCTTCGAACGACTCTCAGCGAGAGCGTGCATTCCAATGCTCTTTATCGCGCGGTGATGAGTACGGCGGAGTTAGTGGTGCGAGTAAAAACGGAAGCGGAGTTACTGACCGAGCTATGTCGTCTCTTCGTCGAAAGCAAACTTTTCGCACAGGCGTGGATTGGCAGTCCCAACTCCGACGGCGCCATGGAAATCAAAACCATTTGCAGCAACAACGGCGAGATGGAGAATCTCTCGTACTTGCCCGATGTGCTCACAGACAACGAGAGATGTGTTTTGGCGGTGCGCGCATGGGAATCTGCCCAGATCCAATTCATGGACGGTCGACCCACGGATCCGAAATGCCTGCCGATCCTGGACCTCCATCGAGCACAGGAACTGCACTCAGCCGCTGTGGTCCCGCTGTACAAGAATGGGACCATCTGGGCACTGCTGACCTTGCTTTCCCAGGAATCCAACATTTTCAATCCGGAGTTGATGGAATTAATTGAACGCATCGGGCGGCTGGCCGGACATGGGCTGGACGCTCTCGATCTTCGCCACACCTTGGAAGAAGAGCGCAAATATCAATCGTGGCTGGCGCGGCACGATCCACTGACAGACCTGTTGAATCGCCGTGGACTGACCGAACGGATGGAAGAGGCGATGGCCCGAGCACAACTCGGAAGCGAGTCGATAGCGGTTGCACTGGTTGATCTGAGTGGCTTTAGAGCACTCAACGAATTGCACGGCCACCCGGCGTGCGATCTGATGCTGCGCACGGTTGCCGACCGTTTGCAGGGGTCTTTGAGACCGGAAGATGCCGCAGGAAGACTGGGTGGAGACGATTTTGTAGTGATTTTGAAAGACGTCGACGAAGAGAAGCTGGCTCATATCCTGCCGCGCATCCAGTCGGCCGTGGACGGTCCGATCGAGCTGGCAAATGGACGCATCGCAACGATTCAGACCAGCATTGGCGTCACGTTATTTCCCCAGGACAATTCCACGCCGGAGCACCTGTTACGCCACGCCGACCGCGCCCTCTATCTATTGAAGGAACGAGGGGCGACGGGGGGGCCGCGCTGGGCATTATTTCTGGCAAAAGAGGACGATCAAAGGCGGGTCCGCGGGGAAGCAGTTCTCGGGCTGTTCCGCAAAGGAAATGCTTGCATCCACTATCAGCCCATCATCAACCTGCAAACAGGGAGACCCTCGAAGGTAGAGGCCTTGGCGCGCCTCGCGGACGATGACGGCCAACTCCTTCCGCCAGCCGAATTTCTACCGCACCTCGGACCTTCCGAACTCATCAGCTTGACATATCAGGTGCTTTCGCAGGGTATAGAGGACATGCATCGCCTGGCGGACAGAGGCTTTCCTCTGAACTTGGGAATCAACCTGGAGCCTGCCATATTAGCCAATTCGGAAGCTGTGCGATGGATGTGTCAAAAAATTGAAACGAGCGGGCTAGGTACCAACAGAATTGTCCTGGAATTACTGGAACATCGCGACACCCTGTCACTGAGCGGATCACGTGAAGCGCTGCTGGAACTGAAGCGTGCCGGCGCCAGAGTGGCCCTGGATGACATTGGCAGTGGTTACTCCTCCTTGTTGCGGATCAAGGAATTGCCGATCGACGTGATGAAATTGGATCGCAGTTTTATGAGCGGTTTGGATCGGCGGCCCAAGGAGCTACAGTTCCTGATGCACCTGATGGACCTCTCTCAAACCTTGGGAGTTGACCTGATCGCGGAAGGGATCGAAAGCAACGCCTGCCGCGACGCCCTGGCAGCGCTGGGTGTCCGGTTTGCCCAGGGCTACGCCATCGCGATGCCAATGAACATCGAGGAGATTGAGCTATGGCTTGGCAAGTACAACCCTGTTTCCTGGACTGGACCCACCACGCTGCTGGGTGGGGTTGCATTGCAACTGCGAGACCTGTCGATGTCCGAGAGATTCCTCGACCATAACCCATCCTTAGTGCAAAGCGCGGCCCCCTTGAATCCACAGTGCCCCTGCAAGACTGGACTGGCGATCCAGGCGATTGGCCCTGAGGCGTCGAAACTGTTCGCTGCCCACATGGAGTGGCACAGAACAATGGCGGATTTGTGGAAGCATTCTGCGGGAATTGTCGATTCGAGGGATTTTCATATCGCTCGCGCAGCCTACGAAGAGGAAATGTTTCACCTGGTCGTGGAAGCTCAATCACCCGAACTTGAGGCCATTCACTGTCTGTAATTCTGCGTAGACTGGTGTGTATGCCGGTCCAACCTGCTTCATTGCCCGACGACGAGCGATGGCTGAGAGCTGCCCAGGCACAGGCGGAGGAGGCCGAGGGCGCCGGCGAAGTGCCCATCGGCGCTGTGATTCTCGGGCCGGATGGAACTGTCATCGCCCAGGGACAAAATCGAGTGATCCGCGACCATGATCCTACGGCTCACGCCGAAATCGTGGCGCTTCGTGCCGCAGGTTTCACCTTGAAAAATTACCGGCTGGAACAGTGCACACTCTATGTCACCCTGGAGCCTTGCTCGATGTGCGCGGGTGCCATGATCCACGCGCGCATTGGACGCCTGGTATTTGCAGCGTACGATCCGAAAGCGGGGGCGGTCGGGAGTGTTCTAGGTGTGCTGAATCACCCGCAGCTGAATCATCAAATTCAGGTCACCGGCGGCATCCTGGCAGAGGAATGCGGAAACCAGCTGCGCCGTTTTTTTCAGTCGCGCAGATAAACGTTCATGTGACATCGCCGGCACTCAACCTGATCCTTGCATCAGTGAATTGAGTTGAGGGTTGCCTGTGCCTGGGGCACGAGGCTTTGGTACGCGGCGGGAACATTCGACAGAAATGCCCGGAAGGCAGCGCGGGCGCAAGAAGCCTCGTGCGTCTGGATACACGCCGTACCCAGGTTGAACTGGGCAAGAGGCACGAGACTCTGCATCGCCGCAGGAACCTGGGCGAGAAAAGCTTGGAATGCTGTGCGGGCGCACGCTGCATCATGCAATCGCGCACAGGCAACACCCAGGTAGTACTGCGCTTGCGGCATCATGGCCTGATATTGCGGCGAGGTGTTGGCGACAAATCCCTGCAGGGAAGAGCGCACGCATGGGATGTCTTTTGTTTCTGCGCACGCCATGCCCAGGTCGTACTGCGCCTGCGGAATTTCATCGCGATACTTCGCCGACGCCTTCGAGAGAAATGTTTTGAACGAAGTCACAACGCAAGGAAAGTCGCGCGTCTGCGCACAATAGAGGCCAAGATTGTATTGCGCCTCCATATTGAGTGGGTCGAGTTGCAAGGCGCGATCGAAGTCAGCACGGGCGGCGGGAAGATTGTGCCGGCTCATCTCGATGGCGCCAAGTCCGTTGTACGCTGGCGCATTCGGCTGGATGGCGTTCACATGGCGCAAGATTTCCTCTGCCTTGTCCAGTTGACCTTCCTGCCGCAGAGCACTCGCCAGATTTGCCTGCCGTTCCAAATTGAGCGGGTCGAGATTCACGCCCTGCTGCAGAAACAGGATTGCCTGCTTCACATTTCCCTGCTGCAGATACAAGGTTCCCAACAACGAAAAGATCACGCCGTTGCGCACGCCATGGTGCAGCGCGGAAAGACATGCCTGCATCGCCAGGTCATTCTGCCCTGTCTGGCGATATTGCTCGACCAATGTGGAGTAAAGATAGGGATTGGTCGGGTCTTCGGTAATCGCCTGCTGCAACATGGCAATCTTGCTCGCCGGAGACAATCTGGCTCCATCCGGTCCTGTAACTCGTTCGAAGATCCTTAAAACGCCGATGCGATCTTTGGGATCCGCGCCTTCTCCGTTCAGTTCGACCTTGGTGCCAGACGATCCGCCGACATATCCCAACGATCGCAACTGATCGAGGGTCTTTTGATCCATCGGCTGCGTTTCAACTGTCTCAGTCTTGTGGCTGCCCAGCCGGCTCAGAACTTTCAGCTGCGCTTCCAGTTCGCGATATTCCTTTGGCTGTGCGGCGATTACGTTCTGCAACTCACCTGGATCTTTGTCCAGATCGTACAGCTCGGGTTTCGGCGCACGGATATACATCCAGTGAGCAGTGTGAATGCCGCGCAGCTCCGCCCATCCCATGTTGATCTTTGGATAGAGTGTCTCTTCATAGGAGTAGGTGCTCGCCACCTGATTTCCTGAAAATGCCGGCAGCATGCTGACTCCTTGAACCTGAGAAGAAGCGTTGCCATCGAGAAGGTTCAGCACCGTCGGCAGCGCGTCAATTTCGCGCGCCTGCTGCTGCACTCGAACTCCGGCAGGAATGCCCGGACCATCCATGATCCAAGCAATCCGCACGGTTGAGTCATACAGAAAAATCCCGTGGCCATCTTCGCCGTGTTGTCCAAGCCCTTCGCCATGATCTGAAAGCAGTAGGATTAGAGTTTTTCCCGCAGGCGATTTCTTGCGAACCACCTCCAGAAATCGTCCCAGTTCGTGATCTTCGAAGGCGATCTCCGCGTCATACGGGTCGTTTGGATACTGGCGGCGAAACTGTGCCGGCGGATTGTACGGCTGATGGGCATCGTACAGATGCAGCCACACGAAGAATGGCTTGCCCGATTGCCGGTCGAGCCAATGGATCGCATGATCCACCGTCACATCCGCCGGTCGCGCGGCTGCCAGCTCGCCTGTGTTCTTGTCGACGACTTCTGGAATCTGATCGTCATAGGTGGCGAAGCCTTGATTGAAACCGAATTGCCGACTCAAAACAGCGGCGCTGATAAATCCCGCCGTGTCCCATCCAGATCGTTGCAGCGTACTCGCCAGGGTCACCGAGGAAGGCTGCAGCGCAAATCCGCCGGTATCGCGAACATGATGGACGTTTGGATTTTCGCCAGTGAAGATGCTGGCGTGCGATGGGCCGGTCAGCGGGGTCTGGGCAACCGCTTTTTCAAATAAAACTCCGTCATGCGCCAGGCCATCGATCACCGGAGTTTTGATTTTGTTGTCGCCGTAGCAATGCAGATGATCCGCCCGCACCGTATCCAGCGTGATCAGGACCACGTTGACCGATTGCGGCTTCACTGTTGAATCTTTAATGCCCGGAATAGAACCCTGCTGTGTGGAGATACGTAAAGAGGCCCGGGGCGAAGACTTACACCCCGCCAGCGTCAGCAATGCGAGCGAACCCATACTGAGGATCGCGATGATGCCGGCGCGAAACTGCTTCGAGGAGGATAGTCTCAGGGTCAACGAACGTATGATACCGAAGATGCTCCTCGAATGGCGTGAACTTAGTTTTTGACGCGCACCGTGGGTGTGACCGACATTCCCGGCCGCAGCAGACGATCGTTGTCCTCTTGAGGATTTGTCAAGTCCAGGCGGACTGGAACACGCTGAACCACCTTCACGTAGTTGCCCGTAGCATTCTCCGGCGGAAATAAGCTCAACATGGAGCCGGTCGCGCCGCCAATTTCCGTAACCTTCGCGTGATAGGTTCGCCCCCCGTACGCATCCACGGTGAATGTCGCCGGCTGTCCAACACGCATGTGGTCGAGTTGCGTTTCCTTAAAGTTTGCTGTCACCCAAATGTTGGTCAGCGGAATCAGAGTCATCAGGGTTTGGCCCGCGCTCACGTTCTGACCCACCTGCACAGTCTTCTTGTTCACGATGCCGGAGTCGGGGGCGATAATTTTTGTGTAGCTCAGGTT
The DNA here is from genome assembly GCA_040389265.1 of Acidobacteriota bacterium. Classification (GTDB taxonomy): domain Bacteria; phylum Acidobacteriota; class Terriglobia; order Terriglobales; family Acidobacteriaceae; genus JAKAAZ01. The sequence continues at coordinate 19,602 of JAZKAG010000242.1, forward strand.
CAAGCGATCCGTCTCAAGTTCTGCCTCGGCCGCCTGCACCTGGGCCGCGGCAGCGTCGGCTTTCGCTCGCTGCGCCGCAACCTGCTTCGGTCCGGTTTGCGCGGAGTTATAGTCGGCGCGAGCCGCCGCAAGCTTGTCGTTCGCTACGCGCACCTGGTCGCGCGCGCCCTGAAGATTGGCTTCCGCCGCAGCTACCTTGGCTTTGGCGCTGGCCGCGGTGTCAACCACCGCTTCATATTGCTGCTTGGAAACTACATCCCGCTGCACCAGCGGAGTGTAACGCTGCAGATCCAGTTGAGCCTTGGTGTTGTCCGCCTGCGCCGACAGCAATTGAGCCTGCGCAGCATCCAATTGCTTCTCTGCCCCGGAAATCGTCGACAAAGCAACCTGTACTCCGGCGGAGGCCGAACTCAAGGTCGCTCCGGTCGACAGCGTGGTGATGGGCACATTGGCCAACGCCGCCTCATAATTGGCCTTCGCAGTGGTGAGTGCCGCTTCACCCTGATCAAGAGCCGCCTGTGCATCCCGCGGATCAATCTCGACCAGTACCTGCCCTTTCTCCACCCGCTGATTGTCCTCCACATTCACCTTGGAGACGTAACCCTTGACGCGCGCGCTGATCTGCACTAGGTTGCCATCGATCTGCGCATCATCCGTACTCTCGTAATACGTGGAATGCCACCAGTACAGCCCAATTCCAATCAGCACCAGCACGACTGCCCCGATGATAAAAAAGCGCTTCCGTGAACGCGGCCCTTCGTGATGGAGTTCTGTCTCGTCCGGCGAGGCATCGTTTGCATTGCTGCCGGAACTCGAACGCAGGTCGTTCTGCACAGAAGCGCGATCGTCGTTCCGCTGATCCACTTCCGGTCGACCATTGGCCGAGTCAGCTTGCATGGTTGCTTCGGGTCTCGATTCCGCCACGATTATTGTCCTCCAAGGTATGTCTTGTACTGGGTGCGCGCAAGGCCTACGGCACGCGCCAATGAAAGCTTCGACACATTCAACTGATACAGACTGCTGACGTATCGGTTATTCGCCTGGGCCACAGATGACTGCGCCTGCGATACCGCCAGGTTGTCTGAAATTCCCGCCTGAAATCGCTCTTGCGCTTCCTCCAGCGCCTCGCTGGCCAGACCCACATTGCTCTTGGCAACGCTAACCAGTTGTTCTGAAGATTGAATGTCAAGAATGGCATCCTTCACGTCCGCGCGGATCTGCCCCTCTAAATTGTTCAATTGGGCGCGCGCCTGTTGCAGTTGGGCATCGGCAATTTTGGCATCGCCTCTCAATTTTCCTTCTTCAAAAATGGGCCCGGTCAGCTTTCCTGTTGCATTCAAGGTGCCGTATGAATTGCCCGGATTGACGCCGATTGCGCCATAATCCACTTCCGCAGTCAGCGCCGGATAGCGCTCCGCATGCGCCGCGGAGAGAGACTTCTCAGCCGCCTTCACCTGCTGTTCGGCCGCCTGCAGGTCGCTGCGATTCTTCAGGGCTTCCGCCATCGCCGATTCCATGGTCGGCGCGTCGAACTGCACGTAAGGAACCTGATCGGTCAATTTGAATTCCTGATCAAGCGGTAATCCGATCGCGCGTGCCAGGGCAATTCGATCTTTCTTTTCCTGCGCCGTGGCCGCGATCAAGGATTGTTCCTGGGTCTGATAATCCACGCGAGCGCGAAGTTCATCCAGGCGTGGCGAAACGCCGCCCTGATGATTTTGTATGGCCTGGTCCAACGATATTTTCGAAGTCTGCACCTGGGCTTCGAGCGCCGAAATACGCGCCGCATCCGCCAGGCAAAGTAGATACGCATTTCCTACAGTCAGGACCACCAGGTCCTGCGAATCCCGGGCAGAAAGCTTGCTCGCGTCGAAATTGTGCTTCGCCGCCAGATAATTCTGGAGCGATGAAACGTTCAGCAGGGTTTGATTCAGCTTGACGCGGAAATCTGTATAACCGAACGGCCCAATCACCGCCGGAAACCCGGGAATGCGCAATCCTTCCGCCTCCAGGTTGACCTGCGAGACCGCAGCCTGGGCGGTGCCGGTCACCGTGGGAAGCAACGCCTGCAATTGTTGCAGCTTGGCTCCTCCTTCGGAGTTAACGTTGGTACTTTGAAGAATGGCGCCCAGGTTGTTTTTCAGGCCCATTCGCATGGCATCGTCCAGCGACAATGGCAACATTCCCGCCGTCGGTTTCTCCTGCACCGCGCTGCCTCGATAGGAATCAGACGTCGTCTGCGCCTGCGCGCCGGGATGTGCGATGGCGACCGCAAGTGCGGTTAAAAATAGAAATCGCTGGCAGACGCAGCGTACTCTAGAAAAGGTTTTTGGCATTTCTTTCATCAGACGGTTTGCGTACGGAGCACTGTTGCCGTGTTGTAGGCGCTAGAGAATAGATGATGAAACGAACAGAAAAGTGCAATTTCTTTCCTCGCTTGCATCTTTTTATCTGTCGTCGGGTGATTTTCCGGGCGCGCTATACGTCGGGCGCTCGGTTGTACAACATGGTTCACTGCATTAGGATACCGGATTGCAGTTCTGTAATCAGATTTACATCTCAGTCATCGACCGCTGATACGCTCTGGCGATGAGATTTGAGACACTGGAAGAGTCGATTCGGTGCGCCAGGATGCTGCGATTGCCTCACCGGAAAACGAGCACGGACGCATGGCACTGAAAACCAGCCGCGAAATTCCGCCCATCACCAAGCTCTACTTCAACCGGGATGAATCCTGGATGGATTTCAATCGGCGCGTGTTGGAAGAAGCCCAGGACAACTCCAATCCGCTGTTGGAGCGAGTGAAATTCCTCGCGATTACGGCCAGCAATCTGGATGAGTTTTTCGAAGTTCGCGTCGCCGGCATTCTGCAGCGCATTGAGGACGGCTATAACGAGCCAGGCCCCGACCTGATGACCCCGCAGCACACGCTGGACTCGCTGGCGGAAAAAACTCACGCCTTTGTCTCTGACCAATACAAATGCTGGAATGAACAGCTATTGCCGGCCCTCGCCACGGCTGGAATTCGCATGCGCCCATGGAAAGATCTGAGCGAAGAGCAGCGCAAATTCGCCGTCGGCTTCTATCAAAGCGAAGTCGACCCGCTGCTCACCCCGATTACCATCGATCCCGCTCATCCGTTTCCACATGTGTTAAACAAGGCGCTATGCCTGGCATTATTGCTGCATCGAAAACGGAAATCGGCATCGACCCAGGTGCTGGGCGTAGTGACTGTGCCGCGCGCTCTACCTCGATTGGTGGCTCTGCCATCCGCTCCCGGATGCTTCGATTACATTTTCCTGCACGATTTGATTGAGTCTCAGGCCGCCGCCATGTATCGCGGGTACGAATTTCTGTCTCGCGCCGCTTTTCGCGTCACTCGCAACAGCAATCTTTACCTGCAGGAAGAAGAGGCCCGCAGCCTGCTCGAGAGCGTGCGCTCGGAGCTGCACAATCGCCGCAAGGGCGACGCGGTTCGACTGGAAATTACTAGCGACGCTGCCCCTGAAATCGTTGAGGAGTTGCGAACCAACTTTGAGCTGGAAGAATTCCAGATTTTTTATACCGACGGGCCGGTCAACCTATCGCGGTTGATGAACCTGCACGCAAAAACCAACAAGCCGGAGCTGAAATATCCTCCCTTCGTCCCGCGCGGGCTTCGACTACACCGCGAATCGGCAAATCTTTTTGCGGAAATTCGCCGTCACGATGTTCTGCTGCATCATCCCTACGACTCCTACAATGCGGTGGTGGAATTTATCCGCGCGGCCGCCGAAGATCCCGCAGTGCTGTCGATTAAGCAAACGCTGTACCGCACCAGCGCCAATTCGCCGATTTTCCAGGCCCTGCGCGAGGCCGCCCAGACCAAGGAGGTCACCGTCGTAGTGGAGTTGATGGCACGTTTCGACGAGGCATCCAATATTCGCTGGGCTCATGATCTGGAGGATGCCGGGGTGGCAATAACCGCCGAGGTCGCGGGAGCATCTTTTATTGTGACCAGAAACGTTGCTGATTTTAATGGCTCACCAGTGACAGCCCTCACTCCCGAAGCTTTTGGTCAGCGCTTCCTGACGCCCTCGTGACCTTCCTCGTCCCAGCGCTCCTATTCGCCCTCCCGCTCGCGGCGCTGCCGGTCATCATTCATCTGATCCACCTCTACCGCCGCCGTCAGGTGAAGTGGGCGGCCATGATGTTCCTGCAGATGGCGCAGCGCATGAACAAAGGCCTCTCGCGGCTGAGGCAAATCCTGATCCTGGCCTTCCGCGTGCTGGCAGTGGCCGCCATCCTCTTC
>JAZKAG010000243.1:0-10396 GCA_040389265.1 Acidobacteriota bacterium
CTTTCTTGCATATGATTCCTTCGCTGACTGGGAAAAATCGAACAACGCGATGATGAACGATCCATCTCTGGCACCGGACATGGACAGCGCGCTGCAGGCAGATGGCAAGCTGGTAAGCTCATTTTCAACGACGGCGTTCCGCTATCAGCCGGACATGAGCATCGGGGCCAATGTGGACCTGGCAGAGATGCGCTACGTGGAGATCACGGTGCTCGACATCAAGCCGGGGCATGAGGCGGAGTGGAAGGAACTGGTGAAGCTCCACAATGAGGTATACGGACAAATTCCAAACACGCATTTTGCAGTGTGGGAGGAATATTACGGCGACGAAGGCGGCGTGTACCTCGTGACGGCTCCATTGAAGTCACTGGCGGAGGTTGATGAGAGTCATGTGGCCGCAAAGAAGGCATGGGCGGCTACCGATTCGGAAAAGAAGAAAAAGATGGGCGATCTGGAAGCGTCTGCATTCGCTTCCGTTCACACCAACTTGTACGCCCTGGATCCGAAGATGAGCTATCCTCCCGATCGTTGGAAAACTGCCTCGCCGGATTTCTGGGGTAAGCAGTAGACTCAATCCGAGAAAAAGAAATTTTGGGCGGATGGAGCGAGGCTTCATCCGCCCAAACATTTTGAAGCGCAGTGCGAACCATTCCATGGTGCCAGAGACAACTTCTACCCACTCACCGGATGTACCGTTGCACGCGGACGACAAGCTGAAGCGTGTGATCGGGCCGTTTGGACTGGGGGCTACTGCGGTCAACATTGCTGTGGGAGCTGGAATTTTTGTTGTGCCTGCCTTTGTCGCCGCCATCCTGGGGCCGGCTGCGATTGTGGCTTACTTTGTTTGCGGTATTGCTGTGGCGCTGGTGCTGACCTGCTACATCGAAATTGGAAGTTTCGTGCATCGATCCGGTGGCGGCGTGGCATACATCGAAGAAGCCTTTGGTCCCTTGATGGGATTCCTCGCCTGGGTGATGTATTCGGTGGGATATGAAGTGGTTGCATGCGGTGCGCTGGCTGTGGCTCTACTTGGTTCGCTGGCGATGTGGGCGCCGGCGCTGGGCCATGGAGCTCCACGAATTCTGGCTTTGTTTGTGGTCTTTGGCGGACTGGCCACGGTTAATATCATTGGAACTCGACAAGGGTTGGGGGTAGCTGTGGCATCAACCATCGCCAAGCTGATTCCCTTGCTGCTTGCCGTCGTCGCCGGAATTTTTTTGGTGCACTGGCGCCAATTGCGATGGGCGGGATGGCCACCGGCGGCCAAGTTGGGCCAGGCATCTCTGATTCTTTTTTTTGCCTTTCAGGGACTGGAAGAAGCACTGGCGCCGAGTGCGGAAATTCGCGACCCAGCGCGCACTGTGCCGCGAGCCATGTTCGGTGCAACCGCTACAGTGATCCTGCTCTACGTCGCCCTGCAACTGGTCAGCCAGGGTGTATTAGGCGACGAGCTGGCGCAGCAGACTACAGCACCGCTGGCGGCTGTCGCTGGGCGTATTGTCGGTATCGGCGGCAGCACACTCGTCTCGATCGGCATAGCGGTGTCGATTTTTGGTTCGCTGGCGGGGGGAATGTTCTCAGCACCACGCGCATTCTTTCTGGCTGCGGAAGATGGAACGCTTCCGGCAGCGCTGGCTAAAGTGCATCCGCGATTTCGCACACCGCACATCGCCATTCTAGTGGTGGCCGCATTGATGTTTTTGCTGGCGGCCTCCGGTGGGTTCAAGCACCTTGCGATTCTTTCCAGCGCATCGATTTTGTGCGTTTACCTGGCCGTCTGCCTGGGGGCGCTGAAGCTGCGATACACGCGCAAGCAAGTGCCCGGAGCCTTCCGCGCGCCGGGAGGGCCTTTGATTGGAATCTTGGGATCCATCGTCGTGATCTGGCTGCTGTCGCACTCGACGCGAGTGGAGGTCGTTGCGTTATGCGGAACGCTGATGGTCTCCACGGCCTACTTCTTTGCACGGCGATGGTACATGAACCGGCGAAGCGCGGCCTTGACCAGCGGTCCGGATGCGTGAGCCTGAAGCGATTTGTGCAAGTTGAGGTCAGCCGGCAGGCTGCATAAAGTCGAGCGCGCGAATCAGATACTGCTTCAATTCTTTGCGGGGAACCACCGCGTCGAGCATGCCGTGTTCCAACAGAAATTCCGAACGCTGAAAACCTTCCGGCAACTTTTGGCGAATGGTTTGCTCGATGACGCGGGGCCCGGCAAAGCCGATCAACGCATCGGGCTCGGCGACGTTCAGATCGCCCAGCATGGCGAAGCTGGCGGTGACACCGCCGAAGGTGGGATCGGTCAGAACTGAGATGTAGGGAATCTTTGCATCATCCATCAATGCCAGACGGGCGGAGATTTTGGGCAGTTGCATCAGGCTGACGATGCCTTCCATCATGCGAGCGCCACCGGAAGTGGCGACAACAATCAGTGGATGACGGGTTTCAAGGGAGCGATCGGCGGCGCGGCTGATGCACTCTCCCACAACGGCGCCCATGCTACCCCCGATGAAGGCATATTCCATGGCGCTGACGACGACTGGGTGGTGACCCATGTTGCCCAGTGCGGTCAGGATGGCATCATTCATTCCGGTATCGCGCTGCGCTTTGTTCAGGCGATCTTTATAGGGCTTGAGATCGGTAAATTGGAGCGGATCGGTAGAACGCAATTCGGTATCGATCAGGCGGTAGCCCGGTTCCAGCAGGCTGTCGATGCGAGCCCTGGCTGAAAGCTTGAAGTGTTTCCCACATTTTGGACACACATTCAGATTGGCTTCCATGTCGGCTTTCCAGATGGTCTGGCCGCAGCTGTCGCATTTGGTCCAGAGGCCCTCGGTGCGAACATTTTTCGCCGACGTGGTCTCAATCTCGTTTTCGTTTTCGTTGCGCTTGAACCAGGACATACTCCATCCATCCTAAACTGCGGGGGTGGAAACTCAGGTCGCAAAATCAACTGCGGGTATCCGCAGAACCGACGGCTTTTAATATTCGATGCCGCGCTGCGCCAGAATTCCCTTCTGATAGGCGTGCTTCACTTCGCGCATCTCGGTCACAGTGTCGGCAATTTCAACCAGGCTGGGATGCGCGTTTCGACCGGTCAGGATGACATGCACCATCTCCGGCTTTTGCTTCAGAGCGTCAACGACGCGCGCCGGATCCAGCATGTTATAGCCGATGGCGTAGTTGATTTCATCCAGGATCACCATATCCCAATCGCCGGAGAAAATGGCCTGGCGCGCTTCTTCCCATGCGGCCTCCACCATGCGGATATCTTCCGGATCGGTATCTGCGCCGCCAATTTTCACGAAGCCGCGACCCATCTGCTTCATCACCCAGTTGCCGCCAAAGGCCTGCACGGCGTCGAGCTCGCCGTAGTGCCAGGAGCCTTTGAGAAATTGCAGCATCAGTACCCGCATGCCATTGCCAACGGCGCGCAAGCCGGTTCCCATTGCAGCCGTTGTCTTGCCTTTTCCAGGACCGGTGTTGATCAGAATCAGTCCGCGCCTTGCGTCCGTCATAAACCAGCCTCTAGCTACCAGCCTTTCGCTACTAGCCAGGAGCTAGCGGCTACAAGCTGCGTGAGTCTTAATGCCCTAAGTGATAGGGATGGCCTTCGACGATGGTGAAGGCTCGATAGATTTGCTCCGCCAGGACAACTGCAGCCAGCTCGTGCGGCAATGTCATGGGACCCAGCGACAACACCAGCCAGTCGCGCCGCGTGGTCGCCTCCCGCAGAACCTCTTCCGACCAGCCATCCGCCGGTCCAACGGCAAAAGTAAAGAGTTGTATGCCGCGATCGCGTTCGCGTTGCAGCCATTCGGCAAAAGTCTCTGAAGACCAGGTGCGTCCCCGATGATCCAGCAGAATCAGCATGGAGCGGGAGCGACTGCCCCGCTCCCACGCGGCAAAAAATTTTTCTTCGGAGGGATAATGCTCAGTCCGGCACCCGCAATGGCGCTCGATGCGCTGGCAGTAGCCGGAATACATTTCATCTGCAGCAGCCTGCTTGCCAGTAGTGCGCCGCCCGAGTGTGACCAGCTGAATTTCCATCCCTTCCATACTTTACTGGAGTTTTCAGTCTGAATGTGAGGGAGCCCATCCGATATCTCGCGATCTCGCGCCGGGTTCACCGCAATCCAACCATCGGAAGTGCGAGGACGGCTTCACAGAGATGTTTCGCCGCGGGTGAAAGACCGAAATGGAAGGCAACAAATCCGTGGACCTATGCCTTGCTAAGTCATCGAGACTCAGCAGGCCAGACCGTAGTTCGAGCCACAACTTCGCAACTTTAGACGATTTCTACAATTTTCCATATTCGACCCTCTTTAATCCCATAAATAGGCTGAATCATGGGGGGTATTCAGTCCGTAAGCTAATGATTTTGCGGATCAATACGTGTGGCCGACCAATTGCACACTATTGCCCAGTGGGCACCACGTGTGTATGTCGAGTCGACGACCGACCCGTCTGCTCCCTGCTTAGCCCACCGTAGTTTTTCGACCTGGATGAGTAAACCACAGCTGAGAGCAACGATTTCGAGAGTACGAAAGCCGTTGAAAAATGACGCCCGCTTGGGCGTCAAAGTGTCTCACGTGGATGTAAGACGATAGGCGCGAGACCGGTTGCCGGCTCGTGAACTAAAAAGAGCAAGAGAGGGAAACCAATGCAATTTAAACACAATGGCTGGATACGCACCGCGGTCACTTTCGCAATGCTGCTGGCAGCAGGAATGTTCCTGCAAACTTCACAGCCAATCGCGTTCGCCCAATCACTCACCTCGGGGGATATCGCCGGCCACGTGACGGACCCGACTGGCGCGGCGATTCCGGGTGCGAAGGTCACTATCAAGAACACCGGAACGGGCGCAACGTACAACAGTACAACGAATGAAACCGGCAGCTACCATACAGCCTTGCTGCAGCCCGGGACTTATTCCATTACAGTTAGCGGTGCGGGTTTTCAAACCGCCACGACCACAGCGCACGTGGCTGGCGGCGCAGTCGCGAATGGCGACGTGAAGATGACGCTGGGCAAATCGTCTCAGACGGTGACTGTGACTGAAGCCGAACCCTTGTTGAACACCGAAAATGCCGACATCACGACGACGTTCAATACCGAGCAGGTGCAAAGGTTGCCGAACCCCGGCAACGATCTGACCTTCGTCGCCCAGACCGCTCCTGGATCTGTGATGAACACTACGACGAACAGCAACGGTGCCTTCTTTGGTTATGGCAACTTTTCTTCGTTTGGGTTGCCGGCTACGTCCAACAGTTTCACCGTCAACGGCATGTATGAGAACGATCCGTTCCTGAACCTGAACAACTCTGGCGCGACCAACCTGCTGCTGGGCAACAATATGATTGCCTCGGTGACGGTGGTCAGCAATGCTTATGGCGCGCAATACGGTGGCATGGGCGGCGCGCAGGTGAACGAAATCACCAAGTCGGGAACGAACCAGTTCCACGGCAACGCGGTGTACTGGTGGAATGGCAGCGCACTGAATGCGAATGGTTATTTCAACAACCAGACTGGCACGCCGCGACCCTTCGATAACGTCAATCAATACGCCGCATCTGTCGGCGGACCCATCTACAAGAACAAGACCTTCTTTTTCGGGGATTACGAAGGACTTCGCGTGGTGATCCCTGTAACCAATGTTGTCACCGCTCCAAGCCCGAATTATGTGAGCTGCTTAACGACCGGTCAGCCAACGCCGACTACCGGACCATCTTGCGCTTCAAGCGGCCTTGCGCAGGTGCCAGCCAGCGACATTCCGATTTATCAGCAGGTTCTGGGGGTATATCAAGCCACGCCCGGATACAGCACCGCAACAGTGTCGCCGACTGATCCCAACGTCGTCACATTCAGCGCCAACGCCGGCAACTTTACGCATGAGTGGCTGTTTGAAGGACGAATTGATCAGCATTTTGGAGAGAAGGACTCTCTGTACGGCACCTACGATATGGATCGCGGCCTGCAGGCTAGCTATACCGATCCTCTGAACCCGATATTTAATGCGTTCAGCGTTCAGCCACAGTATTCCGGCCAGCTAGGCGAAACCCACGTCTTTACTCCAAACATCACTAACCAGTTCACTTTCGCAGCCCTGTGGTATTCGGCGATCTTTACCAATCAGAGTCTGGACGCTTCCAAAGCGCTGGTTCCGTGGACGGTTGCCTGGATCGACGGCTCGTTCAATCTTCTCGGCGGTTTGAATTACATCTGGCCGCAGGGCCGCAATGTCACTAACTATCAATTCATTGACGACGTCAGCGTCATCAAAGGCCGGAACAACTTCAAATTCGGTTACTACTTCCGTCGCGATGACGTGACCGACTACAGTCCTGGAATTGAAACTACGCCACTGGTTTACGCGACGGAGGCAAGCTTTGCCGGAGTGGCCCCCGACGGCACCTCGATCACTCCCTCATTTGACCGCTATAAGCAATTTTATCCACAGCGCCTGACCCAGCCGGTCGCCTTATACAACGAGGCAGGATACTTCCAGGATGAATGGAGACCAGTACCAAATTTGACCGTCACCGCCGCGGTTCGCGTGGAACATAATTCCAATCCGGTCTGCCAGACGAATTGCTTTGCGACATTCGGCAGCGATTTCGCCGGGGTCAGCACCGATCCGACCACCGCCTATAACTCGATGATTGTCTCCGGCAAGCATCAGGCCTTTCGCGAGCTCCAGAAGTTCTCGATTCAACCGCGTATCGGGTTTGCATGGTCGCCATACGGAGATGGAAGCTCGACGGTGATTCGCGGTGGATTCGGTATGTTCACGGACGGTTTTCCAGCGACGATTGCGGATTCCGTGCTGAATAACACCCCAGTCAACAACGGTTTCACGATCTTTGGCCCGGCTTACAACTACCCGACACCGAGTGCGATCAGCCCAAATCCTGCCGATCCGACTAGCGGCGAAGTTGTGACCTCCGGATCGAATGCGGCTCTCCAATCCGGATTCGCGAACGGCGCCAGCTATTCGACTCTGTCAAATGACGTTGCTGGTTTTGGCGCGCCGAGTTTCACTAATCCCTATCACAAGGTGAATTATCCAACCTACGAGGAATGGAACCTGGAAATCCAGCGCCAATTAGGACGCAGCACGGTGTTCGATTTGAACTATGTTGGAGACCGTGGGTATCACGAGCCAAACGTGAACGATGGCGTGAACGCTTTTGGCGCTCCTACGGGCTTCACCGGAATCGATGGCACAGATCCATACAATCCATCCTTCTCTCAAGTCACCGAGGTCTATAGCAACGCCGTATCGAACTACAACGGCGTTACGGCTTCCGTCGTTCACCGGTCGAAGTCCTTGCTGCTGCAATTCAATTACACCTGGAGCCACGCATTGGATGAAATTTCTAACGGCGGCATTCTAGGATTCAACGCCGGACAGAGCCAGATCGATCCGACAGATCCGTTCAACCTTGCGTACAACTATGGCAACGCGGACTACGACGTCCGTCAAAACGTAACCGCAAGCTATGTATATTCGGTGCCTTACTGGCGCGGGCCGCACGCGATCACTGATGGGTGGCAAATCACCGGTACCGTCTTCCATCACACGGGTTTCCCGTTCACCATCATCGATAGCGATGTGGCAAACCAGATCGTAAACTACAGCGGATCAATTTACGCGCACCAGCTGCATAACGTCCACAGCTGCGGAGCGAGCGCCGTCTTGAACACGGTCACATTCAGCGGAACGCCGTGCGCCTTTACAAATCCGGCCAACTACACAACGCCGACGGCTTTCGGACAGCAGGAACGGAACCAAGTGTTTGCTCCTGCCTACACCGACACCGATATGGCGATCCTGAAGAGCTTTGCGATTCCGAAACTGGCGTCCGCGAAGTTCACGGTAGGTGCGCAGTTCTTTAACCTCTTCAATCACCCGAACTTTGCCAGCCCCAGTCAGGACATTGGGTCGAGTAACTCCACCGCGGGCTTCATCACTGCGACGGTCAATACACCGACCAGCATTCTGGGTTCTGGACTGGGTGGAGACGCATCGCCTCGATTGATTCAGATCAAGGGCGAACTCTCCTTCTAGAGAGAACTCCGGCAGCAACTGGAGAGAGGAAGCCTTCGGGCTTCCTCTTTTTTTATCGCCGTCATGGGAGGTTTGCGACAGATCCACGATTGCCATTTCCACGGCGTTATCGTCCAGAGGAGATGAGAAGCCGGCAGAGCAAGCAGCGCCAAGGCACCTGCGAATCATTCCGGACGGCCTGGCAAAACACAGGATTCCCGATTTCCTCGCCCCACCAACCTGTCTCCAGTTCACAGGGGCGCCGTCGAGGGACAGCAGATATGTCGGGGCTAGTTTAATTCGCCTGTAAGGCGACGGCGATTCGGGTGCCATGCTCCAGCTTGATGTCGCCGTGGCTGGATCGCAGGGTGCCCGATTCCAGGGAAACATTCTTCAGTCTGCTGCCCGTCACCACTGTCTCACCCGACCCATCGGCATTGTCGATGCTTTGTCCGGTTTCGCCGGCAGTCATCATCGTGTTCTTTGTAGATGCGGATGGAAGATTCGCAGCGCTGGCGCCCCCAGAAATGTAGGGCTTGGGAGCCACCCCGAGGAGATTTCCATGAATGGGAATCGGGGATGCATTCTTGCTCGGAATTATCTGATCAAATGAGATTGTCACCGAAGCGGTTCCACCGCCCGAGGATTTGGACTGCACGGCAGTCACTTTTCCGCTGAGCATCGCGCCTTTTGGAACACTCGTACCATTGGAAAGCTTCGTCGATGCGAGGGTCTTGGCCGTAACAGCCTGCCCCACAGTGGCGTTTTTTGTATCGAGCTTGCTGGTAATCTCCGCGGAAAGCGAGGTGCTTGCAGTGGCATAGGCGGAATTGCCGGCCTGCAACGCGAACGCTGGGGTAGAGATGATGCTTGCGGCCAGGACACTCGGGACGATCAAGGCGAAAAGTCCAAAACTTCTCATGCTGGTCCCTCTGGAGTTCATTCTCTATTTGAGATGACTCCAACTTTCCCCTTGAGTATGTGGCGAAACACCCGCGCTGTCAAAGAGGTCTTGGCCGTTTTGGCACGGCCTTACGCGGCTTCGGCTTCGACGCGATTTTCGCGGGGACCTTGCTCGCTTTTCCCTTGGAAGTCTTCGCGGGACTCGCCTTGCTGCTTTTGCTGGCGACGGCCTTTTTCTCGGCAGTTTTCTTTGCGGGCTTCTTGGCGGCGACTTTTTTCGCTGGCGCTTTTTTGGCTGCGACCTTTTTGGCAGCTTGCTTTTTGCGGACCGCTGACACGCGCTTGGTCAGCGAAGCCTTCAATTCTTCCAGGTCGAGTGTGGTCGCAGTCTTGCGCAGGCGTTCGATGTGGTAGAAGTCGCGCTTTTCAGCGGAAAAAATGTGCACGACAAAATCCACGTAGTCGAGAAGAATCCATTCACCCTGGCGATAGCCTTCGATTGCATTGGGGCGAGTGTTGAAGTCACGCTCCATCCGCTCCTCGACCGCGGTGGCGATGGCCTGGTTCTGGCGGTCGTTATTGCCGCTGCAGATCAGAAAATAGTCTGTGAAGCCGGAGTCGGAGGGGTCCAGTTCCAGGATGCGAATCTGCTCGGCTTTTTTATCTTCACAAGCAGCGGCGGCGGCGGCAACCATGCGGCGAATTTCGGTTTTTGTCATGCGGTCGTGCGATCTCCCTGGTGCGCTTCAAATTGTGCCAGCCTTCCCATCCTAGTCCGTTGCGAATAGGTGTGCCAAGAAGGAAGCGGCCATACCGAAGGCGCAAGCAAGATGGCCTAATGTCGCCAAGCTTGCGCGGCGGCCCGGTTGGCTGAGGACAAACGATAGATGTCCGTCTTGCGAATGTATTCGCAAACGGCGGCGGGCAACAGATCTGGATCCGCGTGGCCTTGATCCAGCGTAGCCCGCAGTTCTGTCGCGGAGATATCTTCCCGCAAGTGCGGTAAAAACCAGACGCGGGTTGGGTTGGAGTGGGGATGGTGCAGCAGCAGGTCGCAGGCGGAAAGGGCGTCGGTGGAATCGTCTGCAGCCGCAGTGTCGATCGAGCAGCGCTCGACTTTAATTTCAGAGGGAAGCGCGGCTTCGGCGCCAACGAACGCAAAGCCGGGTCGCGCGGCCACAATCCAGTTCGTCAGCGCGAGTAATCGAGACGCGTGGAACCACTGTCCAATCTCCAGCCAGCTGTCGGCGCCCAAAAGCGTAAAGAGCTCGGTCGGTTGTGCTTCAGCAACGAGCGAGGCGCGCAGTCGAGTGAGTGTTTTGACTGTATAGTTGGGGCGCGTCGCCTCTGTCCCATCACGATGAGGAGCATCCAGCAAGGAAGGGATAAAGCGTGGATCGGCTTGGGTGGCGAGGGTTGTCATCGCGTACCGGTGAAGGAAATCGG
>JAZKAG010000244.1:0-5134 GCA_040389265.1 Acidobacteriota bacterium
ACCCGGCCGGAGCCGCTGTTCAAGGTGCCAACGTCACAGCCACCTCGGTGGAGCGTGGCACCACTTATACCGCGGTAACAAATGATTCAGGCCTGTACCGAATCCCAGCTGTACCGGTAGGCAACTACACCCTGACGGTGGAAAAAACCGGATTTACCACGGCGGCGCGTGAATCATTTGTCCTTACCGTGGATCAAGTGGCTCGCATCGACATCGCACTGAAGCTGGGACAACAAAGCGAAACAGTAAAAGTTTCCGGCATGGCGCCGATCTTGAAAACCCAAACCACCCAGGTCGACACCGTCATCAATGCGGCAACCAACGACGAGATGCCTCTCGCTGCGCGCAATTATGTACAACTCACGCTGCTTGCGCCGGGTTCGGTCTCAACCGATCCCAGCAGCTTTAATAACGGCAATAACACCGCTGGATATGGCGGTCGCCCGCTGATCAATGGCAACCGCGAGCAGGCGAATAACTTCCTGCTGGATGGCATGGACAACAATCAGGTTTCGGATAACCTGCTGGGTTACGCGCCAGCGCCCGATGCGATCCAGGAGTTCAACCTGATCACCAACAACGCCCCGGCGGAATTCGGCAACTTTGAGGGCGGCATCATCAACGCCACCATCAAGTCGGGAACCAACAGCTTCCATGGCGATATCTGGGAGTATTTCCGCAACGATGTCTTGAATGCGAACAACTGGCAGAACGGAGTGAATCCCGACAACGTCCTTGAGAAACCTAAGGTTCGCTGGAATATGTTCGGCTTTACTGCCGGCGGCCCGATCCTGAAGAACAAGCTCTTCTTCTTTGCGGACTATCAAGGGCAGCGCTTCGATGTTCCAACCACGACCAATCACATTACCCTTTTCACAGCCGCGGAGCGCACGGGCGACTTCAGCGCTATCTGCAGTGCCGGCTTTGACGGCAATGGAATTTGCAAAGGTACCGGCCAGCTATACAACCCGTGCGCTTCTTTCACGGCTCCATGCACTCCAAGCTCGATCCCCGCTACAACACGACAGCCGTTTCTGAATAACCAAATTCCCGCTGCCATGATCAGCCCGGTCGCGGCGGCACTGTTCTCTTCAAGTCTTTACCCTGCGCCGATCAACGCTAATCTGCAAGACAACGCGACCAACCAGGTAGCTTCCGCTGAAAACGTGGACCAAGGCGATTTGAAGGTTGACTATAGGCCGACCCAGAAGGACACCATTTCCTACCGCTATACCCGCGCCTATCAGAACAATCCAAGCACCAACTCTTTTGCTTTATTCTCCAATAGCTATGGAACGGCGCCGATTTTGAACACGGTTGGTGATTGGACCCGGACACTGACAAACAATCTTTTGAATGATGCTCGGTTTGGCTACAGCCACATCACCCTCAACACCGGAAATAGCTGGGATTCGAGCGTGGGCCAATTCGGTAATACTTTGGGAATCGGAAATGGCAATCCGGCAAACCTCGACGGTCTGCTCGGCTTGAACTTTTCCAACTCATTCGTCAACAATATTGGAGCGGCAGAGTCGACCCAAAGTTTTGATGATCACGTCTGGGAAGCGGAAGATGGATTGACCTGGACCCATGGACGCCACACCTTCAAATTTGGTGGCCAGTTCTGGCGCGACATCATCAAGACCTTCTATGCCGGTAATAACGGTGAGTTGGGCTTGATGAGTTTCAATGGCCAGTTTACCTCAACCGATTCCGCGTCTGCCGGCAGCGGAGCTGGCGACGGTGGAGCGGATTTTATCCTCGGCCTGCCCCAGTCGATCGGGCGTGGCACCAGCACGGGCGCCACATGGCAGCAGACGAGTAACATCATCGGCATCTATGGCGAAGACACATGGCGCGTATCCGATAACCTTACCCTGAACCTTGGACTCCGCTACGATGCACACACGCCATGGATAGAATCCAATAACAAACAGGCCAACTACAATTTCGCCACCGGAAACATCGATCTGGCCGGCCAGAACGGAGCCAGCAGGGCGCTCTACAATGGCTTCTATGGTGGGCGCGACTTCCAGCCGCGCATCGGTTTCGCCTGGACTCCGGCGGCGCTCGGCGGCCGCACCGTAGTCCGCGGCGCATTCACAATTTCCTCCTACATGGAAGGAACAGGCACCAACCTCCGCCTTCCCTTGAATCCACCCTTTACTCCGGCGGAAATCAATGCCTCGTACAACAACATTCCCTTGCCTCTGACCGACACAACCGACGGAATCGTAGGTCAGGGCGTCAACCCTTCATGCGATGCGCCACAGTATGCTTGTTATGCTGGAGCCTTCTTGCGCATCTGGGATCCAAATGTGCAGCCGGCAATCGCCAATCAATTTAACCTGACGATTCAGCACCAGCTCTCCCATGCGACGACCATTCAGGTTGGATACGTGGGTCAAACAGGTCACCACCTGATGGTGCCGTACGACTTTGGACAAAGGGTATTGCAGCCTGGTGGGTCTACAGCACCCAGCCCTTATTTTGCCAACAACCTAACCCTTTATGGCGTACTGGGCACGGGCAACTCGACTCTGCCGCCCGACTCTGGCCTCCCCTACGGGAACCAAGGCGCCACCATCTCGGGCACGAAGTCAAACGGCAATATGTCGTATAACTCCTTGCAAGCGGTACTGCAGCGGGACATGGTCCACGGCCTTCAGGGTCAAGTCTCCTACACTTACTCCAAGTGCATGTCCGACAGCACGGGATATTACGGAGCCTGGAATAACGCCGCCAGCGCTTCGGCGTATTGGCAGAACATCTATGACCAGCGAGCAGAGTGGGCTCCGTGTTACTACGACGCCACCCATGTACTGTCCGCGTATGCGATCTATCAACTACCTTTCGGCCGCGGTCAGCAATTTGGCGGCGATACCAGCAAGGCAGTCGATCAGGTGATTGGCGGCTGGGAATTTAGCCCGCTGCTGTCATGGCGTTCTGGTTGGCCACTGCCCCCCTTCGGTTCGGATAACTCCGGTACGTTCGGTCGTGGACCTCGGCCGGACTGCCTCTCCTTACCGTCCATCACAAATACTCCGGCGATAGTCGGTGGCGTGGGGGTTGGCCGTCAGTGGTTCGTCAACAATGGAAACATTGTTCCGACGGCGGCTGGCACCTTCGGAACCTGCGCGCCGCAGCTCGGGGGTCTGCGCTCTGCGCGCTACTTCGACCTGGATTTCAGCATTCACAAAAACTTCCAGATCACACAACGGTTCCGGCTGCAATTCCGCACCGACTTCGTTAACGCGCTTAATCATCCTCAATTCAACGTTCCGAGCATGGGTCTGGGACAGACCATGGGTCAAATTACCAGCGCTCAACCTCCACGGAACATTCAGTTAGCCTTAAAGCTCTACTATTGACGTACCAAGCCAACGTATAATCTCTGATGCAGGCGTAAGTTGCTTACGCCTGCATCAGCTTTTTAGCCGGTTTTTAATTGGGATTATTGTGAAAGCAGATTGCGTACATGGGTAGTGAATTAAAAGAGGTCTGCGTCGCTTCTGTTTTCACGGCGGCTTTATTCTTCTCCGGGTTCGGAGCCAGCGCTCAGCAGTCGAAATCGGTTTCATCCAAAGCAAACATTTCACCGCAACAAGCCATCACCCTGGCGGAACAAGGCCAATGTCGTGAAACCTTGTCTGCCCTCAAGAAGGCCGTGGCGGCTCAAGTCCCTGCCGAAACCAAAAAACAAGCCGGCGTAGTTGGAGTTCGCTGCGCGCTTGCCATCGACGACCGAAGCGCCACCCTCAGCTTCATCAGTTCCCTGAACCGTGACTTTGGCCGGGATCCAGATGTGCTGTACGTCATCGTCCATGCCTACTCTGATTTATCCACGCGCACGGCACAGGACCTGGCTAGAACGGCGCCGCAATCCATTGCTGCTCACAAGCTCAATGCCGAAGCCCTGGAAGAACAGGGAAGGTGGCAACCCGCAGAACTTGAATATGAATGGATCCTTCACAAGGACCCAGGAGCACGCGGTATTCATTTCCTGCTGGGTCGCCTGCTTTTGTCCGAGCCCGACGGCGGAGCGGACGCCAAAGAACGCGGCAAGCAGGAAATTCTGAAGGAACTGCAAATCGATCCCAACAACGTTGATGCGCAGTTCATTTTAGGAGAACTTGCCCGCGAGGCACAAAATTGGCCTGAAGCCATCTCTCGCTTTTCGCAGGCAGCAAAACTCAATCCTGGTTTTGCAGAAGCCTACCTGGGATGGGGAGCTTCCCTGATCGGCGCCAAGAAATACGCAGACGCAATCCCTCCCTTGCGCATTGCAGAGCGTTTGACGCCCGGGAATCCGGACATTCACAACGCGCTCGGTACCGCCTTGGTAAGGACGGGACAGAAAGAGCAAGCGGAAAAAGAGTTTGCGCTTCACAGAAGTCTAAGCTCCGGCGCTCATCCGGATGGTTCTGCAACAGAAGGACCACAGTAACGTCTTCGCATTGACTGCCTGCTGTAATCCTGTATAAATTCCAAAGCTATTTGGATATCGGCTGAACAACATCATGAATCGGATTCGCACATCACGATTGACACGGCGGAAATTCCTGTCGCAGTCGATCGCAGGAGCCTTAGTTCTGTCGCAGCCCTCGCTCTTTGCGCTGGGAGATGCAACCCAGTTTCCCTTTGAGGTGGTTCCCCCTGAGAAGAGCGGAATTCGCTGGGTGCACGATGCCGCACATTCCCCGGAAAAGTACCTCCCGGAAAGCTCCGGACCCGGGGTCGCGTTTCTCGACTACGACAATGACGGCTGGATGGACATCTATCTAGTGAACAGCGGGAAATGTGATTTTCTAAGCCCCAAAACACCGCTGCGCAACGCTCTTTACAAAAACAATCGCGACGGAACGTTCACTGACGTAACGGAAAAGGCGGGAGTGACCGGGGGCGGCTTCGGACAAGGTGTGGCCGTCGGCGATTACGATGGAGACGGTCTGCCCGACCTATTTGTAACGCAATACGGCAGCAGCAGTATCCTGTACCACAACAACGGCGATGGAACCTTTACCGATGTAACCGCAAAAGCAGGAGTAGCGGTACCAGGATGGCCCTCCAGCGCCGTCTGGTTCGATTACGACAATGACGGTCGTTTAGATCTCTTCGTCTCGCGATTTGCGGA
>JAZKAG010000244.1:5144-12701 GCA_040389265.1 Acidobacteriota bacterium
CCAAAGAACTGAACAAACCCTGCGGCATCCATGACGACGGCCTTCGCCACTATTGCATTCCTAAGGCGTATGCGCCTATGGCCAGCTGGCTGTTTCACAACAATGGCGATGGCACCTTTACCGACGTCAGCAAACAATCCGGCATCGCCAGCCACCTGGGAAAAGCTTGGGGTGCGGTCGCCACGGATATTAACAATGACGGGCTGATCGATCTCTTCGTATCGAACGATACCGTCCCGAACTTTCTCTTTGCCAATCGTGGAAACGGGAAGTTCGAAGAAATCGGAGAAATTGCAGGGATCGCCTACAGTGCCGATGGAATGGCGCGTTCCGGGATGGGCGTCGACTCCGCCGATGTCGATCAAGACGGCTTCATGGATCTTTACGTTGCCAATCTCAACTATCAGGATTTCTCCCTATACCGCAACAATCATGACGAGACCTTTGACGATACTGCCGGTCCCGAAGGCATTGCGCCTTCCACATATCTCATGAGTGGCTGGGGATTGAAATTCTTCGACTTCGATAACGATGGAAACCTGGATCTGTTTCAAGTCGACGGACACCCTGACGATCTTATCGATCAAATGCATTTACAGGTAACCTATGCAGAACCTCCCATGCTCTTTCAGTGGACCGGGAAAGGCTTTCGCAAGATAAACGCGCAGAGCGGCTCGATCTTTGATAAGCCACTTGCTGCACGCGGAATGGCGATCGGAGATTTCAATAATGACGGAGCGACC
This sequence comes from Acidobacteriota bacterium, assembly GCA_040389265.1. Taxonomy (GTDB): domain Bacteria; phylum Acidobacteriota; class Terriglobia; order Terriglobales; family Acidobacteriaceae; genus JAKAAZ01. Next base: position 5,888 of record JAZKAG010000244.1, read on the forward strand.
GATGTCCTAATTGGAGTCAACGACGGAGCGCCTGTCCTGTTGCGCAACACCGCTGGAACCCAAAATCACTGGCTCGGAATCAAGCTCGTCGGAACCAAATCGAACCGAGATGCGGTGGGAGCGAGGATCACATATCAGGCGCAGGATTTGAAGCGCAGCCGAATGAAAGTGGGAGGCGGCAGTTATCTTTCCAGCCATGATCCCCGCATCGTCCTCGGGATCGGCAAGCGCGAAAAACTGGATTGGGTCGAGATCAAATGGCCGCTGCCCAGCGGAAAAATAGAACGCATTACAAACCTGCCAATCGACCGCTACATCACCATTGTCGAGGGACAGGGCAAATGGACGTGAGCTCACGCCGACCCCTCCACAGAACGAACACTGCCGCCGATGGCACGGAAACCACAGTGCCAATCGCACGTTCAACGGCCCAAAGCTCAGAGGTCCAACCCTGCGTCCCGACGCTTTCGCAGTCGAGTTTGTAAAGACTTGACGCTACCCCGCACAACAGCCGATTCTCCGCTTTGCACCGTTTCATGATGCGAGTCACTGTGGAGGTTTTTCCACGAAGTTTCTCCGCCGATCTTCGAGGAGCGATCCCACATGACCACAAATGGTTCGCTGTTATGCTTGTCTTCCTTACGTTCCATTTCCCGCAATCTGCTATGGATCGCTGTCGCTTCCCTCTCCACAATTCCCTGTGCACAAGGGCAGCTTAGCGCACCTGAAAAGCCGATGCAGCCTGTCGTTGAGAATGGGGCGGAGTATCGCTGGCCGCAGAAGAAGATCCTCGATTCGCGCCTGCTCGATGGAATGGAAGACCTGTCCCACTGGAAATTCCAGGGGAAAGGTTCAATGACCTTGTCGAGTGCAGAAGTGAAAAACGGCCAGCATTCCATCCGTATCACCTCCACCGACAACATCGCCCGCGTTCAAGGCGGCGGCGAATGGGAAGATCTTATCGCTACTCGCAACTTTCCTTCGGAAGATTGGAGCCACTTCAATCGGATTTCACTTTGGGTCTATCCTGACGTGGATGGCACTCCAGCAATCTCCGCCTCCCTGGTCCTGCACAACGAAGGTAAGCACATCCTGCCGGACAGCACGAATGAAGGTCGCGATGAATCGATTCCCCTCAAGAATCGTCAGTGGAACCACGTGGTCTGGGAAATCACACCTCTCTCCCGCGGCCGTGTGACCGGGCTCGACGTCGCTTACAGCCTGCCGAAGATGTTTCCCGATTCGGGGGACAAAACCGTCCTCTATATCGATCAGCTGGAGTTGCAGACCGTCGACCCGGATCATGTGGAGGGCTGGGATGTCGCCGCCGGCAAGATCGCTTTCAGCCACGCAGGTTATGAATCCGGCGCTACCAAAACGGCCATCGCAAGCGATCTGAAAAGTCCGGAATTCTCACTCATCGACGCTGACTCTGGCAAAGTGGTTTTAACGAAACCTGCCGAGCAGAAAAAGACCGACCTCGGCGCGTATCAGGTTTTGGATTTCTCCCAGCTACAACAACCCGGCAAGTATTACATCCGGGCCGGCACCACCACCACTCGCACATTTCGTATTGGTGATGATGTGTGGCGCGACAGCATCGTCAAGGACATTAATTTCATGTACAGCGAGCGCTGCGGCACAGTCATCCCTGGCATCCACGGCATCTGCCATCAGGACGACTATAGCGTTCATGGCGACAAGCGCATCCCGGTTAACGGCGGGTATCACGAAGCCGGCGATCTGAGCGCCACAGGGAATACACCTGCCATGGCCTACGGCTTGTTTGAGCTTGCCGACCGTCTCAAGCAGCGAGGTGAAGATCCGGCCCTCTATAATCGCGTGATCCTGGAAGCCGAATGGGGCCTAAAATGGGTGCTGAAAACACGATTTGACGACGGTTACCGCACAACCGGTCAGTTGATCAGCTACTGGACCAATGGAGTTATGGGTGACGCCGATGATCGATTCGGTCCGGCGGTGAACGATCCTGAATGGAATTTCCGAGTGTCTGCCGTAGAGGCACTGGCCGCTCGAGTGTTGAAAGAAAGCGATCCTGAGTTGGCCAATCGCAGCCTTGCAACGGCGAAAGAGGACTGGCAATTTGCTGTCGCCGGCTTGAAGGATGCTTCCCCGTTGCCGGAGGTTTATGGTCAGAAAGATGATTTGGAAAGAATTTCCTTCGGCACCATCGCCTCCATTGATCTGTTCCGAGCCACAGGCGATCAGAGGTACGCGAGCGAAGCTGTGGCGCTCGGCGATCAAATCCTGGCATCGCAGGAAAGAAAAGTGCAGCCCTGGAGTATTCCGATCACCGGCTATTTCTACACAGGACCAGATCGCAAAGCTCTCTTCCATCGCTTTCACATGGGAGAAGAAGAGCAGCCAATCGTCGCCCTCGCCCACCTCTGCGACGCGCTTCCCCAGAATCCAAACTGGATGCAGTGGTACTCCGCCATCGTGCTGCACTCGCAGTACTACCAGCAGGCGGTCGCCGCAGTAGACGCGCCGTATAACATGCTGCCCGCCGCCGTGTACCGCGAGAGCGGTGTGAACCAGTTGCCACAATCCAAAACCTGGACTCCTCTGCGCACCGCAGATCGCACCACGTATGTTGAAGAAGTTCGCCGGGGCGTCCCTCTAGGCGGAGAGTATTACATTCGCCGTTTTCCGGTCTGGTTTGATTTCCGCGGCAACTCGAGTGTCCTGCTGTCTGAAGCCAAGGCACTCTCCACCGCGGCCCAGTTGCGCGGCAGCATCGATGCGGAAGATCTGGCACAACAGCAGGCGCAATGGATCGTCGGACGAAATCCCTTTTCCGCCAGCATCATGTACGGCGAAGGGTACGACTGGGCTCCCCTCTACAGCGTTCGCTCCGGCCAGATGGTCGGCGCGCTGCCCGTTGGAATTGAGACGAAAGGAACGGCCGACGTCCCCTACTGGCCCACGCAGATCTGCTGGACTTACAAGGAAGTTTGGACTCAGCCCGCCGGTGAATGGACTTGGCTGATGAGCGACCTGAGCGGGGCCGCCGCCGTGCGCGGCGTGGTTGACGCCGACTCCAGCGCGCCGGTGCGATTCATAAATCGCGCCACCGGCCAGGTCATCGATGCCACGCTTGATCACGCCAGCGCATCCTTTCGGGCTGCGATCCCCCAAGGTCGGTACACCGTCGAGTCGGGTGTCGTGCACACTTCATTGACGGGGCTGTCCGCCGGGTCCTATCACTTGGACCTCCGCCGAAAACACGCCGTCGACTTCTCCGCCAGTTCACAGGACTTGCCTTCGAATCAAGTTCTCTTACAAGTTGCCGCAAATGGCATGGGAGATCACACCTTCACCGCACGAGTGAACAATTTGGAATTGATCGGACCAGGCACGCAACCGGTCGAACTGGACGAGAAACAGAAGAGCCAGATTACTTGGCGTGCGCGCGTGATCGATCCTGCGTCCCCTTGGGTTGCAGTCCTCTTCCCTGATACCGAGATCAGTCAGCATCAGGAACTGACAGGAGTCGTGCGCAGTAACTAAATCCGACGCGTGAATGGCTACTTCGCCGGGGACGCGTGGGCAACATCGATCGAGGTGAACGATGGCTCGCCATAATTCGCCGCATACAGATTGCCTGTCGTCGTATCGACCACCAGAGCATACGGATTTTTACCGGCCCGCAGCGTGCCCATCACGGTATTTGTAACGCCATCAATCACAGTCACACTGTCACCGTGCAGGTTAGCAACGTAAATCCGATTGTGCTCCGTATCCACGGCAATCGCTTGCGGATGTTCCCCAACCGGGAGCGTCGCAATTACCTTGCCCTTGTCAGAGTCAATCACACTCACAGTTTGATCGCCATAATTGACCACGTAAATGCGATGCATCGCCGGATTCACTCCGACCGCGTTCGGAATCTCGCCTACCGGAATGGTGTGCACAGCATGCGTATTTTCATTCATCTCGACCAGGTTAGCTGTTCCGGTGTGCCCCAGATACAGCGTGTCCGTCGAGGGATCAAATATCATCCCCCATAAATGTGTGCCCACATTGACCTTTCGAATTGCGTCCGTCGCTCCGTCAATGACTCGGAGGTTCGGATCCTCATAGGTCATCAAAAAGATCTTGTCTTTACGGCGGTCAATCGCAATTCCATCCGCGCTACCGGCTTTTAGCGCTCGCGCGCTGTTCGTCGCACCATCGATCACCGTCACCATGTCACTATAGGTGTTCGTCACATAGATCTTGTTTGTGACGTCGTTCACCGCGAGTACGTAGGGTTGCTTTTCACCGTTCACTGTCGCTACTACCGCATCTCGCGCTCCATCGATCACGCTGATTGACCCGCTGCCCGTGTTCGCCACGTAAATGCGGTTTGTCTTGGAATTGATCGCGATAGCGATAGGCCTCTCACCCACTTTGACTTTTCTCCCAGATCCTGTTTTTTCATCGATCACCGACACGGTGCCTGCAGCCTCATCGACCGCGTACAGCTTGTGGGTCGTCGGATTCAGGGCTACCGCCCGGCATGTAATCACTCTGCCCTGCACCGGGTCGGTCTCACCACGAAGTTTCGCGCCCATCGCGATCAGGGAAGCCGCACCGAGAACAGTGGCGATCTTTTTAAAGAGTGGAGGCCGAAAGCTTTCAATCAGCGGAAAACACCATCGCGCGAGACCACACATATTGTGATAAAACCTCGTTGTGGACTAGATTATCAATCATTAGAAAGTCATCTGTCGAACAGTTTCATGTGTTCTGCGACTTCCCGGGTGAGGTTCATCAATGATTCGCCGTAACTTTATTTTCTGCCTCTGTTCCCTGCTGGCGGGCTCGGGAATTTCCCTCGTCGCCCAAACCCGTCCCTTTCGCGTTCTCGCCTTCTATTCCACCAAGGTCGAGCAGGATCATGTTGATTTTGCCCTGCAGGCAATTCCCTTCTTTCAGACGATGGCAAAACGCGACGGCTTCGACTTCAATGCAACTTCCAACTGGGACGACATGAATCCGCAGACTTTGAAGCGATATCAGGTGGTGCTGTGGCTGGACGATGCCCCTTCAACCTCGGCGCAGCGTACTGCTTTCCAAAACTACATGGAGCATGGGGGTGCATGGCTTGGCTTTCACATCGCCGGCTGGATGGACAGCCGGCAGATGTGGCCGTGGTTCGCCGATTTCTTGGGGACGGTTTTTTCCGGCAACAGTTGGCCCCCGTTGCCTGCAACCATCAAAGTCGACGATCCCGGAAGCCCGATTGCAAAAGGGCTGCCGCAAAGTTTCATTTCGCCGACCAACGAATGGTATAGCTGGAGACCGGATCCACGTGACACCGCCGGCATCAAGGTGCTGATGACGCTTGCACCGTCGAACTATCCGATTGGCTTTAAAGATACGCTTGTCGGTGGCGATATCCCCGTCACATGGACCAACACCAAATACAAAATGATCTACACCAACATGGGCCACGGCAACAAGATTCTCACCAGTCCGGTGCAGAATCGCTTCTTTGAAAATGCTCTGCTGTGGCTTGGCGGCCGCAATCAGTGAGGATTTGCAATTCGATTCGTTATCGAGGATCTTCGGCAGACTGCGCCGCATGCCTCGCATTTAGATTTTGCTGAATGATTGCCAATAAGGAGTGTGGCGCGGCGGCATCTCCGAGGATCGACCAGAGCATCACGCCGCCGTATTGTTCGCCCAGTTGTGTCTCGCGCGCCATCGTCGCCTCGCCGGCATAGCGAAATGCCTGCCCCTCGTCGAGTGGACCCCCTCCCACCAGATCCACCTTCCACGCATTCGGATAGGCCGTTAGAATATTCTGGTAGCTCTCTCTTCCTTCGAATCGTCCGCCGTTGAGCCGAAAAACGGTACGCCCAGGACAATCTTGTCTCGCGCAATCTTTTCATCCACAGAATAGAACTGCAGCGAACTTAGCGCTTGCTCCTAGGAGGAATACACCATCACGTTAATGAAGTCGAATTGATGCAGCGATGCATCCGGCATCGAACTCTGCAGATATTTTGCAACTGCTGCGGTTACAATTTTTCCTTCCGGATGAAATTTTGCCATCAATGCATTCACAAGGGTGCCGAAGGGCGCGCCCATGTTGCTGGGATCTTCAATGTCCAAATCCACTCCATCCAAGCCATGCGCCGCGACGAATTTGTCCAGCGAGCTGACTAGTTCGTTCGACAGGCCGGCATTGTAGAACTGAATAATTCTCTGGTCGCCACCCCCGCCACCGATCGACAGAATCACTTTCACACCCGCCGCATGTGCGGCAGCGACAATGGCCGCGATGTCAGCATCACTTTGCTCTGGAATGGAGAAAGTCATATCGCTGGCTGGGGTACACACGCCGTCACACTTCGCCGGAACTCCGAAAGCGAGATCCAGATGTGTCATCTTCTGGAAGTTAACTTGTTTGATGTAATCCGTGTAATGCTCGCCTTTGTCTATGAAAAAATACTCCACCAGCCTCGGCGCCGGATTTGGCGCAAAGGTCTGTGCTGATCCGGGCGGGCAGACTGAGGACGCCGCCAGCACAGGAGCGGTCGCTACCGGGGCCGGAAGCGTCGTAGCAATTTTCTTCTGTGCACATCCGCTGAAGGTAATCGCGATGAATGCGCTGACGACAATAGCAGTCATGCGACGCCGACATTCCAGCCGGTTCTTACGACAGATTTGCATGGGATTTACTCGCGTCATCTTCAGAAAATTAAGCCTAGCACCTTCAAGTACTTCGTAATGTTGCCTTAGCATGTACATGCGCCCGATGGCGATTGGGTGATGGAAATGACGGGTCCAAGAGAAGTAACAC
>JAZKAG010000244.1:12711-13537 GCA_040389265.1 Acidobacteriota bacterium
GCGTTATTTCGCAACTCAATTTTCTGGGCTGCACATCAACCTTCGACACATGGATGCGCGAACAAGCAGCAACAATTAATTTCCCATCCAATATTTGTTGAAGCCTATATAGTCCGACGGCATCGCCGCCAGAATGTTTCGTCGCAAATTCAGAATGTCCACCGACCCTACGGTGCTGTACAGTACTTTGCCACCCGGAGCCAGAAGCACGGTGTACGGCACAGCGGACTGCCACTTAGGATCGAAGGCCGCCTGCAGCGCAGCCGTATCATCGGATGCGAACAGCAGGTTGCGGCTGGTCGCATGTTTTCGCTGTAAGAAGCGCAGAACGCCCGCCTTTTCATCCGGCGTGTTCGCCGACACTGTTACCAGCTGAAATCCACGATCGTCATACATGCGGAACGTGTCCTGCAGGTCGGAAAATTCCTCTACGCATGAACCGCACCAAGTCGCCCAGAAGCTCACCAACGTGTAGTTGTCGCCGGCATTGGCCCGCAGTTTTTTCAAACCTGCGGCGTCGACCATCTCCACGCTAACCGGCTGTGAATTGATTTTTTCCTCGTCAGCCACACGCAACGGCTCCTTGTCTTTCCACTTGGTCGAGCAGCCGAATACCGCGGTATGCGTCACCGGCACCGGCTTCCCAGCCAACAGCGCATCAATCGCGTTCTGCGCATCATGAGTCTTGACTTTCTCAATGCGATAGCTGTTGTCGAAGCGCCCCTCATATCGCAGGTGCCGGCTCTGATCGAAAACGAAAACGTGCGGCGTGGCCTGCGGCCCATAGTCATTGATCACCGATTGGGTAGCGCCATCATATAAGTAT
>JAZKAG010000244.1:13547-16914 GCA_040389265.1 Acidobacteriota bacterium
GTGCTTGTACTTCACGCGAATTTTCATCTCCGGCGGCGTATCCCCGATGTCGGAAGAGTCCAGTTCGCCGATCAAGGTCGCCTTGGGGTCGTTGCCCATAATCGCCACCACGGCTACGCCCTTCTTTCCATAATCGTCATACAACTTCTCGATGCGCTGCTCGTACATCTGCGCAATCGGGCAATGGTCGCAGGTGAACACCACCACAAGAATCTTGCTGCTAGCGTAATCGCTCAGCTTATGAATTTTGCCATCCACCCCGGGCAGTTCGAAATTCGGCGCGGCAGATCCCAAAGCCAGAATGGGATGGGACTGTTGACTGTAGACCGTCACTGACATCATCCCGGCTAGCGCCAGCAGGAATAGTTTTCGCATATTTGTATTCTCCAAGCGGTCGAATCCGAGCCGTAGTTACGCGAGGCTTCTCGCATACGCAATTTCCTTCGCCATATCCTGATCCACCGGGCCTTCTTTTTCGTATTCCACTGCGACCAGTCCACTGAAATTCAGCCGATGCAGTTCTTGCATTACCGCGGGAATATGTGCGATTCCCTCACCCAGCAACACATTCACGTCGCTACCCTTCTGCTTTACGTCCTTCAGGTGCACCATTCGTAGCCGAGGAGCCAGTTTGCGGATGGCGTCCGCAGGATCATAGCCACAGGATGCAAATTGACCGGTGTCCGCAGTCGCCCCCATCGTCTTCGAAAGTCCGGAGATCGCTCGAAGAACTTCTTCCGGACTCTGATATGCGAACGTGATGTTCGGAAAGAAATGATTATGCAGCCCGAATGTCAGTCCTTCCAGGGTTAATCTCTGGTCGATTTGTTTCAGAATAGGTTCCGGTGCGTCGCCGGTAATATTCCTACTCCCCAACAGCTTCGCAAAGCACACCGCGTTTTCGATATCGTCCACATCTTTGATGGTCGCCGCGTAATACGACACGCAACGTATGCCGGCGCGGTCCAGTTTCTCTCGGACGCTGCGAAACATCTCAGCTTTAGGATGGCTCAGGAGCATAAATTCGCCGCGGGACATCTCAATTTCGCGTATCCGCAGCGCGTTCAGCTGAACTATCATGTCGTCGACCGCCAGGTTGTGATAACTGAATGTCCCCACTCCGATATTGATCCGATTAAGTGCGCGCAGAGGAGAAGCGGCGCCGATTACCCCGGTCGCGGCGACCAGTTTTACGAAATCCCGTCGCGTCGTCATGCATCCACTCGTTCTCTTGCGATTAATCCTGTTTGGGAATTCAGGTTCGGTCTTCTGCAATTACTTCCCACTCTAATTGCATGGCGGAGACTAGCGGTTTCTAACTATCTAAAATTAAGTACGCATGCGGCAAGTGGAGCATATTGCAAATTGCAGTGTCAAGACGGCGCCGCGATATCGAACTTATCGTTTCAGGATTCAGACCAGCTTAGGCAACATCTAGTCCAGCTACATGGGAGGTTCCGGTAGAAGCACCGAAGGAATGGCGTCCAATGCGACAGCGATCGCGCCCCATAGCGCAGCTCGGTTGCCGGGGGTACCCGCACCAATTCTTGGCACAGCAAATTCGCTTCCCTGCAACTGCTGCCCCACCGCTTCGATCAACGCCGGATGTCCTCCAATTTCTCCACCCAGCAGGATAAGGTTGGGATTCAAAATTAACGACAAATCAACGATGATGTCTGCCACAATTTCGGCGCGTTCGCGAACAATTTTTCTTGCACGCGCGTCGCCGACCTGCGCCAGATCCAATACCTCAAGAGCGTTGATTGCCTCAGGCGGCCGCTTCTCGCCCTTGGCTCGTTTCTCGCCGGATTCACACCAACTCCTCAAAATTCCGGAACTCGTCAGCACCAGCTCTAGTTCACCGAATTCGTGAATGGTGGGCTGCCGGCGCGAAGTGCCCGGCAATCGAAGATATCCAATTTCTCCCGCCGACCACTGCGAACCGTGATGAATCCTTCCGTCCAGAAAAATACCGGCGCCGACATTTTCACCAATGTCGATCAGCACGAAGTCCTTCTCGGATTGCGCCGCTCCGCAGAACTGCTCTCCCTGGGCGGCAAGGTTCATATCGTTTTCCAGCATCACGCTGCAGTGGACCACCCGGCTCAACATGTCGCGCAGTGGCACCGACCTCCAGTCTTCCAGAGTGCTGATGGCCAGTACCGTACCCTCATCGACATTCGTAATTGCCGGCACGGCGACGACAATGGCCAACAGCTGATTCCGCGTTTTCTTCTGCTTTCGCAGCAGCACTTTTAGTTCTCTCTCTATATACCCGCATATGGCAGCCGGAATTGTGCTGCAGTCTGCGAGCGATAGCTTTCTGGATTCCAGCTCAATGCCGTTCAAATCGGTGAGAAGAAATGAGAGTCTTGTCGAGGAAAGCTGAACCGCCAGCAGACACCCCTGCTCGGCATGAAAGCGGATCATGTCCGGTGGACGTCCACCACTCGATTCACCCTCCCCCAGCGGTTCGACCAGGCCCTTCTTTAACAGGTCTTTCACAACGTTTGTTACGGTGGGGGCACTCAATCCGGAAGCTCGGACCAGGTCCGCGCGAGAACACGAGCCAAAGTCGCGCAATAACTTCAGGATGCTGTGCGCATTCGTGTGGCGGAGGACCGATGGCCTGCCCAAAGGTATATTTTTTTTCTTCATTGTGTTTCGGAAAGAGGGCGATTCTGACGGCTACTATATGCCATCGCAAGCGCCTTCGTCACCCGCTAAAGCGGCGTCAACGAAACTTTGCAAACCTTCATAAGTAAAAGAATTGTTGCAATCCAGCTTTGTGCGAGAGATACTTACTAAACGTTAAGAAGTCTGCCGGAGGCTGCGGGGCGGGATTCAAAAACTAAAGACCGTGTGTCTTTGATTTTATTTCGCTTTCGACCACGATCTCGACCTATGGTCACAAGTTCGGGTGAATGGTTAGCGGGCCAAGGACCGCCGGCACGCCGTGGCGTTGAAGCACGAGATCCAACATTTTGCGGACTCTCATTATTGTGAGGATGGTGTAGTGGGAGACGCGGACATGCAGAAACCTCGATGGATTAATGGCGTCGAACCACCGGCGCAACTGCTCCACGCCAACGGAACGCAGATTCTCGAGATCGAGTGCCGTGAACAACCGCAACGCCTCATTGATCTGCTACGCGCCTATAGCACCGATTCTGAAATCCGCTCCCAATTGAGAAACTTCCGGCAGTTGGCGCAAAAGACCGGACCGATCCTGTTCATCGGCATGGGCGCTTCATACTGTTCCTCCTTCAGCGCGTCCGTCACGCTGTCTACCCACGGAAGGCCCTCGTTCTCTGCTGATGCGGGCGAATGGCTGCGGGAGGCAATGACCGCAGCCGCGCCACCGGAC
>JAZKAG010000244.1:16924-27742 GCA_040389265.1 Acidobacteriota bacterium
TGCACTATGCTCGACATGTTTGGAACGATGCGGCTCTTTCCGTTCTCCTCACCACTTCGGGCGAAAGCGCCGAGTTGGTGGAATTGATGAAATCCGACGCCCAAGGCCGCTCTCTCGGCCTGATTTGTAACAACTCCGCCAGCAGCTGCTGGAACATGACGCAGAATCGTCTGCCCATTCTGGCCGGCCCGGAGTATGGCAACGCGACAAAAACTTATACCAACTCCACTGCTGTGGCCACCATCCTCGCCTCGGAGATACTTGGACGCCGGTGGGAGGACGATGCCCAGCGGGCGGCCGAAATATTCGCCGCCAGTCTAGATTCCATCTTCGCGCAACGTAGCGAATTCGAGTCGTTTTGCCGCGGAGCCGCCAACATCGAAATCGTCGGACGAGGGTCAGCGTACGGTGCCGCGATTATGAGTGCGCTCTGCATCCGCGAAATGAGCGGCCATCGCGCCGCGGCCCACACTGGCGCTGGCTTCAAACACGGGCCGAACCTGGATGTGGACGGCTCGCATGTCGCCATCATTTTCGCTGTTGGTCGCGTCGCCGCTCTCGGAATCAAACTTGCAGAAGAATGTAACCGTCGCGGCGGGAAGGTGTTGCTCGTTTCATCGGAAGATCATCCCACGACAGAGAAGCTTTTCCCTGTTCGCGTCCAGTCTGTCCCAGAACCCTGGGAAGCCCTAACTTCCCTGCTGGTACCGCAGGCGCTCACCTTGGGAATGGTGGAGCGAACCGGTTGCCGGTTGCCTCCACGCTTTCAATACGGCGTAATGACACAATGACTGCCTCTTTCAATCGAGCGCAAGTCGTGGCTGGCTCGGTTCTCGCACCTGAGACGCACGTTCGCCGCGGGTTCATCTGGCGAGTTTCCCTTATCGCGGGATTGGGCGGCATCCTTTACGGCTACGATATGGGAGTGATCGCGGCAGCGCTGGTTTATGTGCGCCAGTCTTTTGTTCTCTCCACACGAATGCAGGAAGTAGTCGTCAGTGTGGTTTTGATTGGCGCCATGTCCGGTGCGCTCGCGGGCGGAGCCATCACCGATCGTATTGGACGCCGGGCGACACTCCTCTGGGGCGGAGCCATTTTTCTTTGCGGCTCGCTGCTGGCATTTGCCTCGCCTAACGTCGCGATTCTAATCGTTGCGCGTTTCCTATTGGGCGTTGCTGTCGGCTTTACCTCTGTCACAGCCCCTGTCTATGTTTCAGAACTGGCGCCCCCGCATTCACGCGGCATGCTTATCGGCCTCTACCAGTTCGCTCTCACGATCGGCATTGCGTTGGCCGACCTGGTCGGCTACTGGCTGGCCAGCCAACACGCCTGGCGACTGATGTTTGGGATTGGAGTCCTGCCCGCGGCACTGTTTCTGCTCCTGCTGCTCACCCTGCCTGAGAGTCCACGATGGCTGTTCGCGCAAAATCGCATCGCCGAAGCCGAGTCTGTGCTCAGTACCTATACAGATGCGGAAGGCGCTCGCCTGCTGATCGCCGATATTCGCGCTGCGCTGGAAATCAAAATGGAACGCCGTTGGAGCGCGCTGTGGAGTCCGGCGGTGCGCATGTCGTTGTTCATTGCCGCCGGATTTCTCATCCTGCAACAAGTCACCGGCATCAACGCCATCCTGTATTATGGGCCACAAATTTTTTCACTTGCCGGCATCTCGTCCAACAAGAACGCAATCTTCGCAACCTTCCTGGTTGCCATCACCAACGTGCTTGCCACCGTCATCGCATTGCTCCTGGTCGACCGTTTGGGTCGCAAGCCGCTGCTCTATGCCGGCGTGGGCGGCATGACAGTCTCATTGCTCGTACTCGCCTACTCCTTCCACAACCAGGCTACTTTCGGGGCTGCGCCCGGCGTCCTCGCTACGGTTTGCCTTATGGTTTACATAACCTGCTTCGCCTTCAGCATGGGGCCGATCGCGTGGATCCTGGTGTCGGAAGTCTTTCCCCTGCAGGTTCGTGGTCGCGGAGTCGCTCTGGGTACCCTGGCCTCGGGTGCAGCCAATTTTCTGGTTTCCCTTACCTTTCTGTCGTTGATCAATACGGCAGGAAATTCATTCACGTTCATCATCTACGCAGGGTTTTGTATCCTCACTCTGCTTTTTGTCCGCTTCGTCATCCCAGAAACCAAAGGACGCGAACTGGAGAGTATCAGCACCGAGGCGAACGCGATTGCGCGATGAGTGAAATCACCATGAAAGACGGTACGAGTATGGCAGAGACTCAAAACCACGATGCCTTGGAAGTTACGCAACTCGGCGACGGCCCGCCCATGACCCGTTCCGACCGCACGCCGGATCTCGGCTATGTCATCGGCGTGGACATTGGTGGAACCAACCTGCGCCTTGCGCTGGCCGAGTTGTCCGGCGCTATCATCGCAAAATGGTCTGCGTCCACCACTGGTGTTCGCGGCGCGGATGCCGTTGTCTCCCTGATAAGCGACGGCGTTGAACGCTTGCTGCAGCAAACTTCAGTTGCGCGGAGTGCCCTCAAGGCCATCGCGGTTGGCGTACCTGGAGTCACCGACGTCGAAGAAGGTCGCGTGATCGCCACCTCCTACCTGCTAGGATGGCGCGATGTCCCACTGGCTGCAATGCTGGAAACGGCACTCAACCTTCCATCGGCAGTCGATAACGATGTGAATCTGGCAGCGGTCGGCGAAAGCTGGGCGGGTGCCACGAAGGGTGCTCGCGATTTCATTTTTGTCGCGATTGGAACTGGCATCGGCGCCGGCATCGTGCTGAACCACTCCTTGTTCCACGGCGCAGGCTGGGCCGCCGGAGAAATCGGATACATGCTGGTTCCCGGCACGCCGAACGCACCTCGAAAACGCAATGAACCGGGCGCGCTGGAAAGTATGATTGGCGGCGAAGGTATCCGCGCAGAATGGCAAAAGTTGTGGACGGCGGACAAGACCACCCTTCCCCGTGAGATGGTCGCGTCTGAAATATTTGACGCTGCACTGGCTGGCGATCCGCTGGCGCAGACAATTCTGCAGCAGTCCGCGCGCATGTTGTCTCACGCGATCTACAATATGTCGCTGGTGCTGAATTGCCCCCTGTTTGTTCTCGGCGGTGGTGTCGGTTTGCATCCCGCGCTCTGTGCGGCTACCCGCGGTATGCTACAGCAGTGGGCTGTTCGCGGTCGCCCTGATCTGGTCCCCAGCGAACTTGGCCCAGACGCCCAGCTGATGGGCGCTGTTCGCCTTGCGCTTGATACAGCGGGAGTAAATTCTGCAGTCTCAGCAGTGAAATAATCTCGGGACATCATCGCCGTGGCAGCCGTCACCGATCGCCACACCTCCGACCGCTACAATGGGTCTGGTTTGATTCTTTAGGAGGTGCGATGAAAAAGCTTCTGCTTGTTTTGCTGACGGCCACATTCGCGATTCCAGTTCTGGCACAGGGAGCGCCACCGCAAGGAGCCGCCAATGCACCCTACTCCGTGGAGTATTACTACAAAACGCAATGGGGTCACCAACAGGAATTTCTCGATCTGTTTTTGAAGAATCATTTCCCCTTATTGCGAAAGATTCAACAGACCGGCCGAATCACGGCGTTGAAGATCGAAACACCCGCGAATCACATGACGGAAGATGCGCGTTGGGATTACCGAGTCACGATCACCTATAAGAACTCCACCTTGGCGACGACCGCCGACCCCGATGAAGAAGCTTTCGTCCGCCAACTCTACCCGGATCAGCAGACCTACAAGCGGGAAGAACAGCGGCGATTTGAAATTCTGCTTGCCCACTGGGACCTGCCGGTCACCAACATCACACCTGCAACAAACTGAACTCTGACAGCCGCGAGAGTGGATACCCGTCCGCTCACCTCGGGAATGGAATGCCTCGAATGACTCCTTCGTTGTTACCGATACGCACCATTGCACACAAGTTGAATCTGCCGGAAAACCTGTATGAAACGCTGGGGACATACGGCGCAAAACTGAAATTGGATTTGTTGATCGACCCAGCCTTTCCCCGGCGCGGCAAATTAATTCTGGTCACCGCAACCACTCCAACAGTTTCTGGAGAGGGCAAGACCGTGACTTCCATCGGACTAGTGCAGGGGCTGGAGCGCATCGGCAAGAAGGCAATCATCACCTCTCGCGAACCCTCGCTCGGCCCCGTTTTCGGGATGAAGGGCGGCGCCGCCGGAGGCGGCCTGTCGCAGGTGGAACCCAGCCAGAAGATCAATCTGCACTTTCACGGCGACATCCACGCCATGACCTCGGCCCACAACCTGCTGGCCGCGCTGATCGACGCCCACATGTTCCACGGAAACGAGCTTGACCTTGATCCCGAACAGATTACGTGGCCGCGGACCATGGACATGAACGATCGCGCGCTGCGCCGCATTGCAATCGATGTCGACGGAAAGAGAGATGGAGCGAATCGGCGCAATGGATTTGTGATCACCGCAGCTTCAGAGATTATGGCCATTATGGCGCTCGCCAAAGACCGCAGCGACCTGCGACAACGTCTTGCATCCATCGTCATCGGAGCGACTCGCAGCGGGAAACCCGTGCGCGCTGCCGATCTGCAGGCTACAGGCGCGATGATGGTGCTCCTCGACGACGCGCTCCTACCGAACCTGGTGCAGACGACCGAAGGCACGCCGGCACTTGTCCACACAGGCCCATTCGGCAACATCGCGCACGGAACCAGCAGCGTCATTTCGCAGGATATGGGCCTTCGCCTCGCCGATTATGTGGTGAACGAAGCCGGCTTTGCCGCCGACCTGGGCGCGGAAAAATATATGAACATCGTGACCCGCGTGCTAGATGTCTGTCCATCCGTAGTTGTGCTTGTGACCACGGTGCAAAGCATGCGCAACCAGGGTGAAGGAGATTTGCAAAAAGGTTTTGCAAATCTCGCGAAACACATTCGCAGCCTGCAACATTTTGGGGCTCCCCTGGTGATCGCCATCAATCGATTTGCAATCGACAAAGAAGCGGACCTAGCACAACTGCTTGCCTATTGCCAACAGCAAGGCGCTGCCTGCGCCATGACAGAACCCTTTACATGTGGAGGCGAAGGTTCGATGGATCTAGCTCGCAAAGTTATTGAAACCATCGATGCGAATGCCGACGCAGACATCGCTCGCTCCTACAGGCTTAGTGACACCTACGAAGAAAAGGCGCATACGATTGCGACGCATGTTTACGGTGCCGATGGGGTGGACATCAGCGAGTCGGCCGCGGCTAAACTGCGGCAGTGGGTGGATTGGGGGTTCGATGGATTGCCGATTTGCATCGCAAAAACGCAATATTCCCTCTCGGACAATCCCAAGCTACTGGGAGCGCCGAAGGGCTGGAAGCTGCGGATTACGGACGTTTCGCTGTCTGCGGGCGCTGGATTCGTGGTGATGATTGCGGGGAATATGATGTTGATGCCGGGACTGCCGAAAGTTCCGCGCGCAACAGAAATTGATGTAGACGAAGCAGGAAAAATTATCGGAATATGAGTTAACCTCGACAAAACGTTCTCTCAAGGGACTAGTTTTTAGCAACCACTTTTGGCCAATAGCTACTAAGGCAACTAATTAGATTGCTGCCTTTCTGGTGCAGGCTAAAAGCCCAAACGAAACCTTTCTCGGGTTTCGTATCGCGAACCGGTGGGCGGAGTGAAACTTTCGTACAGCAGAAATTCCTCCGCAACGAAACGGTCAAATTTCGGCTGGCGGCGAACTTTTGCCTTCAGCGTCTCGATCCCCACCCCATTTCGTCTTCCCTTGCTGCGCGCCAGCGTAATGTGCGGACGATAGGGACGATCCTCCGCCACGAAGCCGTATGGAACCGTGGCTGCCGTGATTCTTTGCTGGAGCGCCAGCAATCCCGATGTGAGGGCGACGCCGACAAAGAAGATTCCCGCGCGATCAAAAAATCCCAGCTCGTCCAGTTCAATTGGAACCGGCGCGCCATGCAGCTCCCGCAACCCAGCGACGACCTGTTCATATTGAGTCGCACTGGTGTTCCCCAGAAACTGAAGGGTGATGTGCCATGACTCGGGCGTTGACCACTGCAACCCATCCTCTGTCTGTCGGTGCCGCGTGGAAACCTTCTCCAGTTGCTCGGCGACCGAGGCGGCCAGTGGAATTCCCACGAAGAGTCGCATATCGAGACAAGTGTAGGTCGGAACACCTACTCCTGTCGCAGTTTCCCTCGGAACATTTGCTCATATGCAACGGGTTCATTTTGGCTTTGTAATCTTTTTGTCATTGAATTCTGCCGCGGGGTTTCGGAGCAGGACAATGATCCTAGCCCTCTTCTACGATTTCACTGTGTTCGCCGCCTTCCTGCATGTACGACGGCCCTCTCGGTTCATCGCAAACGAATGGTGATATCCCCTATATCTTGAAGGTGAATGATGAACGCATAAGCATGCTCCACCAATCCCAAAGGCACGCAGGCACTCGTCCTGCTCAGTCTTTCGGGCGACACATTGACAGTCATCGCCATACTTGCTTAGTCTAGGCGTACTGGCACCTAGGCTATGACTCTTCGATCAAAATCAAATTCACAATCTTCGGCTCGCGACCTGTTTCCTGGGGCGCTCGAGATGATGGTGCTGCAAACCCTGGAGTGGCAGCCGATGCACGGCTATGCCCTGGTGCACCACATCCAGCAACGGTCGCAGGATTTGCTGCAGGTGGAAGAAGGTTCGCTTTACCCTGCACTGCAACGGATGCTGAAAGAAGGACTGGTGAAGGCGGAATGGAACATTTCGGCCACCAACCGCCGGGTGCGCACGTACCACATCACGCCGGCAGGAGTGAGACATTTGCGCCGCGAAGTATCGAGGTTTGAACGTATGCTGGAAGGCATTTCACTGGTATTAGCACCCGCAAAACCGTAGGAGCGCAGGATGAACCCAGTACAGCACCTGTGGAAGCGACGCGAAATGATGGACGATCTTTCGGCGGAAATAGAACAGCACTTGAACGAAAAGATTGAAGCCCTGATGGCAGAGGGAATGTCACGCGAGGAAGCTGTGCATGCGGCTCGGCGCGCGTTTGGAAACTACACATTGCTGCAAGAACGCGGACGCGAATTCTGGATGTGGAACTGGGCGGAGAACCTGTGGGCCGATCTGAAGTTTACCGTGAGGCAACTTCGCAAGTCGCCGGGATTTACCGTGACCGCAGTGATGACGCTGGCCCTGGGGATTGGGGCAACAACGGCAATTTTCTCGCTGTTTCTACAGGTGTTGCTTCATAGCATGCCAGTCCAGGATCCGCAGTCTCTGGTGCTGTTGCGAGCGACCGGTGCCAACACCGGGTCCATGTCGAATTACGGCGATCCGACTTTTTATTTCAGCATGCCTATGTTCCGGGACATGCAGCGGCAGGCGGGCAAGGTCTTTGCGAGCATGGCCGCAAGCGGCCCGTTCCCAGGAACGCTGCGAACAGACGGAACAGCCCTGAACCTAGAGGGCGACTTCGTCACCGGCGATTTCTTCAACGCGTTGAGTCTGCGCCCGGCACTGGGCCGATTCATTGAGCCGGCCGACGACCGCGTAGCCGGAAGCAACCCAGTCGTGGTGCTGAGCTACAGTGAGTGGCAGCAGGGCTTCGGCGGCAGCCATACGGTATTGAACCGCGTGATCGACATCAATGGACATCCATTCACCGTGGTTGGCGTGGCGCCACCCGGCTTCACGGGACTCGACCCCAGAATGCCGATCCAGATCTTCGTTCCAATGAGCATGGAACCGGTAATCCCCACGCACGATCGCAGTTGGCTTCTGCGTCATGATGCCACATGGGTGAATGTGGTCGCGCGACTTCAGCCGGGAATGACGGCACAGCGGGCGGAGGTTGAACTGAATCCGCTATGGTATGCGCTGCGAAAGAGTGAACTGCCGCTGTTCGGGCATATGCCACCTAGCTTTGCTCAGGCGTTTATGACGACGCACTTATTTGTCGAGAGCGGCATGCAGGGGTTGCCCTTCCAGGCGCGACAGTTAGGCCCCAAGCTGGAGTTGCTGATGGCGATGGCGTTGCTGGTGCTTTTGATTGCGTGCGTCAACTTGGGAAATTTGTTGTTGGTGCGCGGCACGATTCGCGCCAAGGAGATTGGCGTACGCGCGGCATTAGGGGCGTCTCGTCTGCGATTGATCGCGTGGGTCCTGATCGAAGGTTGGGTGATTGCGGCGCTGGGCGGGGCTGTGGGGATCGGGCTTGGTCTGCTGGTCGAACGGCCGTTGACAGTCGGCCTACTGCGGCAACATCCTGTCGCTTCCAACCTGGGGACGCACCTACTCCTTTTTGGTATGGCGTTGCTGTTGCTGACAGGACTTATAAGTTGTTTGCCATCGATGTTTTTAACCACGCGACCGGACCTGACGCGAGTGCTGCATGAGAGCACGGCGCAGAGCTCCAAAGGCGGAGGACGTCTGCGGCTGGCTTTGACTTCGATGCAGATCACTCTAAGTTTTGTGTTGCTGGTGGGTGCATGCCTGCTGGCACGATCGCTCTACAACCTGCGCAATCTCGATCTGGGATTGAAGACGGATCATCTGATTAAGTTCGATACGGATGTGCGCAGCACAGGAATGACGCTCGCGCAGACACCGGCGACGATGGGCCAGATCGCTGGGGAAATTCGCCGTCAGCCGGGGATCACGAGTGTGGGATATTCGTCCGTGGGCATCCTAAGCGGCGATCGAACCGGATCGAATATCACGATCGCTGGTTACAAACCGCGCGAAGGCGAGGACATGGAGCCAGACAACAATAGTGTGAGTTCCAGCTTTTTCTCGACGTTTGGAATTCCGCTGCTGACGGGTCGTGTGTTTACCCAGGCCGATGAGCTGGCAATTCACAAAGTGGCGGTGGTGAACAGCGTTTTGGCGGAGCACTATTTCGGTGGGCCGCAGAAAGCCATCGGGCAGATGTTCTGTTTTGGTTCGGGGGACCATAGTAATCCCGACACGATGATCGTAGGCGTGGTGCGAAGTGCGGAATCGGTGTCTGTCGGGCAAAAGCCGGTATCGATGATCTATCTTCCCTTTGGCCAAAAAAAGGGTCAAAACGCAACGTTTTATATTCGCACAGCGCTGCCTGCTAAGCAGGTATTTGCAGTTGTGCGGCGCACAGTGCGTGCTGTGAATCCGGGTCTTCCGGTCGACAATCTGAGCACCTTCGCCGACCAGATTAATGGTGGCCTTGCGACGCCGCACTTGCTGGCGATGCTCTCCGTGAGCTTTGGATTTTTGGCGATCCTGCTGGCCGCAATTGGCATGTATGGCGTGCTGGCCTACTCCATGACGCAGCGGACGCGGGAGATTGGGATTCGCATCGCCCTCGGTGCGAGTCGCCTGAAGGTGACAAGAGCGGTGTTGCAACAGGTGGCAATGAGCAGCTTGATGGCGGCAGCGTGCGGGGTGCCGATCAGCCTGTTGCTGACTCGCTATTTGCGCGACGAGCTGTTTCATGTGACGTACAACGATCCCTGGAGCTTCGCAGTGGCTGGGCTGGTGACGTTGTTTGCGATTGCGGTGGCCTCGTACTTCCCAGTGCGACGTGCGGTCTCTGTTAATCCGGTGCGAGCGTTGAGGGCGGAATAATGAGTGAGGCGCGACAGATCCTTGGCTAGGAGGGAGACGCGAAGATGGCGTCTTCAGACGGAACTGGCAAGTGAATCTCCGCACGACAGCCGTGGCCGTCATTACGATTGGCGACGGTGAGTGTGCCGCCGTGAGCTTCAATAATCTGCAGTGCAAGGATCAAGCCGACACCCATGCCGCCGGGCTTAGTGGTGTAAAGCGGGACAAAAAGATTGGCGGGATTGGCAAGTCCGGTGCCGTTATCTTCTACGAGGATGACGACGCCGTCCGATTGAAGCGTGCAGGCCACGTTGACGCGTACCGCAGACTTATCTTCATGCGCCTGCGTGGCTGCGTCGACCGCATTGCGAACCAGGTTGATGAGAGCTTGCTCCAGCTGGGCCGCATCGACATAGAGGTCGATCTTGTCCGCGACTTCGAGAAAGACCTTCGCGCGTGTTTCCAGATGACAAATGCGATCCAGCAAAGGGGCTGCGGCCGATAGAGCTTTGACAGGGCGAGGTAGCTTGGCCAGTTGGCTGTATGCCTGCAGGAATCGGTTCAACGACTCGGCACGCTCCTCGATGATGGCGAGGCCGTGCTCCATGTCGACCGGATTCATCTCCTGCCGCGGCGCTTCGACTTTGCTTGCAGGATCTGCGGGCGGCGGCGCAAAGTTGCGCATCATGCGCGAGCGAAGACTGCCTGCGATGGATTTAATCGGCGTCAGCGAGTTGTTCACTTCATGCGCTAAAACTCGAATCAGCCGTTGCCAAGCCTGGCGCTCCTGCTCGCGCAGCACACCGCTGACGTCAGAAAGCAGCAACAGAGTACGCGGCATGCCTTCCTGATAGAACTTGCTGCGACGCACCATCCATCGACCTTCGCGCCCGTGCATGGTTAGGGTGACAACGCTGTTGTCGGCGCAATCGAGAAGTTCGGTCAGGCCGAGCGAGCTAGCACTGCGATGCAACATAGCGTTCGCGGAGAGCTGCAGCATTTTGCGTGCGGCGGGATTGGTGAGTTGCAGTTCTGCGGCCTCGTTGAAGGCGAAGACGGGCAGAACCATACTTTCCACTACGCGCTCCAGCAGGGCAAACGTTTCTGATTCGCGATGACGGCGTGCGCGGAGATCTCCAGCAAGTTCGTTAATCTGCGCGGCCAGGTCACCGAGAGCATCACCCTGGCCAATGTCGCGGGCCCGAAAAGTATATTCGTTTTCGCGCAAGGCGGCTACGACATTCGACAGAGTTTGCA
>JAZKAG010000244.1:27752-37300 GCA_040389265.1 Acidobacteriota bacterium
GGGTCGAACAGTATGCTGGAAAATTGCTGAACCCAGCCAAGCCAGCGAAAGAAGGAGTACTAGCTGGATACAGATCCAAACCATGGCCGATGCGTGCCACAAATACAATGCGACGGAAGCGAGAACAATCGTCGGCACCGCGAGTCCCACAAGTAGTGCGGTTAGGCGCACTTCAAAGCTAAATCGCGGAATTCTGAAACCGTTGGAGGGGCGAGGCCGTACAGAAGCGACCGGTCGCGCCCGCTTTGCCGCGCTAGATGCCATACTTTTCCATACGCCGGTACAGCGCGCCGCGGCTCAGGCCAAGGGCCTCAGCCGCCTGGCTCACGTTACGGGAATGCTTCGCCAGCGCCTTACGGATCAGAATATTCTCGACCGCTTCCAGGCTCATGTCGTCGATCGAGTTGGAACTGCGACCGGATTGGAGATTTAAATCCGTCGCCAGAATACGGTTGCCGCGACTCATAAGAACGGCGCGTTCCATTGTATGCTCCAATTCGCGCACGTTGCCCGGCCAGGAATGATCGAGCAGCATCTGTAGAGCCGATGGATCAAAACCTTCGATAATTTTGCGATAACGGGCAGCATAACGTGCAAGAAAATGCGCGGCCAGCACGGGAATATCCTCGGCACGCTCACGCAGCGGCGGCAGATGGATCTCGACGGTATTCAGACGAAACAAAAGATCGGGGCGGAATCGGCCTTCTTCCGATTCCTGCGTCAGATCTGTATTGGTTGCCGAAAGCACACGCACATCCACTTTTCGAGTTCGCGCGGAGCCGACACGCTCCAGTTCTCCCGCCTCCAACACGCGCAGCAGTTTTGCCTGCTGACGAATCGGGACATTGGCAATTTCATCCAGGAACAACGTTCCCTTGTCGGCCAATTCGAAACGGCCGATGCGGTCGGTTCGAGCGTCGGTGAATGCACCCTTCACGTGCCCGAAGAGTTCACTCTCGAAGACACCCTCTGAAAGCGCGCCGGTATTGACGGCTATCCAGGGCTGATCGCCACGCCAAGAAAGAGCGTGCAAGGTGTGAGCGACGATCTCTTTTCCAGTACCGTGCTCGCCCGTGATTAATACATTTGCGTCGGATGGGCCCACTCGAGCCATCGCATCCAAGACCGGTTGCATGGCGGCTGAACCGGCAATCATCTCCGGTCTGCCGGTAGCACGCAGTAGTTGGTTCTCCGCCTCCAGCAGTTGGGCGCGACGCAAAGCGCGATACAGGGTGACCTGATTTTGCACCACGGTCAGCAAGCGCGCATTTTCCCATGGCTTGGCGATAAAGTCGCGGGCACCGCGCCGCATCCCTTCGACAGCCAATTCAACACTGGCCCACGCGGTCATCACGATCACTGGAAGTTGAGGCTCGATATCTAAAACCTGGCGCAACAGCTCCAGCCCCTCATGGCCGGAGGTGGTGTCGCGCGTGTAGTTCAAATCCATCAACAAGGCGTCGTAGGATTGGTTGCGCAGCGCAACCAGCGCAGCCTCGGGTGAGCCCACACTATCCACGTGAATACCTGCGGGCTGCAGCAGCAGAGTCAGCGCCTCCAGAATCTGCGGCTGGTCATCGGCGGCCAGCACCCTGGGCAGGGTTCCAGTTTCCATTACTTTCCGATCAAGAAGCACGGGTTGATCCGCCATGGCAGCTCCTCGATTAGAGTACCGCGATTGTCTCCTATTGCCTTAAGGCTGACGAACCTGGCCAGTTTTCGCATCCGCAATAGAAACGCCCATGCGCTCCAATGTCTCTCCGGTGGCGCGATCGATATCGACCCTGGCCTTTTCAAAGGCTGTTTTTGCAGCCGCAAGATTCGATTCAGCGATCGCCAGAGCGTGTTGCGCGACCAGTACATCATAGGTGGACTTGGCCCCGAGCTTCTGTTCCTGCTCGGTGATATCGAAGGTCCTTTGCGCCAGATCACGAGCCTTCTGCAGGGCATCGACACGGGCTTGGGCCTGTTGCAGAGCGAATTGCGAGTTGCGCACGTCAAAGCGGATGCTTTTTTTCTGCTCCTCGAAGGAGATTTGGCGCCGCCGATATTCCAGCGAGGCGCGGAACTGATCCGCCTTCGCCTGGCGATTGCGCAAGTTTATCGACAGATTCAGCCCTACCTGGTATTCCGGAGAGGAGTAATTAAATGTATTCACAAACATGCTGCGGAAACCAGTGGGGAGAACGGACGCGCATTGGGCAGGCGTTAGGGAACAGTTTGGGTTTTGCGGACCAGCAATGCCCGCGCCTGCATACAGTCCATATAGGTTTAACGTGGGCAGCAGTTCGCTGTTGATCGATTGGAGACTCATCTTCGCGACCTGCATAGCGATCTCATCCTGAGTGACGTCGGGCCGATTCTTTTCGGCCTCGGAAATGAGATCGTCAATTGGCAGGGAGGCGTTGGGGTCGGGGGGACCAGTGCGATCCAGAGGAATGACGGACATCTCATCAATGAGCGGATCGTCGCTCTTGGTGATCGCGTTTTTGAGCAGAAGCTCATTCAGACGCAGGTTGGCTCGCGAAACAGTCAGGTCGCCTTCGCTGGTGGCCACATCCGATTGATCCTTCAGCACCTGGAGAGCTGGGATTGCCTTCAGGTTTAACTGCTCCTGATCGTCGTGCAGCGTCCGTTGTGCAAAGTCCAGGGAACGCTGCTTTACCTGTTCGTCTTCATAGGCGTTGACGAGATCCCAATAAATATTTTCCACCTGCGTTATCGTTGCGATCACCTGGGCGCGGAAAGCAAGGTCGGTAATCTGGAGATTCTTCTTTGCTATATGGATGTAGCGCTCGTTAGTAGCGAGACCGAAACCTGCGAGCAACTGCTGTGTGATTACCGTCTCAAAATTGGAGTAGAGGGTAGGATTGAT
Source organism: Acidobacteriota bacterium (assembly GCA_040389265.1). Classification (GTDB taxonomy): domain Bacteria; phylum Acidobacteriota; class Terriglobia; order Terriglobales; family Acidobacteriaceae; genus JAKAAZ01. Next base: position 30,628 of record JAZKAG010000244.1, read on the forward strand.
GGCCTCGTACGGACTGTTATTCGCAAAGCGCTGCCCCACATAGTCGACGGTCACGTTGGTGCCCAGTGGAAACGACTGCGTGTAACTTGCCAACGCCTCGATGGTGTTCTGCTTAAACGTGGGAACACCATATTGGAATTGGTTTCCTTCTTGAGTGACGTTGTGGTCGTCGAAGCCTTGGAATTTCAGATAGGGATCAAAGGAACTCACGGTGGTTCCAGCACCCAGCGTCGAGGTGACAATGCCACCCGCGCCGGCCGCAGCCGATCCGGAACTGGCGCCCCCGCCGCCAGTGTTCTGCGAGCCAAAGCCACCCTCCGTCGACGATTGCACAATTTGGGTGTCGACGCCATTTGCCGGAGCCCCAGCTTTGGTGCGCGCAATATCCGTTTCTGCAATGGGAAAGTTGTAGCGAAAGTAGGCTAAATCGAGATTGTTCTCGATGGCAAGAGCGATCGTGTCACTCAATGAGATATATAGTTTTCCGTCGCGGATGAGGCTTGGCAGGCGAGGCGAGTTGGTTAGATCCAACGGCGGCGCATTCGTGGGCCTGTACGGCGAAAACGGCTTGTGGGAATGCGGCAGGGATACGTGGAAAGGCTCTTGGGGAGCGAACGACGTGTGCTGCGCCTGCTGTATCTGTTGCGCCAGCGAAGAAGACGCCACAGTTTGGGGGTCCGCCGTCGGTGCAGGAGCCTCAGGCACTCCCGAAGTTGTTTGCGAAGCTGCAGTCGCCGACGCGGTTTGCCCCGCAAATGCAACTGCCGCTGTTGCGAATAGGCTGATAGATACAAAGCCGGTCAACAAGGCGCGCATACAAGATGTTTGAGGATTTATCAAGCTCTTCCGTCTCCTGTCTGCTGTAACTCGGGATGTGCGGAGTCAGAAAGCATCCAGCCATCGCTTAGCTGGATCGTTCGCGTTCCATAGGTCGCATTCAAATCTGAATGCGTCACCTGAACGATGGTGGTGCCCCCACGGTTCAATTCGCGGAACAGTTCCATAATTTCTTTGGCCTGCACCGAGTGAAGATTCCCGGTGGGTTCGTCCGCTAGCAGCAGCGCGGGCTTGTGAATGACAGCGCGCGCGATTCCCACCAGCTGCTGCTGGCCGCCGGAAAGCTGGGACGGAAATAAATCCTTTTTTGCGACCATGCGGAATCGGTCGAGGACGTCCGCGACCATCCCCTGTCGCTCCGAGGTGGGAATGTTTTTATATGACAGAGGAAGGTCGATATTCTCCGCAACCGTTAAGTCGTCCAGCAGGTGATAGCTCTGAAACACCATGCCGATGCTGCGGCGAGAGAGGTCGGCTCGCTGCTTGCGATTCAGCTTATGCACAGGCTGCTCGCCAAACCAATACTCGCCTTGCCAGTCGTCATCGAGCAGGCCGAGAATATTCAGCAGGGATGATTTTCCAGACCCTGAAGGTCCCATGATGGTGACGAACTCACCTGGTTGAATATCCATCTGGATTCGGCGCAGCACCCACAACTGCCCTGCTCCTAACTTGTAACTGCGATCTATATTTTTTAGTTGAATCATTTTTTCTCACTTGTAGAAATCTTCATTTGAAACCAAAGTTATGGTGCTGCTCGACCTCCTACGCCGGTCGTTACTCTGACCGCCAAGCTTCGACTGGTTCAATCCGTGCCGCTCGCCGTGCCGGCGTTGTTAGCTTCTCCCAAGACGACAATCTGAGATTGATGCGGCACGGGCAGGGGCCGCAACAGCACACCATCGACCACGGTAAACATGGCGGCACTGATGCCGATGCCCAACGCCAGGGTGATCACGGCAGTCAGGGCGAATCCAGGAGCTTTCAGCAACTGGCGCCAAGCGTAGCGAAGATCGTTGAGCAAAGCCGTCATGCTTGGGTGTTACTCCTCACGCAGGATGGTTGTGGGATCGATGCTGCTAATACGGCGCGCAGGCAGAAAGGTGGCTGCAAGCGCGACAATACCCAGCACCAGCGCCGTTCCGATTAAGGTGGCGGGATCGTACATTCCGATGCCATAGATGAAACCTTTCATGGCGCGCAGCCCAACAAAAGATGCGGCGATTCCGACGGTAAGGCCGAGCATGGTTGCCAACACTCCAAGTCGGCCAACTTCAAACATGGCGGCGCGGATGGAGGATCCGAGGGCCAGGCGAATGCCAATTTCTCGCTTGCGTTGGACGACCAGGTTGGAGATGAGCCCATAGACGCCGATGGCGGAAAGCAATAACGCCAGACCAGCCAGTACGCCGAGGAGAATAACTTCAATTCGTTGCATGCCCAGCGCCCGCTGTTGCAAATCAGCCATGCTGTAAAAGCCAGAGAATGGTAAGGCCGGATCGGCATCGGCGAGAGCTCTCCGCATGTCGCCGGTTATTCCGACGATCGGGCCCCGGGTGCGCACAATCCAACTGGGTTGAAACCAGGTATGCACCAACGCGAAGAATTTCGAATTGATCTGGGTCGCCGGAACATAGATCGTCGGCTCGGTCGTCAACGGCGCGGTACTGTCGATGCCAGGAGTCTTCACCACGTCGGGAACGATGCCGATCACTAAGGTCGGTCTGGAATCGCCGAGATTTCCGCCCAAATGGCGGCCCACAGCGTTCCGCTGATCGAAATACTGGCGCGCAAAGCTTTCATTCACAATCGCCACGGGCTGACTCTTCGCAGTGTCATCTGCGTTGAAATCGCGCCCCGCCAGAAGATTCATTCGCAGCGTGTCGAAATACCCCGGGGTGGCATAAATGGCTGTCGCCTCAAATTGCTTTCCTTCGTTCTTTCCGTCGGCGATTTTCGCTCCGTCGTTCAAGCCGCGCTCATACGGAAGACTCAAACCCACGGCAGCGTCTTCTATTCCGGGAATTTTTCGCATTGCGTCAAGACTCGACGCGAACAATCGTTGCACCGCCGCTGCGTCGCGATAGCGGACCTCGTCGAGCGACACTTTTCCCGCCGTAACGTTGGTCGCATCAAAGCCGGGCGGCAGCGTCTCCAAATAGATCAGCGACCGGATCAGAAGGCCCGAGGCGGCGACCAGCACCACGGTCAGCGCAATCTCACCGGCAATCAGCAGGGTACGCGACTTGCGATTCGCTGCAGCGGACACGGTACGGTTGGCCCCGAGAGACATGGCGGACCGTAAATCGATGCGGCGCAGCGTCAGCGCCGGAAGCATTCCCGCCAAGATGCTGGCGGTGAGCGAAACCGCAAGGGTGAATAGAAGCACTCTGCCATCGAGACTGAAATTGCTTGTCGGCAGTAGGCCTGGCGGCAGCAGATGTGCCAAAAGTGTGAGTCCCCCCTCGGCAACGGCAATGCCGACCGCACCGCCCAGCATGGCCAACACCAGGTTTTCCGTCCACAATTGCCGCACAAGTTGCCATGCTGTACCACCCAGCGCCATACGCGTCGCCATCTCTGCGCTGCGGCGTTGCGCCCGTACCACACCCAGGCCAGCGAGGTTGGCACAGGCAATCAGCAAGATGAACCCAACCGCCATCATCAAGCCCACGACTGCCGGACGCGTTGGTTCGATCTCGCTCCGCTGCAACGGAATGTCTTCCATATGTCCATGCAGGCCGGGTGTTTCCGCCATGCTGTTTCGAATATGAGTCGGCAGCAGACCGCTCAGTTGAGCATTTGCCTGCGCCCAGGTGCTACCTGGATTCAGGCGCAGCAGAGCGCCATAATTGGTGCCCTCGCCTTCTCCGCTGCGGCTGGGGCGCAGCGGTGTCCACACTTCAGGGGGCTCAGTTGCTCCCAGTCCAAAAAGGTCGATCTGTGGGGTGTGCTCTCCGCGGGCCAGCACACCCACTACGGTATAGGGTGCGCCTTTCAGAAGAATGGCATGCCCGATAATATTCGGGTCGGAATGAAACGCAGTGCGCCACAAGGCATTGCTGAGCACCGCTACATTGGGTCCGTTGGACAGATCATCTTCCTTGGTGAAACCGGGACCGAGCATCGGAGGAGTGGCCAGAACATCAAAATATTTTGCCGACACACGCTGTGCAATGACATATCGAACGGCGGAGCCCGCGCGGAGATTCACTCCGACAGGAAAGGAATAGGCGGCAACGGTAACTGCCGGCGCTTGGTCGCGCGCCATTTCATACATCTCGCCATCTACCGAGTCACTCTCGGTGGACATTTTCGGAGAGTTGTATTGCGTGATCAATGCACCAAGTTTTTCCGGATGAGGATACGGCAGAGGGCGCAACATGAGCCCGTTGACTACGCTGAAGATGGCGGTGTTCGCGCCGATGGCCAGCGCGAGCGTCAGGATCGCGGTGATGGCGAAGCCGGGCGACTTGCGGAGTTGCCGCATTGCGTAGCGAAGATCGTTGAGCAAGCTGATCAATGAAATCTCCTTATTCCGATCGCAACGCTTGCATGGGATCAATGGAGGCAGCACGACGCGCCGGGATCACCCCGGAGAGCAGTCCGATGGCGCACAAGCCAATCGCAATGGCACCGATGGCCCACATGTCCTGATGAAACTGAACCGTGAGAACGGACATCAATACGCGTCGAACTAGAAACACGCCGGCAAGACCGGCGCTGACGCCGACCAGGAGCAGAACGCCGACGCGGCTGAAGACAAGCTGAGCCACACCCACCCGAGTTGAGCCGAGCGCCATGCGCACACCGATGTCACGGGTACGGCTGGCCACCTCCTGCGTCAGCAGCCCGTAGATACCGATGGCGGTAAGCATCGCCGCAATGGCGGCGAACAGACCGAACAGCCAACTGAGCATTCGGTTGGTGACCAAAGCATCGGAGAGCACCTGCTCCATGGTTTCCGGAGTGCGGAAGGCAACATTGGGTGCGGCCTCATGCAGAGCGCTTCGCAGTTGCGGAACGATGCTAGTCGGCGTGACGGAGGTACGCACGAAAAGATAAAACTGTGGAATGAAAGCAAGCCACGACTCCGGCATCTGGGTCATGGGAAAGTCCGCTTCCGCGTTGGCCGGGTCGAATAAATCTTGCCGTCCACTGCGAGCGACGCCAACAATCGCGGTGTTGCCTTCTCCAGGGTCACCTTTGAAAGCCTGGGCGAGAGGATCTTCGTTGCTGCCTAAAAATTCCTTCACCCAGGCGTCGTTGACAATCGCCACCTGCTGAGTCTTCGCGGCATCCTGGGCTGTAAAGTCGCGGCCCTTCAGAATAGGGAGCTGCATGGCTGCGAAATATCCCGGCGTGACGAAACGAATTTCCGTGAGCCGCTGTTTGTCGAGCGGATCTTCAGGCTTACCAACCAGCGCAATATCGCTGTTGGAACCATTCTGAAAGATTGGCATCAGGTCGTTGCTGCCGACTGCGGTGACCCCGGGAATCTGCTGCACGCGCGCTTCCAGCGGCTGCACCAATCCCTGCACAAAGCCTGTGCCCTTGTAATCTCCGGAGGGAATGTCGATCTCCAGCGTGAGCAGGTGTTTTGGATTGAATCCTACGTTGGTCTGCAGCATCTCTCGCAACCCAAGCAGCAACAGGCCAGAGCAGACCAACAATATCAATGACAACGCCACCTGCACCACGACAAATCCTGCGCGTAGTTGATGCTCATGCCGGGTGGTCCCAGTATTCGCGCCCGACTTGAGGGTATGATTGGGATCGATGTGAGCGGCGCGCCAGGCCGGAACGAGTCCAGCGGCAACGCTGGCGAGCAGAGAGACGGCGAAGGTTGCGGCCAGAACGAGTAGGTTCATATGAGCGTTTCCGCCCAACTGAAACGCTTTTTCAAGGAACTGCTGCATGGCGATTAGTAGGACTTCGCCCAGGATGACGCCGCCTACGCCTCCTCCGATGCCCAGCAGAACATTCTCTGTCAGCATTTGAATCACGATGCGGCGCCGGCCGGCGCCGAGCGCTGTGCGCACTGCCAATTCTCGCTCCCGCAGAATGCCGCGGGCCAGGAGCAAGCCGGCAACGTTGGTGCATGCAATCAACAGAACCGCGAATACAGCGGCTAGCAACGTCCACAGTTCCGGACGATCATTATGTCCGGTCTGGTTGGTATGCAGCACATCAACGATTGGGATGACATGCGCGGTCTTTCCCTTATCGTGCTCCGGGAATTGTTTGCCCAACTCATTGAGGACGTGATTCATGTCGGCAGTCGCCTGGGCTACTGTTACACCGGGCTTGAGGCGACCCCACACCGGTAACCAGAAACTGCCGCGTGACTTGATCTGGTCGGGAGAGAGTTGCAGCGGCGTGTAGATGACATCCGGAATATCGAAGCGAACGCGGAAGCCGGCTGGCATGACGCCGATCACGGTATACGGCAGGCCGTCGAGGTGAATGAATTCGCCGATCACGTTTTTTCTACCGCCGAAATACTGCTGCCAGACGGAGTAACTCAGGACGGCGACTTTGTTCTTGCCGGCCCGATCCTCACCGGGCAGATATGTGCGTCCCATCAGCGGATGCACGTCATAGAGTTGGAAGAAATTGTCAGTTCCCTGCACCGCGTGCAGATAGATGGCCTGCTTTCCCTGGGTCAGGGTGACGCCTCCACCATTGCCAACGCCGGCGATCGCGCTGAACGATGTGGCCAGTCTGCGGATGTCCTGGTATTCCAGCCAGGAGGCGGGCTGTTGGTAATTCGCTGCCGCCTTCATCCTGATCTGCACAATGCGATCCACCCCGTTGTAGGGCAGCGGATGCAGCA
>JAZKAG010000245.1:0-6256 GCA_040389265.1 Acidobacteriota bacterium
GGAATAATCTGTAGCTTGCCGTCAATCATAGGAAAGACGATGCTAGCACGTTCTCGAGAAAGATTTCACAGCGCGCGCCCTTGCCGGATCGCCAGGCAATCTTGAATCTCCGAAGATAGATACGGACTCATACCGGTGAGGAGGAAGAATTCAGCGATGGAAGCTCGTCTGGACTACGCCAAAGCCTCTCCGGAAGCCTTCAAAGCAATGGTGCAAATGGAAGGTGTCGTACGCCGCAGCGGTATCGATCCGCATCTGCTGGAACTGATCAAGATTCGTGCCTCGCAACTGAATGGTTGCGCATATTGCATCGACATGCACACGAAAGACGCGCGCTTCAAGGGCGAGACAGAGCAACGAATTTATTCTTTGGACGCATGGCGCGAAACCCCGTTTTACACCGAAAAGGAAAGGGCGGCGTTGGCCTGGACAGAGGCCATTACAAACATCCAGATCGGGCACGCACCCGAGGCCGTGTACGAGGAACTCAGCAAGAATTTTGGTGAAGAGGAGCGAGTGAATATCACGCTCGCGATCACTACGATTAATGCGTGGAATCGCATCGCCATCGGCTTTCGATTAGTTCCCGGCAACTATGAGCCAGCAGCGGCTCGCTGAACGCGAAGGCGATGCAGGCGGCTGTTGTCATCTGCGCGGAATGCAGATTCGCGCCTGACCCTGAAATGATCGCAAAGACAAACATACTGTGTGATATAAAGCGCCAAGCGCCGATTTGTTCTGGGTGGGTGGCAAAATGCGGACATGCTTGCATCGCGATTTCTATCCTCTCTCGGTTCTCCGCCGCTCTTTTTAGGGTTGGTCGGGCCCCGCATTCACGCCCAGCAGCAGGCCACACTGGGCAACGCGACTGAGCCGCTGACCGGCCCGGTGAAGTTTCACATCGGGGACAACATGGCCTGGGCGCGATCTACGGTGAGGTGGTGGTGTCGGTCCAATGTGTCGGCGCGGCGCAAGCGGTGACAGTATGAAGAAATTTGTCTGCCTCGTTTTTCTGTTCCTGGTTGCGTGCAGCGGGCTGCGCGCGCAGACGTTCAATCTGCAAACGGGCCGCGAGCCGGTCGTGTCGCTCGATGGGCTGTGGCGGTTCCATACGGGAGACAATCCGGCATGGGCCCGTCCGGACTTCGATGACTCCACCTGGCCGCTTTTGCGGTCTGACGAAGATTGGGGAAAACAGGGATACAAGGGCTACAGCGGTTATGCCTGGTACCGGTTCACGGTCGTCGTTCCGGGCGATGGCAAACCCCTCTCGCTGCTGCTGATGCCCATCCGGACCAGTTATCGAGTCTATGTGGACGGCACGCTGATCGGGGGCTTCGGGTATATGCCGCCGCGATCGTTGGCTCTATGGAGCAGACCCGAGGTCTTCGACCTACCGCGCATTCAGGCAGCGGAGCCGCATACATTCAGTATTGCGATTCAAGTATGGCAACTCTCGCAATGGGCGTCGTACGCGCCTGGAGGAATGCTAGGGCCGGGAAGCGTGATTGGCGCCACGCACTTAGTCCATCAACGCTTCGGAACTCTGGTTCTGGCCCATAGGGCCCAAGTCGCGAATACTTACGCCTACGGTGTCCTGACTCTGATGTTTGGTGTCATTGTTCTGGGCCTTTTCCTGTTCCGCCCGGCAGATCGAGAATATCTGTGGTTCGCGCTGCTGCTGCTTGCGGCCGCTGCCGATACTGCCGACGCGATCGGCATCCGCCTCAATCTGATTCCCGTCCAGATATACGACGTCATCGACGGTTCGATGCTTGCGATCTTCCAGATCGCGGGATTGCTGTTCTTTCGCCGAGTGCTTCGCATCCGGAGAGATTTCTGGTGGTGGTTTGCGTGTGTTGCCGCGTGTCTGTCATCTGTAACGGATTTTACGTACATCCTTAACTGGACATCCGTGGCCTTTTCGGGAATGCTGACTGTGCTCCTCTTACTGCCTTCCGAACTGTGGATTCTCGCAATGCTGCTTCGGAGCACATTGCGCAAGGATGCAAACGCCCGCCTGCTGCTGGTTCCGGTACTGTTGGACTACGGCCTGGTGCTGGTGGTGAACCTGACGGGAATCTCCTATCAAATGGGGTTGCAGAGGCGCACCTTTAACATTGATCTTGCACTGCTGCAGTTTCCTTACCCCCTGCGACTGCTGAATGTTACGTTCACGATATTTGCCGTTGCGATGATGCTATTTCTGGTGCGGAGATTTGCGTTAGCCCGTCGGGAAGAGGAGCGTCTCGCAGGCGAATTTGAGGCAGCGCGAAGTGTGCAGTCGTTTCTGGTGCCATTGAAAGCGCCGGACACACCGGGATTCACGGTGGAGAGCGTTTATCTTCCGGCGAGCGAAGTCGGCGGGGATTTCTTCCAGATTTTGCCGGGCGAGGACGGGTCGTTGCTGATTGTCCTTGGCGACGTGAGCGGCAAGGGCCTGAAGGCTGCGATGACGGTAAGCACCATTGTGGGGGCGCTGCGCGGGTGTACGGTGCGGAATCCGGCGGCGGTGCTGGAATATCTGAACCGGGTGCTCCATGGGCAGATTACGGGTTTTGCCACGTGCTGCGCGGCGCTGATTTCCGCCGACGGAACAATGACCGTCGGCAACGCCGGGCACATCCCGCCGTATCGCAACGGCGAAGAAATTGCCATCGAAAGCGGCCTGCCGCTCGGCATCGTCTCCGAAAGCAGCTACTCCGAAACCTCCTATCAGCTCGCTCCCGGCGATCGGTTGACTTTCGTTTCCGATGGCGTGGTTGAAGCCACCAACGAACAGAAAGAGCTGTTCGGTTTCGCTCGCACCCAGGAAATCAGCAACCAACCCGCCGCAACGATCGCCGCGACGGCGCAGAAGTTTGGCCAGGAAGACGATATCACCGTGGTCAGTGTTGTGAGGGCAGCGACGGCAATGGTGGCAGTATAGAGGCGCGCAACATTACGCGATGGATCGGGTCATGCACTCTGCCGGGTTGATGCAGGCAGTTCGACCATGTCCAGCAGGATCTGCGCTGCCTCATGTGCATGATGAGTTTTGAAGTCTGCGTCCAGCTGCAGTACTTTGAGGTTCGGTGCGACCGATGCCAGGGATTGGGCCACTGTCTCCGATGAAAGCTGGGGAGTGCTAGGTCCAATCAGGACCACGTCGATATCTCCCACATGCAGCATTATTTTCGCATCGCGCACCAGGTTGGTCGACTTCACATCGAACCCGTGTTGTGCCAGTACGCTGCGGATGAACACGCAGAGATCCGACGAGGAGTCGACAACCAGCACGCGCGGACCACGACAATCCTGAGGATTCTGGACGGCCATCTTGCCGCGGAAGGAGGCGATGGCATCCTGTTCGGTCGAATATGCCTGCATCACTTCTGACAGCATCGTCAGCTCCAGCAAACGCGTCACAAACGCTGGCGGAGCGGCAAGCCGCAGATCGCCACCTCGCTTGCGAAGATTGGTCACGTATCGCACCACCAATCCCAGCCCGATGCTGTCGAGACGAGTGACTTCGCCCATGTTCAGGACGATCTGGTCGCACTCGCGCACACTCTTCCCCAGCGCTGTCTCGAGTGCCTTGACCTCTTCGCCCAGGACAATGCGACCGGTGCAGTGAATGACGTAGACGTTGTCACAAAACCGTGTTGCCAATGTTAGCGGCATACATTCCTCCTGTGAATTCGAAGGCCACAGCAGGGTCTGGCGGGGGGGACTTCAGGGTACATCACGGCTGCCTCGCTTGCACGCCCGCAGCCGAGGAGTAGGGAACGCCGACCATGGAAGGGTTGGGAAGGATGCTACCGCAGCAGATCTTCCAGTTCCAGCGACAGTTCCGTCTTTTCGTCGCGATATTTCACGATCACGGGGGTGTACAGGCTCAGCCCCCACTCGGCAGCTTTGCCGCGAGAGATGGCGCGCGCGCCGGCGACGACCACGGCATCCGTAGGAATGATCAACGGGGTTTCCTGGGTGGCCCGCAGAATTTCTCCACGCACAATATCAAACACCGGGGTGGAACGCGTCAGAATGACACCAGCGCCCAGCACGGCCCGCTTCCGTACCAGCGTGCCCTCATACACACCACAATTGCCACCGACCAGGACGCCGTCTTCCAGGATCACCGGGCTGGCGTTTACAGGTTCCAGGACGCCGCCAATCTGCGCCGCCGCGCTGAGATGGACATTGCGGCCAATTTGCGCGCAGGATCCTACCAGTGCGTGGGAGTCGACCATGGTTCCTTCATCGACATACGCGCCGACGTTGACGTACATCGGTGGCATGCAAACCACACCGGGCGCCAGGTAAGCGCCACTGCGGACGGCGGAGCCACCGGGCACGACGCGCACTCTCTCCGTAGTCGCGAATCTTTGGACGGGGTAGGTATGCTTGTCAACGAAAGACAACTCTGTCCCCGACTCGGTTAACTGGCCGATACGAAATCCCAGCAGAATGCCGCGCTTCACCCAGGCATTGACTCGCCAGCCGTTGGGCTGGGTCGGATCGGGCTCGGCGGCGCGAATGGTGCCGCAAGTCAGCGCATCACGCAACTCATAAAACAGCGATTCGTCTTCCGCGGCGTCCACGCTGTGCGCGCTGTGCTGGAAGGCGGCATCGATTCGAGATGCGAGCGAGGTTTGCGACACAGTTCGACTTCCTCAGGTTGAGTGCTTGGCAGCTACGATGATGGTTACAGTGTGTCGCTGCTAGGCATTCGAACTGGCTGCCGCAGCCACAGTCGTTACTGGAGGGCTTCCGGCTGCAACCGGCTCCAGCAGTCCCAATTCGTGCACCAGCTTTTCCAGGTGTGTCCTGGTCTTGGACACGACCGGCATCATAGGCAGGCGATACTCTTCCTGAATGCGTCCCATGAGGGCCAGAACGCACTTGACCGGCTGCGGATTGGGCTCAATAAAGTTGCCGATAATCAGCGGATAATATTTGCGGTACAACTGGCGGGCCAGGGTCCAGTCATGATTGAGGGCCGCATTCACCATACGCGTCATCTGCGCCGGAATGGCATTTGCTGCGACAGAAATGACGCCCACGCCGCCGACGGAAAGGATAGGCAGCGCCAGGTTGTCGTCGCCGGCAAACACCTTAAAGTGATCGGGCACGGCGTGTACGACTTCCGTGATCTGTTGCAGGTTTCCGCTGGATTCCTTAATGCCGACAACGTTGGGGATTTCGGCCAGCCGTGCGGTCGTTTCCGGCAGCAGGTTGATTCCGGTGCGGCTGGGAATGTTGTAGAGCAGCACCTGGAGATGGGTATTCTCTGCGATGGCGCGGAAGTGCAGATACTGGCCTTCCTGCGTTGGCTTGGTGTAGTAGGGATTCGCCGTTAGCACCCCGTCAACGCCGGGGATGGCTTGCAGTTTCTTGACGCGATCGATCGCCTGCCGAGAGGTGTTGTGGCTGCAGCCAACGAAAATCGGCACGCGACCTTCGCCGGCTTCGACCACCTCGCTGACCAGGCGCAGCCATTCCGACTCCAACAAGGCGCAGGCTTCCCCGGTCGAACCGGTGGGGACCAGGAACCGGATGCCGCTTTCAATCTGCCAGCGAACCAGGTTTCGAAGTGCCTGCCAATCCACCTCGCCGTTGGAAAGAAACGGCGTAACCAATGCGGTACCGCAACCAGAGATCTCCATATCTTCGCAGTCTACAACGAAGAGGCGGCGGATTACATGGTTCGGCAGAAATCGTTGTGAATAAGTGGGACGCTACTGGCGCGCCATCATCTTTCAAGACGGCTAGGCGAGAATCTGCGGGAACACATCCTGAAAATCGTAGCTGCCGGAACGCGTGGCCAGCCATTCGGCGCCGCGGACCGCGCCGTAGGCGAAGCTGCGCCGCGAGAGCGCCTGATGCTCCACGACAAGTTTCTCGTTGTCAGAGATGACTTCCAGCCGATGGGTGCCGATGGCATCTTTCACACGTTGAGCGTCGATGGTGGCCGAGCCTCCATAGGTCGTGTTCGCCAAAACCTTTTGCAGGGTTAGCGCAGTTCCGGACGGAGAATCGAGTTTCTCGGTGTGATGGGTTTCTTCGATTTTGAATTGATAGCCACCCGCCTGATTGCCCAGCAGCTTCGCCATTTGATACAGCAACTGCACGCCGAAGGAGAAATTTGTCGAGTAGAGAAGTCCGGCATTTTTGCGTGCGGCCAGCGAGCGCATGTCTTCCAGGTGCTGATACCAGCCGGTGGTGCCGACCACTACTTTGGCGCCATTGGCCAGACAGGCGCGCAGGTTCTTCA
>JAZKAG010000245.1:6266-10300 GCA_040389265.1 Acidobacteriota bacterium
TGAAATCGATGACCACGTCGAACGAGGCTAGGCTGGGTGCGGTAAGCGATCCGGCGTCCATGTTTTCTCTTTCTTCCAGCGTCTGCACGCTGTGACCGCGCTCCCGGGCGATTTCCGTCACCACGCGGCCCGTCTTACCTTGACCGATGATCAGCATGCGCATGACGCTAACTCCTTTTCGCGGCGACAGCGGGAGACGCTGATTCGTCGGCCAATGGCTGGCGTGCTTCCACGTCGAAAATCTCTGGATCTGGATCCTGAAAAAAATGTTTGTGCAGCGATCGAACCGCTTCTTCCACGTCGTCTTCTTCGATCATAAAACTCATGTTGATTTCGGACGCGCCCTGGGAAATCATCCTGACGTTGACGTGACGAATCGCGGCAAACACCTGCGCGGCGATGCCACGCTGACCGCGAATATTTTCACCGACCATGCAGATGAGCGCCTTGCGACCTTCATATTTCACATCGGCGAGTTGACTCAGGTCGGCGGCGATGGCGGGCAGGCGATCGTTAGAATCGACGGAGAGAGAGACGCTCACTTCCGATGTAGAGACCATATCGACGGCGCACTTATGTTTGTCGAATACGTCGAAGATCGCTTTCAGATAGCCGTGCGTCATCAACATACGGCTGGCCACGACATCGATGATGGTGAGCTTCCGCTTAATGGCGATCGACTTGAACGGGGTGCGTGAATGGCGGGCAATGGCGGTAATCTGCGTGCCCTGGTTGTTGGGATCTTTTGAATTCAGCACCCATACCGGAATGTTCTTCTGCACTGCGGGAAGGATGGTGGCCGGGTGCAGCACCTTGGCGCCAAAGTAGGCAAGCTCCGACGCCTCTTCAAAACTGATGGTCTTGACTCGCAGCGCATCGGAGCATACGCGTGGATCTGTGGTCATAATGCCGTTGACGTCCGTCCAGATTTCAATCGCGTATGCATTGAGTCCGCGTCCGATCAAGGCTCCGGTGAAATCGGATCCGCCGCGGCCCAGCGTGGTCGTGACACCTTTTTCCGTGGCGCCGATAAATCCGCCAAGTACGGGAACATGGCCTTTTTCCAGCAGCGGCAGAACGTGCTGGCGCAACTGGTGCTCAATTTTTTCTTCCAGCGGCGTTGCCTTGCCGTGGTCGCCGTTGGTCACGATGCAGGTACGTGCATCGACATGAATGCCGTTCAGGCTGGATTGCGCATAGAGAGCGCCAATCATGTGGCTGGACAATCGTTCGCCGTAGGAGGCGACCAGGTCGGTGGTGCGCGGTGTCAGCTCCTGTACAGCCGCCAGGCCGCGCAGCAAATCGTCGAGTGACTCAAATTGTTCATCCAGCCACTTATGGGTTGCGGCGACGGAATCGCCGGTCAAAATTGCGGAGGCCGCATCGAGGTGGCGATTCCGCAGGCGGGAACTAATGGCGAGTGCGCCGGTGCGATCTCCGCGTTCCGCGGCTGCGGCTGCGGCCAGCAATTGATCCGTAACCTTGGCCATGGCGCTGACTACGACCACAGGCGTGAGACCGCGCGCGCGACGGCTTTCGACAATTTCAGCGGTGCGGGCGATTGCCGCGGCGCTCTCCACCGAGGTGCCACCGAACTTCATGACGACAATTTTCATGGCGCCGCTCATGGCTTGCTTCCGGACGGTGATAATTTACCTTGCGACGCGAGCAATTCCGCGTTCAGCAGTGCCGCGCCGGCCGCCCCGCGAATCGTATTGTGAGAGAGCACAGTGAACTTCCAGTCCAGCAGGGAGCAGGGACGCAAACGGCCGACGGTAGCTGCCATACCGCGTCCGCGCATGCGGTCTAAGCGAGGCTGCGGACGATCCTCTGCCGGGTTGAACTCCACCGGCTGCTCGGGCGCGGTGGGAAGATTTTGTCCCTTGAGCGGTTGGAAGTCTCTCCAGGCGGCCAGAATTTCTTCCCGGCTCGGCTTGCTGGCCAGTTCGATGCTGACGCTTTCCGTGTGGCCATCTTCCACGGCGACACGGTTGCAGTGGGCCGTTACTTTCGCATCTAGCAGAGTGACCTGCGAATTCTCCAGCTTGCCCAGCAGGCGGCGCGTCTCTGCTTCCAATTTTTCTTCTTCATTTTTGATGAAGGGAACTACGTTGCCCAGAACGTCGAGCGAGGGCACGCCCGGATATCCGGCGCCGCTGGCTGCCTGCATGGTGCTGACAAATACCGAGCGCAGGCCGAACTTCTCTGCGAGCGGTTTCAACGCCATCACTAGGCCAATTGCGGAACAGTTGGGATTGGTCACGATGTAGCCGCGCTTTTGGCTACTCTTATTCGTGCCGTTCCAGTTTTGTTGCGGAATCAGCGCCAGGTGGTCGGCGTTGACTTCCGGTATTACCAGCGGCACATCCGCCTGCATGCGGAAGGCGCTGGAGTTCGAAATCACGGCACAACCGGCAGCTGCGAATTTTGGCTCCAACTCGCGGGCAATGTCTGTATCCAGCGCGGCGAAGATAATGTCAGGAACGCCCTGGGGATTCTGCTCCGGAGTTGCCGGCGATACCGGCAGCCTGGCGACGGAAGCGGGAATGGGTGTGTCCAGCTTCCAGCGCACGGCATCTTCGTACAGTTTGCCGCTCGAGCGATCGCTGGCCGCAAGCCACGTCACCTGGAACCACGGATGGTTTTCCAGAAGTTGGATGAAACGTTGGCCGACCATCCCAGTCGCGCCCAGAATGCCTATTTTGTATGGAGTCTGCATGAAGAATAATTATTTCATTTATAGCAGCCAAATGCGCGTCGATGTATCACTTGCTAAACGCAAAATTCGCAGTCGATGCTTTGTGGCTTCGGATTGTGATCTGTTGCGATTGAGTTCCAAGCTTTTCATGGGCAGCGACCAGGGTGTACGTTCCGGGCGGCAGACCCTGAATCTCAAAGCTTCCATCCGCGCGGGAGACCGCAAAAAACGGGTTCTTGACGATGTTCAGAAAGGCTTCCATCCAGGGATGATTGTTGCAGCGAACGGGAATCATTAATCCGGCGTCGCGAAAGATATGTCGCTCGGTACCGGCCATCGGCGCCTGTGAAATGTCGAATCCGGAGCTGTCGCTACCCGGCGGAACAACATGAACGTTGTGCATGGTGCGATCGCTGTTGCGAAACTCAACCGGCTGCCCAACCATCGCGCCGATGACATGCGGAATGTAGCGACAGCCTTTCTGGTCCAGCACCACGGGCGTTTTTGTCGGCATATAAATCCGATTGCCTAAGCCGTCTTTGATATACAGAAATGCGTTGGCCAATCGACCATCGTGGACAACGTACTGCTCGGTCATGTTCGGGGTCGTCGAACCCTGGCTGCAGACTGGATCCTGCGCCATGTCGATCACGATGCGAGCGGGCGCTTTGCCATTGAAGCGGATGGTGCCGGACACAGAGCCCGCGGTTGCCGGATCGATCTGTGCGTTGGCCGTCGGGGATGCAGTTGAGCCGTTATTTCCGCCCACGGACGGATTCGCAGCAGAGTGTTTGCTGCAACCAGCGAGCGCCAGTCCGACAATTGGAATCAGCCACAAGCCGACGCGCGCATAGTTTTTTCCCATCATGCTGAATGTCCTTGTCTTTTTTAAGACGGCTTAAAACGGTTAGCTCGCTAACGCAGCAATCACCGCATCGCCAAATTCAGTTGTTCCAGCCGTGCCACCCACATCGCGGGTCAGCGACTGCTTGGACTCGTAGACCTTTTCAATGGCTCGGTGCACCCGGTCGGCCGCAGCGCCCTCATCAATGTGCCGGAGCATCAGCACGGCCGATTGCAGCAGCGCAGTCGGGTTTGCCACATTCGTTCCGGCGATATCCGGCGCGGAACCATGGACCGCTTCGAAAATTGCGCAATCCGCTCCCAGGTTCGCTCCTGGAACCAGGCCGAGACCCCCCACAAATGCGGCGCAAAGATCGCTGATAATGTCGCCGTACAAATTTTCCAGCAGCAGCATGTCGTATTGGAAGGGGTTGGTGACTAGCTGCATGCAGGTGTTGTCGACCAGGTGTTCTCCGTAGATCACGTCGGGATA